>NZ_JAMPLI010000099.1:0-8359 GCF_039962475.1 Leptolyngbya sp. GB1-A1 | reverse complement strand
GCTGCACAACTTTCGATTGAGCCAACGTCAGCAAGCCGTTGCCTAACAACAATAGCGAGGAGGGAAAATGTCCCTTCTGTTCAACTTCTTCTCCTTATTTCCGATGAAGTCTACTGTTCACTGCTCCACTCGGACAAGGCTTGCTTGATCAGAACATGATGAGCCGCAACGAGATCAATCCGTCGGTTCGACAACCAGTGACGAAACCGTCTTCGGTGCGACTGAGCAACTTGCGCGCGGCTTTTGACATACACGTCGAACCCATTGAGATGCACGCTCTGACTCTGGATCATACCGATGATCATCCAAGCAAGCCTGAACGCAACGCGACAACGGCTGCCTGAACGCGATCGTTGACCAATAGTTTATTCAAAATTCTGCGCACATAGGTTTTTACTGTGTGTTCACTCAGATATAAAGCCTTGGCAATGTTCGGATTGCTGTAACCATCCACAATTAGCCACAGTACCTCTAATTCTCGTTCAGATAAGGTTCCAGATGCAATGGTCGCAGTTGGTGTTGAGATGGAAACAGGCGATTTAAGCTGCTTGATCACTAGTTGCGCCACCTGAGCATCGAGGTAAGTTGCGCCCTGATGGACGACCTCGATCGCTTTAACTAACTGCTCTACACTTGTGCCTTTGACACAGTAACCATCAGCACCGCTAGAAAGGGCTGCGATCACTTCCGTTTGATCGGTATGAGACGTAAGGATAATGACTTTAACCTCTGTCAGTGTTTGTTTAATCTGTTGCGTTGCAACAATGCCATCAAGGTGAGGCATTCCCACATCTATTACCACCACATCCGGTTGGAGAGCAGTTGCAGCTTCGACCCCTAAATAGCCATCCTCAGCCATGCCAACAACTTCAAGCTGAGGTTGGGCACAGAGCAAGTGTTTTAAGCCAATCCTCATCATCGGGTCGTCTTCAACAATCAAAATCTGAATTCGCTGTGGATTGGGTTGCTCGCTCATTACAATTCTTTCCTTGCCAACCTGTCGTTTTTGATGCAATTACAACAGTTTTCAGATTTACAGAAATTATCCCATCCTATTTTACTTGTCGGCTGATTTGAATTGTCGTTCGTTGAACCTTGATTGCTTGAGAGGTTAGCCCAATCAACTTTGCCCGACTATCGGTTGAAGCTGGAAGCAGCTCAACATACTCATGCTCAGTCAAGCGTTTTAGAGAGCGCGTGGCACTTCGTTTCAGCCTTGCTATCTTTCAATCTTGTTGCAGCGACGCTGCAAGTGCCCTAAATATGCAGGTGCTTAATTTTGCACCGTCGCCTATTTCCATTCAACTAAGTTCCCCATCGAGTGGGTAGATGCCGACTAGCTCGTTAAATACTGGAGATAGAAGCCGAACCCGATGTGCCAAATTATATAATTTCCGAAACGCACGAGGACAGCACCTAACAAGCCATAGAATCGGAAACAGACTGCTGAAGCGAAGTTGAAGGCATAAGCATGAATCGCGTAAGCAGCGAAGGAGAGCCCCCCAATCTCGCCGCCTGCCAACTGCATCAACGGAATGCCCTGAATAATCGGCTCAACAGCGGAAGTAAGCACAGCCAAGATCCAAAAGATTTTGTTTTGCGCACGACCCTTCAGGAAAACAGAAGATCCAAGCCAAAGAATGATCGGAATGGGTATTATGCGGAACACAGACTCTAATTTGATCGCTCCTCCTGTATAGACGAACAGGGACCCTGGGAAGCCAACATTAAAATCACTCCCCACCTTGGCTGCCAGAATACTTGTAGCTCCTGTTATTTGATCGATCAAAATAGCGCAGGTGCCGAAGGCTACGCCTACAAACATAGGAAGCAACAGTCGCTGTTTAACCGAAATGCGGCTGTCCCATGCTGCGGAAAAACCACTCCGCTGCATGCACCAGATCGAGGCTAAACCCACCAATGTGAACACGAGGTGTGTAATCCACGTATCCGGCTCTATGGGACGACCCCCCGAAGGAATTGTGGCGTGGAGCACATCCGTGACAGCCCATAGGAGCATGAGAGAGAGCCATACAAATGACGAGTTAAGGTAGCGCTGAACGAATGTATTCGGTTTGGTTGTAAGCCTCAGTGCCGCATATCTACCTTCAGATCTCACTGGTTTGTGATGCGATTGTTTCCGTTTCATATATACTCCTTGCAACAAAATTTAGGTTTGGTTGGATAACATCAACTACCCCGGAACCGCAGGCACATCTCGGAGCAAGTCGGGTTCATTGTGTATAAAGGTAATTTGCAATGTCCCTACTAGCTCCTCTTGTCCTTGGGCTGTGTCAGTAGGCATCAGCTGCTCCAGGCTTTCCTGGCTAAGCTGTAGCCCGGTTGCTTGCAAAGATATAGCAAGTTTATCTAAGTTGGCGATCGACACTTCAAAGTTGATGCAGATTAATATGTTCGAGTAAAGGTGAAAGTCGGTGATCCAGGCTCCTGCTTGGTTAATTGCCTCACTCACACAATCAGTCATCTGAATTCGATCTACTCTGGTAAACCCAGAAAGGCGTAAAAATTGTCGCGAAACCATAATTAACTCCATTAGAATCAGTTCCAGAATATAAAGGTGCTTCTCAACGGCATAATGACAAGCATCCTTAAAGTATGTTTGTTACCAACTTCTCTTGAGATTTTGCTCAATCCAATTAGCAATTAGTTTGAGAACAGTTGGTGAAAACGTTTCCTCTATTTCTTCGTATTCACTTGGTGAGCCTGTTCGAGCAGTTTGAAATAAATGGTTAAGTCCAGCAAGCTCCAACGTTTTGAAATTCTGATTTCCTGACTGCCTTAAGGCTTGTCCAATGGCTGTCAAATTAAGTTGAGAAGTGATCTGAACATCCTTAGCTCCATTCAGAGCAAGCACTGGACATTTTACCTTGGCTAAAGTCGGAGCAGGGTCGTAGCTCACAAAAAATCGCATCCACGGAGATGTCAGGCGATGCATTCTATTCCGTATCTCTTCCTCTGATACCGTAGGGTCAATTGTCTTCGCGGTTACAACCAGGCGATTCGTGAGAGCATCCCTAGACTCGTTGCTAGTTCTGATCATCGGCAGAATTGTTTCCATTAGCTGGCGCTGTGTTTCTATTGTTTGAGAGGCGGCTCCATTTGCTTTTGCAGCGGCGATTTGCTGTTCTAGCAGGATGCGATCGCCGGGAACCCCAGTGCCAGCCAGTAGAATAATGAACGCAACGTCATTCTCTGGTTTTGCCGCCACCATTGGGGCGATGATCCCTCCTTCGCTGTGACCAATGAGCCCAATTCCTTTAGATGCGACTTCAGCACGAGTTTTCAGAAAGGCGATCCCTGCTTCAACATCTGTTGCAAAATCCACTGTTGTTGCATTCTCAACATCGCCTGTCGATTTGCCAACACTCCGATCGTCAACCCGTAAACTAGCAATACCTCGGCGAGCTAGATAATCAGCAATTACCGCAAACGGACGGTGATTGAAAATGGTCTCATCCCGATCTTGCAACCCGGATCCTGTGATCAACAAGACCGTCGGAAACGGCGGTTGCCCTGCTGGAATCACAAACGTCCCACCTAAACGAACACCTTGAGCTTTTGAGTTTTTGTAACTAACTTCAACACTTTGGTAAGGAAAAGGGGGTTGAGGGTCTTGAGGACGAGTTTTAGCAAATGCGGCCATACCAATCGTAAAAAGCATCGTGAGCGTGAAGGTAGTTATCCAAGTCCACTTCATAACATGACGAGTTCTTGCTGTGTGAGTAGGCATCGCTTTTTGAAAAAAATAATTGAACGACGAGAATCAGGTTTGAATCGGCAAGGTAAACCAGAACGTTGCACCCTGATCTGGACTACTAATCACTCCAATTTCGCCGCCATGTGCTGCGATAATTTGCCGACACATATAGAGCCCTAATCCCAGGCTGAGCGATCGTCGTTGATCACGTCCGCGGCTGTAGAGATCAAACAAGTGCTTGCTTTGCTGCAGCGTCATACCAACTCCGTTATCTGTCACAATGCAATGCAGCCAGTGTAGTGGTGAGTGCTGTAGCCTGCTTGCGCTCTGCCTATTTCCCCATTTTCCTAATTTTTCACTGTCAACAACCTCTGCCGCAAACGTTAACTGCAAGCTGGGGCGGTTATACTTCAATGCATTAGAAATTAGATTTTCATACACCCGTCGAAGTTGCAGTGAATCGGCATTGATAGGCGGTAGATTGGGTGAAATGGTTTGATAGACAGATGTTTTTAGCTGTTGAAAGAAGGGTTGAAAATCATTGACGGTAGTATTCACTAACTCGGCAAGTTGGATAGGCTGACGATGCAGAGCAAGACCCTGTACTTCTGTCGCATGGGCTTCTAGAAGCGAGTTAATCAATTCAACCTGGCGATCGCCACTTGCAACTAGTTGCACTAACAGCTCCTGGGGAATAGCAGATGATTCACCCGATGGTTTCACAAAACTCTTTAGCGTCATCGTCATTCCCAGGATAGGATTGCGTAAATCATGAGAAACCGCATGAATGAACACTCGTAACTGTTGTCGTAACTCTAGTTCCCGCTTGCACGATCGCTCATACAAAAACACTCCTGTATTAGCAACCGCACAAATAAAAATGGTGTACACTCCGAACAACAGATAGACAGCCGGAACAACCACATTGGGATCACGCCAACCAAAGGAAAATGCTGTGACGAAGTAGCCGATTGCTACAACTTGTGACAGAAGATGCAACTGCCAATAAACAGGAACTAGAATGGCTTGAATTGCAAAGTAAATTAACCAAATTTCGCTATCAAAGCTAACCTCTCCCCGAAATGCTGCGACCACTTGCATCGGCAGAAGCACCAGCGCATTAAACAGTAGAAAGACTCGTTCAGGGCTTTGTCGAATCCATCGTGATCGTGTGATCAATACACCAACAAAGACACTCAGGATTTGGCTGATGGTATTAGCCAGGTAGGCTCTTAGGCGATCGGCACTAAATGCAACCTTTGGATCTCCAGATGCATTTAGGCTGGGAATGGTGACAGTGAGATGTAACATCGTCACTAGGATGAGAATGATCAAGACAACCCAGGCAAGTAGCTGCAGCCGCCCCGGTAAAAATTGCTGTCGCCATGCCAAAAACTCAGATGAGGTAGAAATAGGTTTGACTGTAGAAATCCATCGTTTGAGTGTACGCATAACCAAGTCTTTCATCTCTATCTTTCTATCTCTATATCTAAGGAGTAAAGCGAGAATAGGCACGAGATCTTTAACTGAAGCTATAACCTGACCTGTTTCATCGCGTAGGAATGCCACAGTCTTTTTGGAATTGGCTAATCTCGTAGGCTCGACAGCAATTTTTGAGCCACCTAAGCTTGATCAAATAGGGCGATCGCAATATCTCCAGAACACCCACCGGCTTGTAACCCAAAGTACCCAACAAATGAACTGAGAGAGAAGACTCAAAGGCAGTTTCAGACAAGATGCACTTGGTCAGTTGAGTCAGCTTCGGTGTAGGAGCTGTGAGCGTCTTCATAGGTTCACCTCCAATGTGAATCTAGAATTAGCTTCACGGATTGAAGGGAACTGATGCCTCCTACGATCGCAGGGATTCCTTTATCGATCGATTCACCCGATCGGATGAGCCGATCAACTGAGACAAATCAGAGGAGGTCATGTTAGGAGTAAAATTCTAAACTTCACTCATGAACGTAACTTGAACAAAGTGTTCGCATCCACTGATAACATTGCAATGAGAACTCAAATGACAACCCAGAAACAACTTTGTGACACTACTTCCATGGCAATTACCAAAGCGTTCTTTGCTCAAGCCCGTAACATGGCTCAAACAATGCCCGAAAAGATTGCTACTGATGGGCCCGCTGTACACTAAAGCGATCGCAGGAACCTTAGGTGCAGACATTGAGCATGCAGTGAGAAGCTATTTAGAAAATCCGATTGAACAGAGTTGTCAAAAAATTAAACAGCGTTACTATACAACTCTAGGTTTAGGCTGTTTGGGAGTAAGGGATGATTTTGCCAAGCATTTGATAAAGTGCAGCAGTTTGCAACTGAGAACAAGAATGGCAGGGTTTGTGTCTCTATCAAAGTAAAGAAAACGCTTTATTGAACGAGTGGATGAATTGCAGGAGCCATTTCAAGCCGTCTAGTCGAGGAAAAGGAAGGAAAAAGTCTATCGCAACAAAGAAAGTAGTGATGTGAGTACACAGTTCTGACAATTTCGAGGTAACGTTCTATCATCAAAACTCGATGAACCACCGTATTCCCATTGTAGGCATTTTATGGACGTTCTTAAATCTGCTGAAAGAATTGACCGACTGGATGATGTTTTAAGGCAGGCAATCATTGATACTGAAGCAATCGAAATACAGATTGAAGCGAGAACAAAAGTCTTTCTAGCTTGATGTTTTTGTGTATCTTAGTTTAAACAATTTGTACTAATTAGGGAGCAAAGGGACTATGAAGGAACGCACTTTAAACGATTACTCAATTCGATCGCTGAGCAGTTTGACCAACAATGATTCAGCATTGCAACTCGGAGGTGAAACTCGATTTCGCGAGAATCTGGGTACATTTAGGGGCCGAGCTAGCCTCACTGATGAAGTAACTAAAGATGAGGCAAATACTTATGTATTTCGTCTTCGCCAACGAACAAACTTGAGTGTCAACTTAGAGAATAGGGAGAATTTAGAATTTTTCGACCTATTTGGTACCAAGAAGCGCGTTCAGGCAAGGCTGTTTGATGCAGACGGTGACGTATTGGATTCTACTAGTCGAATCAGACCTGAAGACGATGATGAGTTTAGAATTCGCCTGAATCCTGGAACTTACTCAATCCGGATTACAGGGCGCAGCGAGAACGAGGTTGAGTATCAGTTGAACCTAAGAACATCGAACAATGATTCTAATTTTGATTTTGACGATGATTAATCATTGTTGCTAAAAAGCTGAGAAACTGGGAAAAGTAGAAGTTTCAGCTAGAAATGCTTGTTAGTATGCTCACATCTTGCAGCAGTACAAATGAATGGCTTTGCCAAGGAGCCAATCCATGCGAGAAAAGGGCGTGATGCAATAAGGTTTTCAAGAACAGTGGAATCTATTCTTGTACACGCCCAAGCGATAGTTTACACCCTGCTCGGTCTGATGCCGACGGCTTACCAACGCGATAGCCTGCAAGCCTTACTGGGACTATTTCTGGAAGCGCAGGGACATCCTTTGCCCGAACACAGTGCCATTAAATCTGCGGCGGCTTTGAGCCAGTTTTTGAATCACTACGATTGGTCTACGCGAGGTGTGATTCGCTCTGTGCGTCAGCAAATTGTCCAGGAACTGCTTAGAACTCGTCACCGAGGACGAAGACCCTGGCTGAGGGTCATTGTTGACCTGACCACGCTGGAGAAATGCGGCAAATTCAAAGCTTTCGCCGATTTGATCTTGGTCCTGCAAGGGAAGCGAGGGTTACATCTAGTAGTGCTGTACTTGGTCGTGGGCAGTTTTCGAGTGCTCTGGGGATTTCGGGTTTGGCGAGGCAAAGGCGCGCCTAGTGCCGCTCAACTTGCGGTGCGTCTGATTGATACGCTCCCTTCCACCTTAGTCCAAGCCTATCGAGTCGTCGTCCTCGCAGACACCGCCTTTGGGAGTGTGGAATTCCTTAAAGCCATGCGAAAGCGACGTTATCCGGTGATTGCCGGAGTGCGCTGTGACCGCAAACTCTCGGATGGTCGCTCTGTGTGCAACTTGGTCACAAAAGGACAACAGGTGCGCTTAGAGGGCTTGGACTTTCCCGTAACGATTTCCTGGCTTTACCTCAAACGCGAGGGTCAGTGGGAGAAACGCTTCGTCTTATCGACTCGTCCGCTCAAAGCCAGCACCATCCTCTGGTGGGGACGCAAGCGATGGAGCATTGAAGGCTTCTTTAAGACTGCCAAACACCGCTTCGGGTTACATCGATTTGGTCAGCAAACGCTCAAGGGCGTTTATCGCTGGTTTGTCCTTTGTCTGGTCACTTTTGTGCTCGCGCACTGGGTCTATTTGTCCGCCGGCTCATCCACTCTGCCTGATTGGGGAGCATCAGCCACTTTAGCCATGAAACTCCTCCTGCCTGAAGTCGTGATCTGTCTACTTCTTGTCTACCTGGAGCAGGCTCGCCCACTTTTCCAATCCCTTGGATTAGATCTGCAGTTGGTGGAAGTCAAAACTTAGAGCATTTGTTCTGATGCAAGATGTGAGTAGGCGGATTTAAGTGTAAGACGCTCTAGTAGTTCACCAAATAAACTTTGCCTAGTTAGCATGCTTTAATTTAGGATAGAGATGCCCTAACCGAATGCGCGCACCTGCACTGGAAAATCTCCAATTGACCCTGGCTTT
>NZ_JAMPLI010000098.1:0-8775 GCF_039962475.1 Leptolyngbya sp. GB1-A1 | reverse complement strand
GAACGGTTTCGCACCATTGAGTGAGTCTTCGCTTGGGAGGATAAATTCAAGCGCTTATTGCTGCGCTTCGAGCGGATCAGCAAGTTGCACTATGCCTTGAAAACTCTGGCTTACACTCTGATCAATCTGCGGCATTTTTGCCAGGGCTAACCCATTCGTCATTCATCCCTTTTGAGGTCTCGGCAATAGAGACCCAGAGTTGTCGTGCTTTGAAGTCAGAAATATGGGCAAGAGTAGCAGGAAATCGATCCTAATCGATCGTTCTGTTCCTTTAAAGGCTCAATTTGGCCTTGCTATTCAATCTCTCCTATCAACTTTTTGCAAAACCCGCAACCAGTTGCCCCTCAGGGGTTAGGATACGACCGCGATTGCGCTGTTGAGAATTCATAGGCAGACAGCAACCTTTCTTCAGCAGGGACAGTAGGGAGCAACAAGCCTATTCTCCGGCAAATAATCCTTCTTTTTCCCGATTTTAAGGAAATTTCTGGCTTGTCGCTAAAAAGAGCTTCATTCAACGTTACTCCGTTGCGATCAGCAGTGTGATCATTGCAGCATGGGTTTGGGTTGTCCTATCGCGGTAACTCTGGACGAAGCTCGCCCTGCTGAAATTGTCTCCAAGCATCCTGCAATGCGGCAGGAGCAGCATTAGTGCTGTCATACACCGCAATCACGTTCGTCAGGTTTCGCCCGGCTGGATACAGAACCCTGCCTCGGCTTGTCAATGCGACCGAAGCACCCCCGTCTAAATTCATTGCCTGATAAGCTCCAATATCGCGCATGATTTCTGCTGCTCATTAGGGTAACACCGCGTCAATGAACGTCACCATCAACAGTTACTTACCATCCGATTGCAGAACGAGCCGCAGGCATTTGAGAATTGACTTGATGAGCACTGGTAAAGCTTTCAGCCCGAACGGAAGCATTTCTTCAATTGCTTTTTAGTAAAGCATCAAGTTCTCCATTGAAAAGCCTGGAAAAATCTTGCTCATCTGTAATTTTTTCAGAAATTAGTTTTGCGTATTTAGCTTTAGAACCCCCTTTATTTTTTCTTTCGTTCTCACTAATTTCACTTTTAGCTGACGCTTCTAAATTTCCATCTAGATTCGGATAATAGTCTTCAAGTGAATGTAATTTTAGTTCTATAAATCTGCTTCCCAATCTGCTTCTAATTTCTAGCAATCTCTTTTTTAATCTTTCGTCATTTATATTTTTCACGCTATCAATTACGAAAAGATATTTATCAAAATAGTAAGGATTACACTTAACTAAAGTATTGAGTTTTTCAAGCTCATAAATAGTTTCTGCTAAATCGACAGATCTGGAAGTTCCTGAAGCTGAAACAAATTGGATATTTTTAATAATTCCTTTTTTTCTCGCGTCGTCCAAGATTATTTGAAGCGAGTATTCTTCCAGAATGCAATAGTTTTCTGGATAGCCAAAATCAGTTACTTCAGCACCTAACATTTTACTCACTACATAAGCACAGTTCGCACCGGAGTAGCCGCTGCTTACGTTCGTTTCAACCCAGCTTTGGTCATTAAAGTTGAAGTTGATCGGACTCCCATTTTGCAATGGAAAAACTTTTTGTTCTTTAAATTTTGCAGATGAGCTAATAATAAAAGGACTGTGCGTGGATATAAGCAAGAATGTTTTTCTTGCTATTTCTGGAGCTAGGCTCAGGAATAACTCATTGAAGATTATCGGAATTTCCTTCTGAAGGTTGGGATGCAAGCTGATTTCAGGTTCTTCAATTATTATTATATTTGCTGAGTCTGTAAAGTTTTTCGCCCAGCTTCGTAGACTTTTCCTGATATTGATCAATGCTGTCAACCCATCTGCAATCATAGATGGTTCAACATATCCACGATCACTTTCATACACAAGCCTACCGTTGTCTTGATTGAACGGATCATCCTGGTCAACATATTTTTTAGCTGTTAAGCCACTATGGTTAGCTTCCCTGAGAAGTGAGTTTAACTCTGCCAAGTCTTTAGCACTTCCTGCGGTAAGTCTATCTGTCGATTTTCCCATACCTGCAATTCCATTTGCACCTTTTTCATTTGAGGTGTTAGCAGCAAAAATGAATACGTTGGGGCTTAAATCACCTCTATGTTCTGCTTTATTGGGATTGTTGGTATTCCAGTGCAAAGATTGACTTTTACCGTTGAACTCAAAAGTAACTATACTTTCTGGACCAAAAAAACGCCTTGAGTTCACCCCATCGTTGAGAAATGAAACTGCATTCAACACACTTGTTTTACCACTACCAGTTTCACCAACAAAGTAATTTACAAAATCAAATTCTTCAAAAACAGTCTCATCGTAGATCCCTTTAAATCTCTTAATTCTTAATCTAGTACTCATATTGATGTCTGGATCTGGATGGAATTTATTTTCTTATCTTAGTGGTATTTATTCATTTCTCTTATGGTTAGCAGCCAAGGGTTGATGAGGGATTGCATCTTATGTAAAGTACAACTTCATCCAATTATCTGTACTCAAATTGCTAGCTGTAGTATGGGTTAGCAGGACAGGATACCTGTGAGAGTCGAGTGTGAACCCAAGCGAGATTTTTGAATTTGATCACGAGTCCATCCCCCTCTGCTTGCAGTATTAGTCCGCTGTAAGGTTTATGTCCGGATAACCCCGCCCCAAGGGACTGGGAGCATCATTAGAGATCTCAACGCCAGTAGAACAAACGTTTCTACTATTGACTAGAAAATCTAGCATAAATTTAAGGTTCTGAAGCAAATCAGTCGATGCTAATAATGCAAGACTACAAGAATTTAGTGGAAAGATCAGAACTATACAGGCTTGAAGGTTCTAGCCCAACCACTCTGGCACCTGCTGATCGTGCTTCAGCCTCACCCGCTGCATCATGACACCCGTGAAGAGATCATCCAGAGTCAATAAGTCAGCCTCATTCAACACTCCCGGAAGACTGGCACGCGCTTCACTGGTGAACCGAGTAGGGAGCAGTGGATTCGGAGCCTGAAGATACGCCTCGTCCCACCACGACTGGACCCTTTCCTGAGCAGAGCGTAGAATTTCAGCACCCGGCAGACGATCGCGCTTTTGGTGCTGATTCACCTTCCGGTCTGCGGGCATCAAATTCCACAGGTCATCACAAGCCCAGGCTGACCAGGGGAAACAATGGTCAATATCCAATGATTTCTCAGTTAACCGTTTCCCACTCCAGACACAGAACAGATCCTTCAACGACAGCAGTTCGATCGCCCGCTGTCTGGCTGCGGTAACATCCCGGCTGGGGTCTGACCAGGCGATCGCCTCTGCGATCACGGCTTCGTTCAGTGATCGTCCCTGACTGCTGGCGTAGCCTTTCATCAGGCGAATCCACTCGGCGATCAGGGCAGGTTCAACCCAGACATCAAAGCGCAGCAGGGCTAACCAGATGTTTTTGGGAATGAGCAGTTGCCCGAAACTCTCAAGGTAGCTTGTGTCAATTACGATGTCTGCTGGCGTGACCAGTCGAGAGTGCCGAACGACTTTGAGTATCTGGCTGCCGTTGGGGTAGGTCATGTAGTGGGCAGGCATTTCTGCGATCGTCTTTGCGGCTTCTTTCAATGCCTGATGTAATCCCCTGGCGGTCGCCCCTGAAAATCTTGTGCCAATTCGTAAGTCCAGGTGGGAGACGCTACCCAGCGATCGAAAGCCTTCCCCGGCGAATCCTAACCCCTGCACTCCTCGATTGGTTGGAGTTTGAGGCAAATCAGCTTCCAGTAGAGGTTTGAATAGTCGAATCCAGTAGAGGGCAGCCAGACCCAGTGGAACGCTGACCGATTCGTCGTCCAGGTGATGAGCCGTTCCTGCCATGCTGTCCGCCATCCGGCAAATCGTTTGCAGGAGTGCCAGCTTGTAGGTGGAGGATTTTGAGTCGTTGAGAATAATGTGACGCAGCAGCGGCAGCGCACCTGTACCGTCATCCGGGAGGGTCAGTGCGACATGAGTCCAGGATACATCTGGTCGCCCCAGCCGATCGCTCTCCTCCACTTTGCGGACGATCGTGGCTCCATGATTCCGTGCGAGCCGCTCAATCTCTTCCCAAGTCACCTCGTAAATTTCCCGCTCTGCTTCGGCAACCCCGTGCCGCAGGGTAATTGCCAGCAGCCCACCCGGTTTGAGCAACGTGATCACTTTACGAAATGCCCGCGATCGCTCCGCAGGAGGGACATGCATCCAGACCGCACTCAGGAGGATAAAGTCGAACGCCATGCCCAGGCGGTGAACGTGTTGAAGTGCTGGAAGGCAATCGTCTGTCCAGCGAATCCTGGCATCCGGATGAAGTCGCTGTCCTTCTTCTCGCATGGCGGCAGCAGGCTCAGCAGCAATGACTTCATGTCCCAGGCTTGCTAACCAAGCTGCATCTCGACCGCTGCCTGCTCCTACGTCCAGAATTAAGCTGGGGCAATGCGAAGCAGTTTCCCCTGCAGAAGAATGGGGGATTAGTCCAGACAGCCAACTGTGAACTTCCTCCGCTCGAAGGCTTTCATAGGCAGGGATGATATTAGCCGCATTCTGCTCGTACCACTGAATTGAACTCACTTCAAAATTCCCTCACCTAGATGATGTGTTTATCACCCTTGCCTTGCTGCACTTGACGTTGCTGATTTGGTTAAATCACGTTTGATCAAAAGACTTCCAGCATCCTAACAATTGCAACAGGGAAGCAGCTTCGCTCAATCATCAGCGTTGAGCAGTTTACTGCCTCTCTGCAATTGCCTGTGTTCTTTAAACTCCAAAAAAGATTTAGGAAGTCTTCACAGTATTGGGGAGACATTCCTAAATTCATGAGTAAGGCTAGAAGATGATGGGCACACTATGACTACTTGAATATACCTGTTCGTCCCTATCAGACTCCTCCAGTTCCCCTCAACAGTTGAAAACAATCAATTCAACTAGGAAGGTTAAGTGTGCTGGTAGAGCCAAAAAATCTTGTACCCACGCGAGAATCCTGCTCCTATGTCTTTTTCGGAAGCGACCCTGACTATTCTTCGAGAGGCTGGAGAGCCGTTGCATTACCGAGAGATTGCGAAGAGAGCACTGGCGCGAGGATTAATTCAAACTGATGGCAAGACACCGGAAGCAACGCTCAACGCGATACTGGCGGTAGATATCAAACAGAAGGGAGAAACCAGCCCATTTTTCCGTGTGAAGCCAGGGGTGTTCGGACTGCGAATCTGGGGATTGGAGCAGTCTGTGCCAGTGCTTAAAGCTTCCAACACTGATGAGAACCAGCGAGTTCGCATCCCCCACTTTCCGAGCTATTCAGAAGTACGGCTTGTGCTGCCAATTTGGAATGGATGGTTCAGATCCCAAATTACGGGATTGCGCTCCACTATCACCACCTTTTGGGGTAGTCCTCAATCCCCCGTCGATTGGACTGACCCTGATAGCTGGATTCCCCAACGGCTAAAGGATGAAGATCGCCAGTTAGCCGAGGCAATTTGGAGAAAAACTGGGAGAAGAGTTAATCCTCGCTATATCCACGGGCACTGGTTGCTCGCCTCCAATTATGGACTGTTGGAAGAGAACGACAGTGGGCAGATGCTCCTAACAGAGCGTGGTCAGAACTTTGTGATGTATGAGCAAGGAGAGGCAGTTGCTCTGATTGATGAGGGCGAAGGGCTACTCAAAATCCTGACGATCGTTGCGGAAAAGGGTGCTGGGCGACGTGGAGATTTTGTCCCAGAGTGGGCAGATTACCTGCAACGCTATTCCCACTTAGGAAGTGACAGCACGATCACGGATTCGCTGGGTCGGCGATTGCAGAATTTGCTGGAGCGAAGCCTGCTTTCCAAGACAGGCACAACCTACAGCATTACAGATGCGGGTTTAGCATACCTGAATCAAACAGGTGGCTCTGAAGACACCGATAATACAAACGAGTTACAGCAGATCTTCACGCTGGTACAAAAACAAAGGACTAGCATTCAAGCCAGCATCGGAGAGCTTTTAGAGACGATGGACCCGATCGCGTTTGAGTATCTGATCAAGCAGCTTCTAGAAGCGATGAACTATCAGAATGTCACGGTCACCGCCCCCTCGAACGATAAGGGGATTGACGTGAGGGCTGACATTGAGATGGGCATCACCTCTGTCCGCGAAGTTGTTCAGGCAAAGCGGCAGCGGGGCAATATTCAGCGTCCTATAGTGGATGCGCTGCGAGGTTGCCTCCATCGGTTTGATGCAGTGCGAGGAACCATCATTACGACAGGGGACTTCTCCAAGGGAACAACGGCAGCAGCCGTCGAGCGAGGGGCTGCGCCCATTACTTTGATCAACGGGGAAAAGCTGATCAACCTGCTGATCGAGCACAGAATTGGCGTTCGTACCCGATCGGTTGAAATTTTAGAATTAGATGAAGATGCATTTGCCCAACAGTACGAGGGAGATGCTCCTTAGGGAATCGAGAGGAGTGCCTGGAAACAATCGTACTGAGAGTAAAATTCACAAGCAGGTATTCAGCTTCACACTTTTAACTGACCTATGAAACCCCTGTAAACTCTGGGAAGCTCTCGCAACACCTTTCCTGCTGGTATGTCAGGTTAGACTTATGCCGCGCATGGGCTAACTAGATCTGTGGGTTAAGAGTACTCGGCAAAGAAGAGTACTGCTAATTAGAAAGCGGTCTGTATGAGAAAGATAAGTCAATACGTTGTTCCCCTCACAATTCTCTCCCTTCTGACTGGCGCACTCAAAGCTCAGGCAGGAACAGCAGCCTACTTTGGCGTTTGTTCTTTCCATGATCGGGGCAATAACAACGGTGGAAGCATCACCCGAATGCCCTGTTATGTAGTAGAAGGTGGAAATATTCGTGGTGCGTTTACTCATTTTGCCTGGCAGGACGGTGTAGTTACACGATTAAATGCTCAAGCAGGTGAGCCTTTGAGCGATTCTTCCACTGGCAAAACCTATGAAAGAATTAGCTATTTTACGTGGGTCGCGCAGGATGATGGAGATGTCATTACAATCGAAAATCCTGAGTATTCCTCAAGCCGATATGATGTCGCCGATCCAGTTGTAAGAGAGTTGCTGAAATGATGAAACTGATTTCTGCTGTCACCTTCATCTACGGCTTACTCTGGGCAGCATTACCGTCTGCCGAAGCAACCGTCTGGAACTGTCGCTTCAGCGAGGAGGAGCAATCAGCTTACGTGACAGAACCAGGAGTAATCGACGTAAATGCTGCATTCTATGTATGCGATACGTTTGGTCGAAACAATACAGTTATGGTGAAAGTCATTCATGTTGAAAGGATTGGAGGAAGACATTATTTTGATGTTCTCCAGCTTGGGCAGTCTCTTCCCACACTTGAATTCTCGTTGCAGGATTTGAATGAGGGGTCAGTTACAGTGAATGGTGTCTTACCCTACTGGCAGGAGATTGGACCTGACTTTACCAGACGTATCGGGCACGATACTGATTACCTGTCCCCTCGCAGAAACTAATTGTTGAGGCTGTTCTATTCCTGCAATGTTCAAGCAACAGGCGGATTGGACTTGCTCCTGGTTTACATTCTCTATTCTCAAAAGCCAGTGACACAACCCGCAAGAAAAATGAGCAACGCTTATCTGTGTTTACGTAATTCAGGTATTGCTTCTCTCCCCAAAGTGCTAAAGAGTCCGCTTGTATTCAAATTTATTATTCTTTCCTGTCTTTTCTAAAGGAGACAGGGCGCGTCAAAATTCTAGCCAGCAACGGTGCATATATGTCTGTTTTAGATTTCGAGCGCAGGCTTTCTGAAGCTCTGTCGCTGTTCAGCAATGAAGGAAACGACCTGCCTGCGGCGGAAACACGGAGCGATCGGCTGAATCTGGAGTGGAACACAGTTGCAGAAGCAAAACAGCTAAAATCCAGACTCATCCAGGCGCAGAAGCAAATCCGTCTGATCAAAAAAGATGTGAATGCGCTCAAAAAAGAAATCAGGGCGACTTTCTTAGCAGAGACCGCCAAGGTTGGTAAGACGGTTGGGTCTGAGATTTCTAAAGCATTGATAGGAAAAAAGGCAACCGGGCAGGCAAATGCCAGGATTAAGAACCAGTTGCGGCGCAGCAAGGAGAAACAGCTAGAGCCATACGATCGAGTCACTCGGATGCTGGATCAGTGGCTGGCGCGGCTGGATCAGGCAAAATCAGATATTGATCAATGGATCACGAACGAGACAAACCCACCAGAAGCGATCGCTCCTGCTGCACCTGTTCAGGCTGCGACTGCACCAGAACCAGCAGATAATCCCGGAGCATGGGCTGACGGAATAGCCTCACCTGCTGCACAGGCTCCTCCACAAATAGACCAGGAACAATCTTCCTCACTCTCAGGAACGGCACAGTCAGGAAAGGGAGTGTCAGGCATCATCAGCATCTTGTTTGCGATCATTTTTGGCATGTGTGCTCTGGCATCGTTGCCTTCAGAATTTTTTGATTCTGTTGTGTTTACCGGACTGGCACTACTCTGCCTGCCCATTTTCAATCAATTCCTCACAAACAGGGGGTGGAGAATGAAGTTTCGTACTAAGTTTGTAGCATTGATGGCAGGTATGCTTTTCGTAAGCTGTACCCAACCACCTGCATCAATCAATTCTGCGTCTGGGACCCAGGCAGCTTCCGGTTCCGCGTCCACAACCACATCAGCGATCGCCCCGTCTCCTGTTGTTTCATCACCTGCCACCCCCAAGGCTGCTGCGATCGCTCAGACTGTTACGCCAGATCGCACGGCTGCCCGTGTTGTCTCAACCGGAGATGGAGACACTTTCAG
>NZ_JAMPLI010000097.1:0-8844 GCF_039962475.1 Leptolyngbya sp. GB1-A1 | reverse complement strand
AGCACTCGACATGACTTAGGCAATGCTGCCGACTTAGACTTGATAAAAGATGGTCGTGTTCTTAGATTTACTGATCCAAGTGATCTACCTTTTTTTGAGGCATTTGTTGAGGCAGCGGCAAGTTTTGGGGCTACTGGAATCGGCGGAGATGTCGGTTATATGGGACCGACAAGAATTCATGTCGGTTTTGGGAGTCGTGCCACTTGGGGAGGGATTAACGGCACTGGAGCGGCTCCCAATTCGACCAAAGGAGGCGATCGGTGGAGTGAGAAGGGCGATCGGCGGCGGGTGGACGGGGTCATTAGACTGCAGGGTGTGCAATGGGAAGGTATAGTGAAGTGCAATCGCCAAATGTATAAAGATTTAGTGCAATTTGTGAATTTTCGGTACTTTATCCAGTTTCCCATGAGCAAACTTTGTTCTTTCCTATAAAGCGAATAAATTGATCCTCAAAGCCCCTCCTTTAAAGCAAGTAAAGGGATTTAAGTGGGTTGTGAGCGAAACCAGTCCATACCTTTTTTCACAACATGAAAATTCGTCGTAGTGTTCTGCTTGGTCTCTTTACTACTTCAATAGCTCTTGTAATCGCTGTTTCAACCCTTTTTGGGCAATCCTCACCAGCTAAAGCTTTTCATCCGTGTCCTCCTTTCCATAGAGCAGAGCATACAGGACGATTTAACTCAGTCCCCGTATGTGTGCCTGAAGTTCCTGCTGGCAACATTCCAACTAATCCGCGAGAACTATCTGAAGAAGCATGGGGGCAGGCTGGACAGGCTGTATATAGGCAAGGCAGTGAAGCAATGCTATCTAGAGCATCAGCAAGAGGATCGTCACCCCGGCCATTAGATGAATATCAAAAACGTTATTTAAGACCACATTTCGGCAACTTGGTTGACAACGTTGTGGTGTTTTACAATGTCCCACCATTAGACGATTGGCAAATTCTTGGTATGACTATAAATAACAGTCATACTGATGCTCAAACCTTTTGTGAGAGGATCTTTGTCAATGGTCAGTATAACTCTACAAATAGAAATCAGCTCGTCCTTCTAGCTCATGAGCTTATGCATTCTCAACAATGTCAACGAGTTGGAGGCATTGAAAGATTTGGTTATGAATATTTTAGAGCATACAAGAGAGCAAATCTGAACTACGATAATATCTCCTTAGAACAGGAGGCTTATGCTTTTGATGCTCGATTTGAGGAATGGCTCAATTTACAACTTGCTGATACTCCCGTTACTGGAGTCCCTATTTCTGTCAATTTTGGAAACACTCTTTTTTATGATCGCGATGCTGGAGTATGTACATTCACCACAAGCAATGGTTCTGTAATTCAGAGACTAACAAGCTGCCGTCGCACTTGGCATTTAATTGTTTACACTGCTGATAAACTGCTTTTCTACGATCGCGATGCCGGACAAATTGAAACCTACAGGGTTGATAATCGAGGTCTAGGTGCACAATTACATAGTTACGCCCCAGGTAGTATGCGTAGAACTTGGGCACAAATTACAAGTCCTCAGCAAGGAATCATTGTTTTTAGAGATGATAACGGTCAGGTAGAAACCTATCGTCTCAATGACATAGGTATGCTTCAGGGATTGTAGCTGATGCATTTTACATGCAAAATCTTTTGATATTATTGCTGTCGCAAGCGGTCTAACAAAGCCCATGCACATCGACCATCGAAACCAATCGGCTATGAAGCAAAGGTTATCTGCGGCGGGTAATGGACAGCGTTATGCCGCAAACTCTCTGTAGGAGCCATCTGGAATGAACTTTGCATCTAAGTATTTCAAATACTTGCTTCTTAGCCTTCTCGTTTTGAGCATTATTATGCTGTCAGGTTTGGCAGTCGTAGCTCAAAGTAATGATGATAATCTTGGAGTCGCTTACATACGTCCTAGAACGCTTGTTTACGCTAGGGGAAATTTCTGGGTATATGCTGATAATGCTTTTGATGACTCTCAGAAAAGACTAATTCGTTCTGCCTCGGAAATTCTACACGACAGAATGCGAACACAGAGATCTAGGATCTTAGACTGCGCTTACAGGAGATCAAATAGATTTATGCCTGCTAGCAGACAAAGAATTGATTCACAATTGATTAGTGTTTTTGTCAATGCAGCAAGTGGAAATCGTCCAATCAAGTTGACCACTACAGATTTGTGGACAGCACCAAGACGACAACCTAATGGTGTGACTCAGTATAATACTGGAAGGGCACCGATCGGTAATCCTGGGCAATTCCCTGAACAGGGAGATCTTTTAAGAGTTGCCTTGAACTCTGTCATCGTAGATCGCACCTTTTCTGATTTTCCGCAAGCTAGGCAGGCAGATCGATGGGCAGGCACTCTTGTTCATGAGGTTCTTCACAATTTAGGATACGATCACGAACGAAGTGGCTCAACTGATGGAGCGTTTGTGAAAGAATTTGGTACTTGTACTGCGTTCAACGGAAATATTCCAGACGGTTTACAGTTGACTGACAGTAACGTAGAAGTAATAGAGTAGTTGCTGGTTGCAACTTAAGAATAGAACGGCATAATCGGGTCGAGGAGAGCATTTAACTCTCCCCTCCCAGGTTGGGTCGAGGGGAGATATTACTCTCCGCCCCTCCCAGTTAGATCTAGACGTGCGGTAGGGTAGGCGACCAACGAGTTACCATTGCTGGCACTTTTCCAATCGCCCCCCTCCAAACGACGCATGACCGTTTCCGTATCACGTCGCTTTCCAGTAATCTCAGCGTGAAAGGGCTTTGCCGTCATAGCGCCCATACTGAATTTTGTGATGACATTCCAGGCACACTACTAGGGGTAGTAGACACATAGGGGCAAAAAACGACAGAGTAGTACGAATGATTGTGAAAATCAGCCAACTATCCTTCAACCATTTGTAATAGAAAGCATCAAAAACTACGCCGCAAGTTGAATTTCTAGGCGTTCTTCAAAGTTCAACTCGAATTTCCCATATGGATTGATATGGGCGTATACCAGTGGGGTAATCCCTCGTAAATCCTCTGTGTTCATCAGTTGCCACCAATGCTCTTTGGACAAGACTTCCTGCATCATTAGTGTATTGATGTACACTAAACACATCTGAAGCAAGTGCAACGATAAAAGCGATAGCTCTTGCTCTGCGCGATGATTGCTTGCCATCTCGCCACTTTTACCATAGCAGATAAAACTATTCGCGCTATTCCAACTTTCCACCACATTCAACCCTTCTTGAATTTCTTGACGAAGTTCCTCTAAGTTCAAATAGCGGCAAAGGAAAATTGTCTTGACGGCTCTGCCTAGCTCGATCAAGGCTTGATAGGTGGGATGTTGGATTTCTGAGCGTGTAAAGCGTTGCAAGATGACTTCTGGATCAGCCGTACCCAGCCGTAGAGCAGTGGCATACTTAATTATCTGGTCGTATTGCTGACGAATCAAGTTCCACCGAATCGGACGGGTGAGAATTAACTGTAAATTGGGATAAGCATTCGCTTCGCCAACTTCTGGGCGGTAGAGTTTCTGAGAACCAATCGCTTTGAGACGAGGCAGTAACTCAAACCCCAGTAGGTAACAGAAGGCAAAGCCAATTTCACTTTGTCCATGCGAATCGACATAGTTCTTTTCCACTTTCATTTGGGTGCCATGCCGCAATACACCTTTGATCATCGCTGCCACTTCCGACGAGGAACAGGTCTTCAATTGCGAGTAGATGCAAGCTGATTTCCGCTCTACATGCCAGTAGACCATGACACCCCGTCCGCCATAGCGACGGTGCCACTCTGTCACCAAATTGGTATCCCATGCTCCAAATTGCTTGGAATCACTTGCACAAGCAACTGTACCCTCGCCCCAAATTTGAGGATGCCGTGCGGCAAAAGTGGCGTTTGCAACTTGCACAATCGCTTGCCGCAAGCTATCTGCATCAATAAATCGACGTTTCACATAGCGGAGATCGTCATAACTTACATCAACTGTGCCATTGCTAATGCGTTTGAGTCCAGTGTTAGTTCCCAGCCCATACAAGCACAGTAGCAGCCGTTTCTGAAGCGTTTCACCTTCTAACACTTCACGGGTGCCCATCGTCTTGAAACACTGCGTCAAGCCGATTCGCAGATCGGTCTCTTTGAGAATGTCTAATAGGTTTGTCATGGGCCATCGCTGTACCAACTCTGTTTTCAATGCTTCGAGATGCTCAGGCTCTGGTTGCTTGGTTAATGGCGAAAGCTTGATCCAACCGCCCTTCTTGTTTAGAAGTTTGACTTTGGAATTGTTCGGCAAGTTGTCGTTAAGGCTTGCCAGGGAGCACTTCATCGTTTGTTGAAGTGCAGTCACAAACGCTTCACTATCGGTAGGCTGGTGCAGTGCTTCGTAATAATCGATTCGCATCTCCTCAAAGTCGGCAGGCAAGTCAAGGGCTGGATTACGGTAGCGATCCGCTCCGACCACCCATACTTCTCGCGATCGTAAAGCGTCACGTAGAGCTTGCAAGACAGCAATTTCATAGTTGATGCGATCAATCTGAGGCTTGCCTTGAGCATCAATCGTCAGCAAAATATCGGACTGACTGGCACTGAGAATGCCCTGGAGCGGAATTGTTTCTTTGACATCATAGAATTGTTGTTGAGAATCAACATATCGCTTCAACAATTCAATTGCAGCAATAATTGGTTGATAAAACTCATTGTTTGAGCGAAATTCTAGGGTTTCTAGAATTGGAGCAATCATCCTACGATAATGATGTTTGTATGACTTATGAACAACTTTATGGATGCGTTGACGGTAAGTTACACCCTTGGACTGGAATTCCTGGATGATGTTTTGTAAAATTTGAGGACTGGCAATGGGATAGATGTGCTCCTGAATCGAACCTGATGGGTTCGCCAAAGAGACGGTGGCAATTCGATACAGGAGTTGATGTTTACCTGTGACTTGTTTGAAGTCTTGAAATACTTCCTCTGCAACTCGCTGTTCTGCCCGACGATTCAGTTTTTGAATGATCCCATTGAGCAGGTCGATTAACTGATCAGTCACTTCCTGTTGCCGTCTCCAGCAAAAGGCAGCAACCAACGTATAGCGAATTGGGACAGGATGACGGCGTAGCTCCCAAACTGATTCCGTTGCAGCACGGGTGCGATAAACTTGCAGATGCTTCGCCCGAAGCGATTGAAACAGATCATCAGGCAGTCCAACCTGCCGCAGGATCTGCAATTTCTTCACTTCCTGCAACAGGGTTTTCACACCTATTGCCCCTGGCTCTCGCTTGAGAAAGGCAAAGCGTGAAATGTCATCTTCAGGAGCAGCATTGTCTGGAGAAGCTGATTTATCAGGTGACTTAAGCAAGGCATCAAGGGCCGCTTGAACTGAAGATGAAAGTTGAGAAAACGTCCTCTGATACAATTTGGCTTCATAGTTAGATAAGGAAGTCTGAATTGTTTTTCTCAGTTGTTTAACCGTCAAAAGTTCAATTCCTAACTGCCTAAACTGTTGATTTGCAGCTTCTTGAAGCTGTTTCTCGTCTAACGTTCGTGGAATCACCGCTTCCTCTAGCCACTGGCAAAGAAACTTGATATCAGATGCAGTTGAACGGCGAAAGCCACAAAGTTCTCGAATCTGTTGGCGATGATAACGAGCCACACGACTGTCCCAATCGTAGTTCTCAAACTCAGTAGCATCCACCTCAACCTGTTGAGCAACATGGCTGATAGCTTCAGGAGGAACGTCATTAGCTGCCGCAGGAAAGCAATGTTCCTGCTGGAAAAACTTCAGTCCAATGGCAAACCCTAAACGGGTTTCTCGAATTTTGTTACTCAACCATGCTAATTCATCCGGTAATAGAGTCCACTGCTCAATCAATTCGTGTAATTCCAAACTCCGTTTCATCACCCACTCCTCGATCTACACTTCGTTCAGTGTCTCCTAAAAGTGTGATCCATCTCCTCGCTCATCGCTGAGGGTTAAAAAACCGGCGTTCTCTACACTTGAGCAATGAGAGCCAAATCTCAAAATAATGCGAATGTACTACTTTGCCGTTTTTTGCACCTATGTGCCCACTACCCCTATATTGTGGCAATCCGCTCCAATCATGGGGTATTGCTGCCGAAAGGACAACGGGTGCGCTACAACCGTTGGCGGGCTTATGACCAACCGTTAGCCGCCCATCCCACCCAACGTCGCTACATCCGCGAGATTATCTTCGGCACCCGTCGAAGTGTACGGTTCTACCAAATTAGCAAAGGCAGCACTAACGACCCAGACAAAGCAGATAGTTGGTTTATTATGACCAACTTAACCGGGGACATCATTGGCAGTGTTGGCAGTCAATACACCTTGAGAACCTGGATTGAGTATGGATTCAAGCAAGTCAAGAATGAACTGGGTTGGCATGATTACCGCCTGACGGATTACGGCAGTATTGAACGGTGGTGGGAAATTATCTTCAGCGCTTATTTGCTTGTGAGTTTACACGCGGATGAATTCAAACAGCGCCAGCAGAGACAGGGAGATGACATCGCTGAGTTCATCGGTCAACGATCTCTGTTCAGCCAGCATTCAGATTGGCAAGTAGGGACGACCTGGAAAAGTGCGTTGAATAATCTACGATTGCTGATCCAACCGTACTGGTGCTGGGGATGGCTTGAGAAATGGTTAGAAGTGTTTCCGATTGCTGGATTGAAACGTGGGTTGCATCGGTTGATGGATTGCATGGACCGCTTTCACATCCTGCCAATGCCAACAATAGAGACAGCTTGACTGTCTTGGATGTCTTTTCCTTCTCCCCTAGTAACAAAAGAGGGATCAAAGTCAGGGGAGCGTGGAAGTATCTGTATCGTGCTGTCGATTCGAAGGGCAATACCCTCGACTTTATGCTGAGCGCCAAGCGAGATGCGAAAGCAGCGGCAAGATTCTTTCGCAAGGTTTTGAAGGGACAGCAGACCCAGGTGCCACGAGTCATTACTGTGTACAAGAATGCGGCTTACTCAGCGGCAATAGAGACGCTCAAAGCGGATGAGTTGATTGATCCAGAGACCCAACTGAGGCAGAGCAAGTATCTAAATAGTCGTCCCTGAAAAACTACTTCAAATCAGAAGTGGTAAGGGTTTCAAAGCTTCAAAGAGGGTGTAGAATTGCCAGAAAGTCGCGCCAAGCTGGCAAAATCTGGTGAAATGAGTCGAGGATTTCGCCCTAATTCAGGGTCATCACCCCCACCCCCACCCCTGTTGAAAGACCAGTTAAACCCAGCACATCCCTTGGTGAAACTGAGTCAAGCGATTGATTGGGACAAGTTTGAGTTGGAATTTGGCAAACAAATGAGCAGCGATGGGGGACGACCGCCTTTGCCAACTCGTTTGATGGTGGGCTTGCATTATTTGAAAGCCCTCTATGACGAGAGCGATGAATCGGTAGTCAATCGGTGGGTGGAGAATCCTTACTAGCAATACTTCTGTGGGGAAGAGACATTTCAACGCGAACTGCCTTGTCACCCGACCAGTTTGCCGAAGTGGCGGAGTCGCATTAGGGTAGAGGGGGTTGAGAAATTGCTCGGTCAAGTCCTACGAACAGCAATCAATCAGCAAGCCTTAAAGCCTGCTGAGATTGCTGTTGTGAACGTAGACACCACAGTGCAGGAAAAAGCGATTGCCTTTCCCACCGATGCTCGGTTGTACGACAAAGCCCGAGGTGCATTGGTGCGTGCGGCCCGCAAGCAGCAGGTGAAGTTGCGGCAGAGCTACGTACGCCTGAGCAAGCGAGCATTGTTCCAACAAAGCCGCTACGCTGCTGCCCGACAAGGCAAACGAGCCAAGCAGCAGACCCGCAAGTTGCGGACTTATTTGGGACGAGTGATTCGAGACATTGAACGCAAAGTCAGTTCAATGCCTGTGCGGTTGCAGAAGTTAGTAGACATTGCCAAACGAATTCATCAGCAGCAACCCAAGCAGGGCAACAAGATTTACAGTGTGCATGCTCCTGAAACTGAATGCATTGCCAAGGGCAAAGTCCACAAGCGCTATGAGTTCGGTTGCAAAGTTGTGGTTGTGACCACCAGTGCCAGCAATTGGATTGTTGGAATTGACGGTGTGCATGGCAATCCCTACGACGGAGCAACACTTAGCCAAGCGCTTCAGCAGACGCAAGAATTGACCACAGTCAAACCGCAGCAAGCGTTGGTGGACAAAGGGTTTCGGGGTAAGGCGCATCATCCAGAGGATGTCGAGGTTTTGATTGCTGGCACTCGTCAACGGACAAGTTCACTCAAGCATCTGCTGAAACGTCGCAGTGCCATAGAACCTGTGATTGGACATAGTAAGCAAGACCATTCACTCAAGCGTAACTACTTGCGTGGTAAGACGGGTGACCGAATCAATGCCCTTTTGGCTGGCTGTGGTTTCAATTTACGTAAACTATTCCGCTTTTTCATCACAGCTCCGCTGATTCAGGCGAACGCTTGAACTACTCTTTTTCAGGGACGACTAAATAACGTTGTTGAACAGGATCATCGGAACATCAAGCGCATCGTGAAGGCGATGATGGAATTTAAGTCATTCAACAATGCCAGAAAGACTTTGAGTGGAATTGAAGCGATGAATATGATCCGCAAAGGGCAAGTGAACGGCATTGACAAAGGGAGTAGTGTCTCTCAGGTCAAATTTATTGAAGCACTCTTTGACGTAACTGTTTAAGACGATGACCTTGATAGATATCGTTTGCCTCTAAAAAGTTTTTGCGACACTACCATCAGGACTCGCAACCAATGCCGTCTTTGTCCCGATCCAATCGATGTGGGTCACTCCCAACAACTCGGAATCCTCGTTCAGAGACGTCGCGACAGTCGAGATCAGGGGAATCA
>NZ_JAMPLI010000096.1:0-8857 GCF_039962475.1 Leptolyngbya sp. GB1-A1 | reverse complement strand
TGATCACCTTATGCTAACCGCAGCAGGATTATGGAACTTCTACCTGACTGCGGCATAGGAAGAACTTGAAAGGTCGCATTGGCTAGCTCTGTTCTTATTTCCCGACAACTCTAATAACCTGATTATCGATAGCAGGAATCTCTTTTTCAGGTAATGGAGTGGGATCAACGTTTCCCTCTTTGAGATAAAAGTTGGTTTTCTCGTCGAGTTCTTCCTGAGAGATGTACCCTTTTTCTACGAAGAAGCCAGAGATTCCTCCTAACCATTTTTCGTAATAGCGCAGTCTGAAATAGTCAAACGGGTTCATGGCTTCTGCGCCCCGGCGCAGGTCTGCCCAAGTCCAGATATCCTTAAAGGCGGTTGGAACTTGGTTGATGGGGTATTGAGGCAAGGCTTCTTTAAGGTGAGCGCTCAACCCCATCATGGCAGCGTGAATGCCAAAAATGCGCTTTTCCCAGGGTTCAACGAATACCTTTTTCTGGAAGTCCACAGGACCAAGTCCTTCTAGACCTCCAAGGGAGTGTTGTAGTTTCATCAGCAGTTGATCTCCTCTTTTACGTAATTAGCGATGCACAAATAGAGTTGAATTAATCTTGGAAGGCAATATTTCCTCTGAGGAATGCAGTGAATTTAGGCTGATGGGTCGAGCCTACCCTCCAATTCAACTTCTGATTTTTCTTGCTCCTTCGCCTGCTCTGGCTACAGCGGGAGTAGTAGTCAAAGCCTTACCCCATGCCTCGGATAGATAGCCAAGGATGTTCCCCAAAATCATAGCTGCGATCGCAATTAAAACAGGGTTATTGGGCAGGGAAGCAGTCACGGGCAACCCGGTCACGGCAACGGTGCCAACAGTTTGCGAAAAGCCCCAAACAATTGCTGGTGTAACGCCGTGGGTAAAGGGCAGCTTAGATGCCTGTACCATAGCAGCACTACCAATGCCTACACAGATAGCAGCAACTAGTGGAGTATTGCCAATCAAATCAATAGACCAGAGCGACAGTGCTGCAATGATAATGCCCGTGATATTACAGAAAATAGACTTGATAAACCCCTGAACGCCGCCTCCCACAACAAAGAAAGAAGCCCATGCGGTAAAGGTAACCCAAACCGGTACTGGAATTACCGTTGCCGTCACAAAAACATCAACCCCGCCAAGCACGCCAATACTAATGGTTAATGCTTCGGATTGTTTCATGGCAGATTGCTCTCCGAAAGGATAATGTTGCAGTTACATCAAACACTCACTAAAACCAAGCCGCAGTTCAAGTTCGTCTAGATCACGACCAATAAATACCAGGTCATTACGTCGAACTTCATCGGGTTGCCAGGGGCGGCCGGGACGACCATCGAGGGTCATGTGAACGCCCTGGAAGACAAACCGCCGGTCTTCGTAGTCCATATTCAAAATCCCCTTCATGCGGAAAAGGTCGGGACCACGGGACTGTACTAGCTGATAGAGCCAGCGATTGAGTTTGTCGCCGTTGATGACACCTGGTTCCTGAATAGCGACGGAGGAAATGGTCTGGTCATGGTCGTGGGCATCCTCGTTTAGGAACTCCGGGTCGATGCTGAGGGCATTTTTCAGGTCGAAGGCACCGACTCCCAACACCGCATCCAAAGAAATTTGGCACTGCTCGGTCTGATAGGTTTTTGCGATCGCATTCATTCCCCGAATTCGGTGTTCCAGTTCCTCTAAAACCGGGGGCGACACTAGATCGACCTTGTTGAGCAAAATTACGTCGGCAAAGGCGATCTGCTCTTGGGCTTCGCTGCTGTCCCAGTGATCCCAAATGTATTTGGCATCAACTACGGTGACAATGGCATCGAGCAGGAGGCGCGATTTCATCACCTCATCCACAAAAAATGATTGAATTACCGGAGCTGGATCGGCTAGTCCCGTAGTTTCAATCATTAAATAATCAAAATCTTCAGAACGGTCTATCAAGTTGCTGATAATGCGAATCAGATCGCTACGTACGGTACAGCAGATACAGCCATTATTCATCTCGAAAATTTCTTCGTCAGCACCAATAACCAGTTGATTATCGATGCCAACCTCGCCAAACTCGTTAACAATAACCGCAATTCGCTTACCGTGTTGAGCTGTTAGGATGTAATTCAGCAGAGTTGTTTTGCCCGCGCCCAAGTAACCCGTCAGAACCGTTGTTGGAATAAAACTCTGCAAGGTGAAGTAACCTCCTTAGTCGTCCTGTCAGTCCGTTTGCAAAGAAAAATAAATAAACAAATAGAGATTGCTACTTCAAAATCTCAGAAAGACCAATAATCCAAAGCAGAAATCTTTCTAAAATACTTTAGCTGGACTATTGCTTTTGTTTTATCAACTTCATTGAAATTCTAAGCAAGCTAGGATTTATTAATTGTATATCAAGCAACATATTCTAAGTTATCGCAAATACCAAAGAGAATTTTTATAGTGTAAATTAACTCGCTTTATAACCTCATCAATAAATGAGATGACTATTGGGAGAATGGTTAAGAATGTTGTGTATTGCAATAAATAACCGAAATTTACCCATGGAATGTGCAACGAGTTTCGTCGACCGTTCTAAAAGTTTTGTAAGGCAGAATCTAGGGGTTAAACAGCAGAATGAATAATGTGGTCGATGGTGTTCATTTGCTGGAGGGTTTATGGATAGCGATCGCTGTAATGGGACAAGAATGGAATGGTGTAGAGCTAGAAGTGACTGAAGAAGAACGGTTGCGTGTACCAAGCGAGTTTTGGAAAGCAGTGTTACTGGAACGGTACTAGTTAGGAAGTGAGTTTGTAGGGATCTGGAAGAAGCCCGTTCAACCTGTTGGCAGAAAATCAATGAAAATTTACAGCAGTAGATTCCCGGACACTTTGAAGTAGAGTAGGATCGAAGTGTTGTCGTCCGATGGAATGTTTCAAGGAGAGGGCAACCACGCCTTAGAGCGTTTTAAGTTTAATTTCACCTGACTACTGAGATAAGCAGGAACTTGATTATGGTTCTGCAGAAACTTTGGCAGAGCTGCTCAATAGTTGTAACAGACTGCCGAAGCGGTTTACCAGAGCAAATAGCAAGGCAGAGAGTGCGACAAATAATACAGTGACACATGCCATAACAGGAGTGTAGCCATAGTGCAAGCTATTAAAAATCTTGATTGGCAAAGTTTCAACTGTAAAACCCGAAACCATGAATGAAACAATGTACTCATTTAAGCTGAAGACAAAAGCAAAGGCATATCCTGCAACTAGGTAGGGCTGAATCAGCGGAAGTACAATGGTTATAAAGACAACTGATTCATTTGCTCCCAGCGTTTTTGATGCCTCAACGACTGACGATCGAATCGATCGCAAGCCGAGTAGCGAGGTAACGAGTGGAAAGGGAACAAGGAGAATTGCATGGGAAAGTATCGTCGCGTAGATGCTCCCATAAGCACCGATTGATGCCCAAAAGCTGAGGAAACTAATTGCAATCACAACAGGCGGTAAGACGGCTGGTGCTAGACCGAGGTAAAACAGAAATTGGTGGTACCCCTTTCCAGTGCGCCAAAGAGAATAGGCGATCGGTATCGCAATCGATGATGCGATCGCAGCCGCAGCACAAGCAATTCCAAGGCTATTTGCCATTGGCAGGAGCCACTCTGACCGAGTAAACAACTCTCCATACCACTGAAAAGAAAATCCCCTCGGTGGAAATATCAAACTCTTAGTGGAATTGACAGAGACACCGCCCACGACCAGAAGTGGCGCAGCTAAAAATAATAAAACACCGCTAATTAACCCGTTTCGGAGCCAGTGATTCATAAATCTGTCTCCTGATCTGAAGTTGAAGAAATTAGGCAGACCAGCACAAGCGTCAGCAGCATCAGCATCAGTGACAGTGCCGCAGCGAAGGGTAAGTTGGATTGCTGAATTGCCTGATCCGTAATTAAAACTGAAATGGTCCAGTGCTGGGGGTTGCCAAGCATCTGCGGAATTAGATAGGAGCCGATCGCAAAGATAAAGGCAAAGAGGAAAGCCGTAACGATCGCACGTCGCTGCATTGGTAGAATGATGTCAAAAAACGTGCGAACTGGAGAGGCACCTAAGGTTTGTGCAGCCTCGGAGACTTCAGGATTTAACCGGGCGACAGAAGGATAGAATACTAAAACGGCAAAGGGTAAAGTGCGATAGGTCAACGCTAGGAGTACAGCAGCAAGTCCTGGTGCCCAAGCAACTGCCTGGGGGAGAAGTTTTAGGAAAACCAGTAGATTCGATAGTCCGGCTGACTCCGACAGCAGCACTGACCAGCTAAAACTAATAATTACTTCTGAGAGCGATAGTACCGATAGGATAAAAATCAAAATAAAGACTTGAGCGGTTTGAGAGAGCTGAGTGAGCAGATAGGTAAACGGAAATGCAACTCCGACACAGCAACTTGCTGCGACTGCTGCGAAGATAAAGGAGAAAGCCGTTTGACGGAGAAATAGCGGCGTAAAAAACCGAAGATAGTGGCTTAAATCAAAACCAGGACTGTAGAAACCTGCTGGAGCGCGTTGAGCTACACTGACGATCAGCGTCATGCAAAGCGGGATCAGCAGAAATATCCCCAGCATTACTGGTGGATAGAGCATTCTCAGCAAGCGTAGCTTACCCGTTAATTGATCTGCCCTGGTAGCAGGAGCGGGTCTAGCGATAGATTTTATACTCATTGCAGGATAATGCAGGAGTTGGCTGAAAAGGAAGCAGTCACTGTATCGCCCTGAGCCAGACGGGGTCTAGCTTTCGGTAAAACTGTGCTAACAACTTTGCGTCCCCGACAGTCTAGATGTATTTCTACACTGGAGCCAATATCCCGAATAAAAGTAACAGTGCCAGGAATGCAGTTGCGACCTGATGGTTGCCCTGGCACTACGGTCACATCTTCAGGACGAACGCCAATACTGACCTGTTGCCCTGAACTGAAGCGATCGCCCAGTTGCCATCCAGTGAACAGCACCCCCTCTACTTCGATCGCCGTCTCATTGCAAACAACCCCTCGCAGGAGATTGTTGGTGCCAATAAAGTCTGCAACAAAGGGATCTGTGGGATGACGATAGATCTCTAACGGTTTACCGACCTGCCGAATTTTGCCCTCGTTCATGACGACCACTCGATCAGATATGGTCATTGCTTCTTGCTGGTCATGGGTGACCAAAATGGTTGTAATGCCCAAACGCTGCTGAAGCAGTCGTAGCTCTAGCTGCATGGCTTCTCGTAACTTGGCATCCAGGGCAGAAAAGGGTTCGTCCAGCAAAAGTAGTTTGGGATGACGCGCTAAGGCACGAGCAATTGCAACACGCTGCTGCTGCCCTCCTGAAAGCTGGGAGATTCTGCGCGATTTTACCCCCGGTAAACACACTAACTCCAGTAACTCATCCACTTGCTTTTCCTGCTGAGATTTCGGAACTCTCTGAATGCGTAATGCATAGGCAATATTTTCACCCACTGTCATGTGCGGAAATAAAGCTAAGGATTGAAACACCATGCCAATATCGCGTTGATGGGTTGGCACCTCTGTAATGTCTCGACTTCCTAAGAAGATTTGTCCGCCATCAGAAGTTTCTAAGCCTGCAATTAATCGCAGCAGCGTTGTCTTGCCGCAACCTGACGGTCCCAGAAAAGAGACTAACTCTCCTGAGAAAATTTCAAGATCAATATAATCGACTGCATTGACAGCACCAAAATGTTTGGTGATACTCTTCAGACCTAAATAAGCCATGTCTATTACCTCAGCCTGAGAACAAAAGACACTAGCTCGTTATCATTTCTGTCCACTTTTGAGCAATCCAGTCTCCTTGCTCCATGTAGGTGCGGTAAGCAGGAATAATGGGCGAAATATCGCTTGCAACGGCGTTGAATTCTTCGTCTGTTAAATCTGTATCCTTGCGATCGATAACGGGAGCAACGCCAACATTTCGGGAAAGCTTGGCTTGAATTTCAGGCTGGCACATATAGTCCATGAAGACGTATGCCTCCTCCAGCTTCTTTGAAGGACGGCTCATCACCCAGCAGCCCGAATCGTTAATCCCTCCCTCTTGTGTAAAGGTGGACCGAATCGGTTTGCCCTGTTTCGCTTTCAATACAGAGACGTCGTGGTAATACTGTCCCATTGCCAGTTCTCCAGTTTCCAGGGCTTGCTGAAACTGAGCTTCATCTCGATACCACAATTTGACATTCGGCTTAATTTCGGCCGCCTTATTCAGCACTTGCAGAATCCCGTCCTGGGTTTCTAGAATTTTGCTGCCGTCAAAGAAGGTTGCTGCGGTGATGTCTAGTAAAAAGCCTCCAGTGGGAAGCGCGTTCATCCCCAGTTGATTCCGATATTGCTCATCCCATAAACTAGCCCAGGAAGCAGGTACGGTGGGGTGCTTTGTTTTATTAGTTACAAAGGTGACATACCAGGAGGCTGCACCAATTCCATCCACTCGTCCATCCGGATAGCGATGAATAAAGTTATCCTTCAAATACTTTGCATTGGGAATCCGTTCAAGGTCAAAGGGTGTCCATAAGTCTGAAGCCTGCCCACGCAGCATCGGGATCTGAGCCATCATCGATAGATCGGTGGGTGCCTGATTTGCTCTTGCTGCTGTCTCTAGCTGGGTGTACCAGGCATCTGCGGCAGGAGTCGGCACAGATTCGATTTCGATCCCTGTTGCTTTCGTGAATTCAGGATAAATATTTTTGACAAATGCCTCCTCAAAAAAACCGCCAAACGTTCCAACCTTGAGGCTCCGCTTTCCGTCTGTTTGTACAGAGGGAGCTTGCGGAGAACAAGCAACTGCTGCTGTAAAACCTGCAAAAGCAGCCGCGCCTCTGATAAACTGTCGTCGATTAATTGAATGGCCCATAATATTTTCCTCGTGTGCTCAGAACAATTGGAAGAATTAGACACAGTTCCGATACAAATTTGTCTATATGCCTCTAGTACGATTTCAGAATGTAGAATGACTAAAGTAATTTCGGTCAAACCCAGACAAATTCTTGCAAGATGGACTGATATTCAAAAATATAGACTCATTGCTCCTTCCAGTTTCTAGTTAGAATTTGCTCCCTATGAATTATGAGATGAACCACGACGATAATCTTAATGAAGAGCAGGCTAACGAATCGGAAATTAGTTCGCTGGATCTGCAAATCATTCAACAGCTTCAACAAGATGGCAGAATGGCATACAGCAAAATTTCGAGAGAACTCGGTGTTCCTGAAGCAACGGTACGATATCGCGTTAAGCGTTTGGTTGATGATGGAATCATTACGATTAATGCTTTTTTAAATACGGGTAAGCTCAATTACGCCAATGTTGCCTATATCGAGATAGAGACAAGCGCCGAGTTTCACGAAAGACTACTTCAGGAATTAATCGAGACAGAAAATATCAGCTATCTCTCCGCAGTCACGGGAGAATACAACATTATGCTGGAGTATGTTTGCCAAAGTAATGAAGACTTGCTTGAGTTTACAAACTGGCTTAAGCGACAGCCGGAAGTTCATCGCTTAAACGTTAGAGTAATACTCAAAATATTTAAAGCACAGTATCCAATTCGGGTGAAAAACACAAGACAGAGTTAGCACCGATTTTCCTCCTATGGTAAGCCACTGCACTTATCGAGATGATGCATTTTTAACGAACTCATAGTCCGTGTCAGTCCTGTAACTATAATACGGAAGCTAAATCAGCCTGCAAAAGCAGAACTCATTCAATCGATATTCATGCGTGACAGAACTAATGCGTAACGAATTAAGGATAAACCTTTCCTTAGGCTGAAGAATATCGCCAAATCAGCAGCAGATTTTGTACTTCTGAATACAAAACACGCAAAAAATCTAGTTTTTGTTACCTTTTCCTGAAATAAAACTCGACTATATTTACCAAATCGGTAAATATGTAGAGTGTAAATGCTAATCCGCTAGCAACCATGATGAAAGTAGCTGCTGATCCATATGCTTTTCCCTATCAACAAGAGCTTACGCCTCAGAACACGGCTCTAATTGTGATCGATGTGCAAATTGATTTCTGCAATTTTGGGGGATACCTTGACCAGAAGGGATTCGATATTTCGCTGACGCGAACCGTCATTCAGCCAATCAAAGCTTTGCTGACGGTCGCAAGAGCAAAAGGATTTCCAATTTTTCATACCCGTGAAGGGCACCGTTCCGACTTAGCGGATTTGTCAGAAGTTAAGCACTGGCGGAGTCATCGTGCTGGGGCAGAGATCGGAAGTGAGGGTCCACTGGGGCGTATTCTTGTGAGGGGTGAACCCGGATGGCAAATTGTTCCAGAATTGGCTCCTTTGCCCGGCGAACCCGTGATTGACAAGCCTGGTAACGGTGCTTTCTATGCAACGGATCTTGATTTGCTACTTCAGCGAATTGGCGTCAAGAACCTAGTGATCTGCGGCTTGACTACTGCTGTTTGTGTCCATTCTACGTTACGTGAAGCAAGCGATCGGGGCTATGACATTTTGCTGCTGGAGGATTGCTGCGCTGAGAGCGATCCTCGGCTCCATGCAGCAGCGATTGAGATGGTGAAAATGGAAGGAGGTATTTTTGGAACAGTCGGAACCTCCCAAGCTTTCATTAGTACAGTCTCATCGCTACCGGATGTGAAGGAGCAGCAATCCGAGCTAGATCAGTATGTTGCTTTCTCTTGATTTTATTGAGTACAAGTCACGGAACTGTTTTTAAGCCAGTTTTTCAGGTGGAGGAGTATCTATGGGTAAAGTTCTGCGGAAACTTACAGCAGTTTTTAGGTAATTAGCCCCTTTTCTATTAAGCTAACGAGTGGACAATCTATCAAGTTGGTGAAATGCCTGTCGCTTACTCAACGGATTTACGCACTCGTGTAATCGA
>NZ_JAMPLI010000095.1:0-9075 GCF_039962475.1 Leptolyngbya sp. GB1-A1 | reverse complement strand
GAAGAGTTGACTCAGCAATTGCAGCAGTTGCAACGCCAGACGATTGCGTCTTTAACCGGTTGGGATTACATTCTCAATGCTTTATCTGTAGCAGGTATTTATTGAATTGGTATTACTTCCGCCCGTGACGGCGATGATCATTACCAGGATGAAACACGCCTACAAGCAACGCTGTCCGCTCTCTACCAGCAGATCAGGAGTTATCCTGAAACCTATGGGGCGATCGCTGGCAAAAAGGGCAAGGAAAATAGCTAACAGGAAGTCATGATGTCTAAAACCATTATCATCAGTGTCACTGCCGATCAAAAACTGGAACTACCTTCTGAAATTCAGGCAACGCTTAAACCCGGCGACGAATATGCAGTGTGGCAGACTGAGGATACGATCTTGATCAAAAAGATCCAGAAACCGCAAGGCTTCTCAGACCTGTGGCAGCGCATTGACGATTTGGGGCACGACACTGAGCAGCCTGCGGTCGAAGAAATCGCTGAGATTGTGAAGGAAGTAAGACGCACAATGGCAGAAGATGAAAGTCGTTCTTGACACCAATATCTGGGTTTCAGGTTTACTGTGGGGTGGTTCTCCTCGGCAAGTCATTATAAGGGCAGAACAACAGCAGATTACAATTGCTGCGAGCGATCGTCTGCTATCAGAGCTAGAAGCGACGTTAAACTACCCAAAATTACAACCTCGTCTTCTCAGGATTGGCATACCAGTTGAAGAATTGATGCTTAGGGTCAGGCAATTGGTTGAACTTTGTTCCCCTGCATCCTTACCAGAAGTTTCCAGCCTCAAAGATCCTGATGATCTGATTGTTATTGCAGCGGCAGTTGCTGCAAATGCAGAAGTCATCATTACAGGAGATGCTGATCTTCTTGTCCTGCATCCCTGAAATGGGATTGCTATCTTAACTGCCGCAGCATTTATCGAGCAGTTTCCCTAACTGGAAGATTTTCCAATGGTTTTCTATCACTGCACCCTCACCCTCCACGATAATGTCTTTTTTTGCAGCTCGTGAGATAGGCATTTTGTACGAAACAGAAAAACATCTGCCAACTGGGCACTAAGCTTTGCGCTGTTTGAAACTTTCTACAAAACAGGCGATGATCACCAGCAAACCCTTTCAGGAATTGAAACCTGTATCTGCGTCATAACTCAAATATCGCCCGATCGCGAAGATCATTACCACACCCTTTCAGGGATTAAACGATCCTATGGGTTAATTTTTATAGACTAGTGAGTAACGATACTGTCTCATCGATAAGATTCTGATAGCCCTTCAAGGTGCTCCTGAATTCTATTGAGGAAGAAAGCGATGGCAGTAGAGAAGAAGGTGGACTACCGCATCACAGCAATTGCTGACACTACCCGCTTCGCAACTTTTGAATTTAGCCCAACTGGCGTTCCCCTTGCGACTGCACCTGCAATCAACGACTCGGGCGAAATAGCGTTTTGGGGTGCCACTCGTTCCCAGGAGGCGGGCATTTTTGTTGGCAATGGTGATTCTCTGACCTCCATCGCCAGTACAGCAGGAGACTTTAGCTTTTTAGGGGTTGGTCCTTCCATTAATAATCAGGGTACGGTTGCCTTCTTAGCTGGCTTAGACAGTGGAGATGCAGGCTATTTTACGGGCGATGGCACGACCATTACTCGCATTGCAGATAGCTCTGGTTCCTTTAATTTTCAACGCATTCCCACCCTCGACAACCTCTTCGGCGAACCTGCTATTAATAATCGGGGCAAGGTTGCATTCCGAGCTGATTTGGATCAGGGTGAAAAGGGCATTTTTACCAGCACCAGGGGCAACACGCGCACGATCGCGGATTCTAACAGTGGGTTGACGACCTTTGGAATTACGCCCGATTTAAATGAGCGAGGCACCGTTGTTTTCTCCGCAGGAATTGCTCCCGTTCCAGGCACGATCGAGGTAGAGGGGCAGCAGGTTCCAATCGCAGAACTGTTTCAAAATGCAGGCATTTTTACCGGGCGGAATAGGCAAGTAACGACGATCGCAGATCCCAGCGATGGATTGATTCTTTTTGGCAGCTCACCCGCCATCAACAGGGAAGGAACGGCTGCATTCATTGGTGTTTCTGCAACTGGGACAGTGGGTGTATTCACAGGGGATGGAAGTGACTTAAATTCCGTTGCAGATAGTGCAGGTTCCTTGCGATCGTTTCGGGGAGTGGACATCAACAATGCTGGAACGGTGGCATATCTGGCAGACTTTGATGCGGGCGGCAGCGCCATTTTTGTGGGACAGCAGGAGGTCATTGCTACAGGGGATCAGCTACTCGGTTCAACAGTCGTTGATTTGAACTTTTTGAATAAAGGACTAAACAATCAGGATTCAGTGGCATTCTGGGCGAAGTTATCAGATGGTCGCTCCGGCATCTTCCGAGCGGACGAAGATAACCACTTCCCGTTGCCCCTCACTCAAGAGCCGTTTTCCCTCAACATCAAGCGTTTCACAACAACGATCGTACCTGATGGAGATCAGGCGGATATCTACTATCCTCAATTGCCTCGGTTCCTTCGCAATACCGTGGAGTTGCCGATCGCGTTAATGTTACAGGGTGCGCTGGTGGATAAATCAGACTACTCTAACTTTGCCTCACAGGTTGCGAGCTATGGCTTTGTGGTGGTTGTGCCAAACAATGAGCGGACGCTGATTGGACCTGGTGGTCAACCGTTTACTGGGCTATTTCCTGAACAGGAACAGGTCAATCAGGTGCTCGAGCAGATGCGGGTGGAAGACCAGAATCCCTCATCTCCGATTTTCAAAATTGTGGATACGGATAAATTGGGATTGTTAGGGCATTCCTTTGGTGGTGGCGCAGGATTAGGAGCAACACAGGAAGAGTTTTGCCTGCCCGGCATTTGCTCAGGGAACTACACGCGCCCGCCGGAGCTAAAAGCTGGTGTTTTTTATGGCACAAACTTTCGCAATCAGCAAACTGGCGAATTCCTCCCAATCGACAATGACGATATTCCAATTGGCTTGATTGTAGGAAGTTTGGATAGTGTGGCGCTACCCGCTGCTAGTCAAGCAACTTACGATCAAATTCTCAATCCCCCCAAAGCGCTGATTACGGTTGCAGGGGCAAATCACTATGGCATCACTAATGAGGATAACCCCCTCCGTGAGCCAAATCGTCCGACATTAGATCAGGCTACGGCAACAGAAACGATCGCGCGCTGGAGTGGGCTATTCTTGAGAGCCAGTATGCTGGGCAATCAGCAGGTATTTGATGCGCTATTTAAGGTTGGAGATGCGCTTGATCCGAATGTGAGTATTATCAGTCAAACCCAGGCAGCCTTGAAGGCGGCGTAAATTGGGCAAACCTCGCTAAATACCGATAGGATTATCAAAGATGGAGCTTTGCGACAGAAGTAAGGGAAACTGTCAGATTTGGGTACTCAAATCACAGCTTTTTTGCCATTTTTATCTGTATTAAACGAACCTTAGTCTGACACTTCAATTAAACTGAACCTAAATCAGGAGTGTCAAAATGAATACTTAAGACAAGATCATTGAAACTTGAAATGGTTAGATTCTATCGCAGAGCAGTGGGTAACGATCATCTAAGTAGGTAGGTACAAATAAACGTAGGATAAGAAGAAGACCAAATTTCCCCGGTTTTGCTGACTATGCCTGCCTCTGTCCATATCGTTCTGACGGCTGAAGAAGACCGAACGTTGAGCGAACTGCGCGTGGCGACAACGGTGTGTCAACGCATTCGTGACCGTGCCCATATGCTTCGACTCAACGCGCACGGCTGGAATGTTCCTGCCATTGCTGAAATCTTTGAGTGCTAGGAAAACACAGTGCGACAAACGATTCGTCGTTGGCAACAAGCAGGTTTAGGCGGACTGTGGGATGCGCCTGGGCGTGGGATAAAACCAAAATGGCAGGAAGCAGACTGGGTTTATCTGGAACAATGCCTCCAGCAGGAACCGCGAACGTATAACAGCAAACAACTGGCTCACAAACTTGTCCAGGAACGACAAGTCGAACTGAGTGCCGACCGGATTCGCAGAATCTTGAAAAAAAGGGCTTCGTGTGGAAACGAACCCGACACGCCCAACGAGGACGGCAGAACCTAGAGACCAAAGCGATTAAGCAGGCCGACTTAGCCTTACTGCAGCAGGCTTGTGTGGACGGACACCTGGAACTGAAGTACCTGGATGAATCAGGCTGTTGTTTGGAAAGCCCTGTCAGTTACAGCTACAGTCGCATTAATCAACAGAAATGCCTCGACCAAGTTAAGTTTTACGGGGATCGCATCAGTATTTTAGGGGTATGGCAACCGGACAAGTCATTTGAGTATGCCTTGGTGCAGGGCAGTTTCAACAAGGAGCGTTATGTCAGAGTCATGAATACCATTGCCGACAAAAGTGAGCAAACGCTAAAGCAAACTGGAAGAATCACCGTCATTGTTCAAGACAATGGTCCGGCTCATACCAGTCATTTCGCTCGTGGACACTGGCAACAATGGCAATCGCAAGGCTTATACCTCTTTTTCCTACCTCAGTACAGTTCGGAGATAAATCTGATTGAAGCCCAGTGGCATCTCGGTATTTGCCCACGGTGTTAACCAAAGCAGAGACCCACGCCATCCTCGACCGGATGAGTGGTGTACCGCAACTGGTCGCGCAATTGCTCTATGGCAGCGGACTGCGCCTGAGTGAGGCTTTACAGTTGCGAGTCAAGGACTTGGATTTCGCTCAAGCTCAAATTGTGGTCCGAGATGCTAAGGGCAATGAGAGCCGAGTCACGATGCTGCCAGGTTGCACGGTCGAGCCCCTGCAAGGACAGCTGCGACGGATCAAACGATTACATCAGCAGGACCTGGAGCGGGGGTATGGTCTGGTGCTTTTGCCTTACGCCTTGGAGCGAAAATATCCTAATGCCGGGCGGGAGTGGGTGTGGCAATTTATCTTTCCCTCAGTGGGGATCCCACTTGACCCTCGCAGTGGGCTGCGTTGTCGGCACCACCTACATGAGAGCAGTGTGCAGAAGGCAGTGAAGCAAGCCACAAGAGCGGCAGGAATCCAGAAGCGAGTGGGGTGTCACACGTTTCGCCATAGTTTCGCGACCCATCTGTTGCAGGACGGGTATGACATTCGGACCGTTCAAGAGCTTTTGGGGCACAAGGATGTCAAGACAACGATGATTTACACGCACGTGCTAAATCGAGGCGGACGAGGCGTGAAAAGTCCGCTTGATTCATGACTTCTGGTTCGTGAAGGAGCAGCGTTCGCTCAACAGCCGTTCTGTCGGCAGAAAATTTGAGCATATTCGTATAGGAATCTTGTCTCAAAACTCGTCAAGCTGAGTCATTATGAGACATATAAAATTGAGCGGAAGCGCCTTCCAGCTTTGTTTTCCAAGGTCATAGGGTATCTCTATGCCACTAGCAAAACAAAGGAGGGATTTTGAGACGCCCTCTCACTCGTCTTTGTCAAGCGAATGGCAACAGCAAAACGCAGCCGGGGTGGTTCCAGCTGCGCTGATTTGAGGAGAATGAATTCCTACGCTGGGTAGATTCTGAGTCTGCGATCGGGTTCATCGCCTACAGAATGAGAATTGAGGCGATATCGTTCTACCAGCTCATGCTGCAACTTTCGTAGCCAGCTAGAGCGGGGTAGGAGTTCCACCGGCTGCTGCTGCGGAATCACGACTTGCTCCACCGCTAACCGGGCTTCCTCCAGTGCCGCCAACTCCTCATTCCGATCACGGGCTTCCTCAAAATTCATCTCCCAGTCCTGCCTGTCGTCTCGCGAATCCATTCCCAATAGCTGCCGCAGCGTGCGGGTCATGTGGGCAGGCGTATTGGCTTTGACGACATGGAGAGGAATCTGCTGGTTCTTTGCAAGCCGCTGCAAATTGTCGTGCTTCCGGGCATGGGAGCGCAGAGCAACGATCGCATCCGCATCACTCACATACTTCGTGAGAACCATCGGCAGGTTCAGGGCATCAATGATCTGTTGTAGCTGATAAGCACTGATAGCATAGGGGTACACGCGCATCTGAGGACTGTCCTGAGCCTGGGCAAAGTCCTGGTCCACCTTAGGGAGAGAATGGAATCGGTTTCTCTCTGGAGCAGTTCTCACTTCGAGTGATCGATCAGGCCACTGCCGTTTAGCTGATGCTGCTGAAAACGGGAGAACCTGGGCAGAGCGATGGGGTTTAACCAGCGGCGTTCCTGCTGCGGTTGTCTTTGTAATGACAAGCTGTCCCTGCTCATTGATCGATCGCTGTTGAGGCTGAGGCTGTCGTCCTCGGAGCAGGGCATCCACGGCTTCCGCCACGTTCTCATGCACGATCCATTGCTGTCGCTCCACCATCTCCACGGCAATTTCGAAAGTGGGAGGGGCTTTGCGCTCCAGCACACTCTTTTGAGAGCCGCGTCGCCGCGCTTCTTCATCACCCAACGTCACGGATTCAATCCCGCCCACCAGGTCAGAGAGTGTGGGGTTCTTGATCAAATTCTCGATCGCATTGCCGTGAGCCGTACCCACGAGCTGCACCCCTCGTTCCGCAATCGTCCTTGCAGCCAGCGCCTCCAGTTCCGTCCCGATCTCGTCAATGACAATGACTTCGGGCATGTGGTTTTCGACCGCTTCGATCATGACCTGGTGCTGAAGCTCAGGATGCGCCACCTGCATTCTTCTGGAACGACCGATCGCCGGATGGGGAATATCGCCATCGCCTGCAATCTCGTTCGAGGAGTCAATAATCACTACCCGCTTATTCAGGTCATCTGCCAGAACACGAGCAATTTCTCGTAGTGCCGTCGTCTTGCCCACCCCCGGACGACCCAGCATCAGGATGGACTGCCCCGTTTCCACCAGATCGCGGATGAGAGCGATCGTCCCATAAATCGCACGACCGACTCGAAGGGTGAGACCAATGACTTCTCCCTGGCGATTGCGGATGGCACTAATACGGTGCAGCGTTTGCTCAATGCCTGCACGGTTGTCGCCGCCAAAGGCACCAAGACGATCGACACAGTGCTGCAACTGCTGTCGGGTCACGGTTTGCTGAGACAGATACTGGGAGCCATGAGGAAACCGAGCTTCAGGCGGTCTCCCAAAGTCCAGCACAACCTCCACCAAACTGTCGCGATCGGGATGGTGCTCTAAGGGTTGCCGGATCTCTGGAGGTAGGATATCGAGGAGCTGCTGGAGATCGTTGTGATTCTGCATCAAAAAGAATGGTAGAAGAACGCCAGGAAAAAAGAGAGTAATAGAAATATGAACGCGACTGGCCTGCCCGCTACGCAAGCGCCGTAGCAGGCAAGCCAGTCACCGGGCTGAAGCAGCAACTGTAAAACGGGAAGCCGTAAGGATCAAAGGATTGAATTTTGAAAAGACTGCTTGGCTTCAACCAGCCAATAAACGCCATTTGGATTATTTTTAATCTAACAAATTGTTTCTGAGCAGAGCATCCGCTGAGCCGTAATCAGCAGGTGTGGATTTTACCTGCCCCGTTGCATTGATCGCACATAGCATTTCCACCCTCAGCAAGCTAAAGCAAAAACCTCCCTTACGTTCACAAGAAAGGCTTTCGCGTCAATATTACCCTAGCATCGAGCTATTGTTGCAGGAGGCTACCCTTCAACTATCGTCGCCGTTTCGACGTTTCACACCTGAGTTCGAATGGGGTCAGCGTGGTTCCACCGCACCATCGACACCAGGAATGCTGTATAAATCCTGACAGGGGTGAACCCTAAAATTGCATAGCGACTTGTCAAAGTAGGAATCAAACCACCCATGCTTGTGAAGTCAAGCCCTCGGTCTGTTAGTACGGCTCGGCTGCATCCATAACCAGTGGGATGTGAATGTTGTCTCACCAGAAACAGGCTTGGGACAGTTGGCAAGACAATTGGGCTATTCGACTCAGTTTGAGAGTGATCAGAAAGAAGTGCCTGCTGCCCTGTTTCAGCGGCAATAGTTTGACTGAACGCCTATTTCTAATGCCAGGTTTTGCATTAGCTGAAATCTCTGAAATGCAACGGTGGTGTACTGCGATCGCCTTGCAGGGTTGTTTCTCGCAGCTTTATCAAGAAGCCTGTGCTGTCTGATTCCAATATTCAAGCATCTGAATCCGAATCGATTCTGACGCGGCTGTAGCGATTGCTGACCAGTCAGCTTGGGTCAGGGTGGTTCGCAAGATAGCTTTGACCTTAGCGTAATCAGGTTGGGGCTGAAGAGCGCTCTGAATCAGGCCATCTTCTTGTAGCGCGTCCCAAAGCTGCTGCTGAATAGTAACTGGAGGTTGTATCAGACGTTCTAGCACTAGCTTCCGCCCACAGGTGAAGGCTGCATCTTTGCCAATGCCCAGATTCAGTTCATTCAGGAGGGACTGAAACGCTTCCAGCACGATCGCTTGCAGTCGGCGTATTTGCTGGAAATGAATCGGGTCAGCAAGGAACTCTGGCAGATAGGCTCCAGCATAGCCTGCACCAATATCGCAGTTGACTTCTTCTTCGATTTTCAACAGTTCATCAAAGCGATCGTCACTGATCTTGAAGATCATTGGCTCTCCTCGGTATCCGAACCTGATACTCCCCAGTCTATCTCATCTTCCCAGTCGAACCCAGCAGACTGAGGCGTGTACCACTCAAAGTAAATTAAGTCCTCTTTGTGAGCATCCGGTCCACACTCGTTCATGTTTAAGCGACGGTAGAATGGTTCTGCGCCTGGCAAGGAATAAAGCCCTACCAACCCTCCATATCCCAGTTCATGACTGCAATAGCGAGCAAATTCTAGCAGTACGCTGCCGACAAAGCGATAACTGGGCGGATTTTGGATGGTGGGACGGTTCCAGGGAGCTGTTGCAGAATGGACATAGACAACTCATGGGGTGACAGAAGAGCTAGAGAGCAGACTGGATCAGTCTCATCGCCCGCAAACCCAGTAGAAAAAAGCGGCGTTTTTGCGGCTTGAGGTGCATTATTAACCCGGCAATCATAGAAGAGGCATGAAGTTATGCAGCATAAGCAATAAACCGATGCTTGAAATATCGCATGACTCGCTGTGGGAGCTTCTGGAGTTTATGCAAATGAG
>NZ_JAMPLI010000094.1:0-9156 GCF_039962475.1 Leptolyngbya sp. GB1-A1 | reverse complement strand
ACACCGGATGAATATGAGAAGAAATGGAATGAACAACAAAAAGGAAATGTGATATAAAAGAGACACTTCCTTAAAGTCTTCGATCTCCTGTCCGAATTCATGGGTTCACTTCACAGCTTAGGGTTTGATGTTGGGGCGATTTGGCTGTGCCGACTCTTGACAATAGCGCATTGAGTCAGGACTATTGCTCTTGAGCATGGTCACTAACGGCGTGAGCGAGAAGCACCAACCAAACGTTAAGTGTCAGTGCAAATAGCCTGTAATGTAGGCTATACAAGATTTTCTCCGCGTAACTGCTGCATCATAGCCAGTGAATCACCTAGCCCCCAATGATCGATGACCTTGCCATCTCTCAGACGATCGACATGTACGACTGAACATGTCACCTGCTTGCCTGTCGGCTCAATACCAAGGAATTCTCCGCGATGAGTACCAGTAAACGTGCCACGGGTAACAACCTTGTTGTCTTCAGCAATGACATCTTCAAACGTGTGGTAACTATCTGGAAAGGCAGAGCGAAAGGTCTGCATGTACTTAAAAAATTGGTCGCGACCGTGGATAACAGATCCTAGTGAATGAACAACACCATTCTGGGCAAGCAGTTCCTTCATTTGCTCTAAATTTCCTTGGTCATAAGCTTTGTACCATTGGAGGACAATGGCTTTGTTCTGTTCTAATGACATTGAAAGTTTCTCCCTAAGTAAGGTGTAATCTGTTAGTTTTTCTTGAGGAAGTCAAGCAAGACAGGATTCACCCGATCGGCATGTGTCCAGTTGATGGCGTGCGGTCCGCCAGGAATGACAACAAGTTGACTATTTTTAATCAGCTTCGGGAGTCTTGCTGCGGTGGACTCCAGTGGCAAAATCCGATCGCTATCACCATGAATGATCAGGGTTGGTACATCAATGCGGGGCAGATCGTCGCGGAAATCGGTGAGCCAGGAAGGGACGCAATCCAAAGTCCCTTTGGCAGAAGCCCCTGCTGCCACATTCCAACTGGCTTGAATTGCCTCATTGCTGATGCGATCGCCCAGCAACACATCCACATTGAAGAATTCTCTGAAAAATGTAGAGAAGTAGGCTGGACGGTCTTCAACGATCGCTTTCATGATGTCATCAAAAACACTTTGATCAACACCTTCAGGATTATCATCGCTCTTCAGTAAGAAGGGCGGCACCGGAGCCATCAGCACGGCTTTCTGCACCCGCTCTGAGCCGTATTTGCCAAGATAACGTGTGACTTCACCTGTTCCCATTGAGAAACCGACCAGCACGGTATTTTGCAAGTCAAGCTTGGTCATGAGTGTATTCAAATCGGTGGCGAAGGTATCGTAGTCATAGCCAGATGAGGGTTGGCTAGAAGCACCGAATCCTCGGCGATCGTAGGTAATTACTCGATATCCTGCATTCAGTAAAACTAAAACCTGCTTCTCCCAGGAATGTCCGTTCAATGGAAATCCATGAATCAGTACAATCGGTTGTCCTGTCCCAAGATCTTCGTAGTAGAGATCGATGTTTGCAGAGTTTTCTTGACCAACGGTAATGTAAGGCATGAGAGGTTTCTCCTTTGTAAATCGATGGTGAGTTTTTGTGTGTGTGAAAGCTTTGCTTGGAGGTACGACTCCTGTGCTCTTAGCGTTTTTCTAGTGTTTCAACACAATTCGATATCGAGCTTTTCCTGCTTCAAGATGAGCGATTGCTTCATTCACTTGATTAAAATCAAAAGTCTCTGTGACAGGTTCAATCCCATGGCGAGTTGCAAAGTCAAGCATTTTTGCAGTTGTTGTCGGGCTACCAAGAGGACTGCCCGATAAGGATTTTTGTCCAAGGATTATGGGGAACGCACCCATCTGAATCGCATTCGGTACGACTCCAACAAAATGTAACCGTCCTTTGGGACGCAGCGCGTCAATGTATATTCCCCAATCTAGATCTGCATTCACAGTTGAGAGAATAAAGTCAAACGAGTTGGCAACATCCTCAATTGCTTTAGTATCGCGAGAGTTGACGAAGTGAGTGGCCCCCAACTCACGGGCTTCAGACTCTTTATCAGGATTTGTCGAAAACGCAGTGATATCACATCCCCAAGCTTGTAGGAACCGTATTGCCATATGTCCCAAACCGCCAATGCCAATTACACCGACTTTATCAGTTGACTTCACGTCGAACTGAACAAGTGGGTTAAACACGGTAATGCCACCACAGAACAGTGGTCCTACCTTAGCTGGATCAATTCCTTCTGGCAGAGGAGTGACCCACTCTTCATGTGCCCGCACCTTATCAGCAAAGCCTCCGTACCGACCGACGATAGTTTGCTCTGCTGTTAGACACAAGTTGTGCTCGCCTGACATGCACCACTCGCAATGCATACAAGAATGGGAGAACCAACCTAATCCGACTCGCTGACCGATTTTAACGGTTGTCACACGATCGCCAACGGCTGCAATGGTTCCGACTACTTCATGACCAGGAATAAGGGGATACTGGCTAATGCCCCAGTCATTTTTTAACATACTCAGATCGCTGTGGCAGACCCCACAGTACTCGACATTGATTTCTACTTCTTCATCTTTTAGCGCACCCGGATCATATTCAAATGGCTCCAGTAATCCGCCTGCTGTTTTGGCTGCATAAGCGTGAATCATGCTTGTTTCCCTCTTGAGTGTATTCAGACTGAATTCTCACTCCAGTTGTGAGAAAACTTTCTTGGTAGCGGTAAAGCCGCCATCAATTTTGAGACTCGTACCTGTAACAAAAGCAGTTTCAGAACTAGCAAGATCAGAGACTATGCCAGCCACCTCGTCACCCTGTCCGTAGCGACCGAGGGCAGTCATCTTGGTCTGCTCTGCAGCAAAGTCGCTGTCTGCGGGATTCATATCGGTGTCGATCGCTACTTGGTCGCAACGTTTCGCACTGCCTTTCGACTACTGCGCTACAAACCCACCATCTACCATCAATGTTGCACCTGTTGTGAACGATGCCAGGTCAGATGATAAAAACAGGACTGCATTTGCAACTTCAAGCGGTGTTCCAATTCGTCCGATCGGGTGAAGTCCTGTTATGTAAGCTTTGGCTTCATCCTGCCCACCTGTAGCTGCTTCAAGCATATCTGTTTGGATTGCTGCTGGTGCAACGGCATTGATGCGAATCCCCGCTTTGGCACATTGGAGCGCAGCAGCTTTGGTTAAACCGACTACTGCATGTTTACTCGCGGCGTAGAGGGGTTGGATAGGATATGCAACGAATCCAACCACAGATGCCATATTGACGATTGAACCACTTCCCTGTTTCAACATCTGAGCGATTTCATATTTCATCGACAACCAAACGCCTTTGACATTGACGTTCATTGTGCGATCGTATTCAGCTTCTGTTTGCTCAATCAATGAGGGGTTTTCGCCGACCGTTCCTGCATTATTAAAGGCAATATCTAACCGACCAAAAGCGCCAACTGCTTTATCAACCATTGCTTTAACATCGGCTTCTTTCGTGACATCTGCTTGCACAAAAATCGCCTCTCCGTCAGCCTCCTGAATCAATCGAACCGTTTCTTCACCTTCATCCATGCGACGACCAACCACTACCACCTTTGCTTGTTGTTGGGCATAAGCGATCGCCGTTGCACGACCAATTCCTGAAGTTCCGCCAGTGACTAACGCCACCTTATCCTGAAGTGTCATTCTATTTCTCCTAAAATCAAGTCGGGTTGTTCTCTCTTGAATTCGCTACTCGCTGATACAGGTTCCATATACAAGCGTGCCCACTCGATCTGATCCGCTTGTATGCCAAGAATAGTCACCCCGCGCATACCAAACTGCGTACCATCACGATGGGTGCCGAACCAGTACCACTCAGCCCAAGCCGTGTCACCCTCAACTGCCGAACGGAGCAACTCTGAGTGAAAGTCTGGGATGGCGTGGAAGATGCCAGACCAGTTCTTACGGGCATTCTTAATTCCCTCGATCTCTCTCTCAGGATGGAGTGGATGATTGCCCTGAAAGTTGGGTGCAAAGCAGGCTAAAAGCGCTTCCAGGTCTTGTGCGTTCTGTGCTTGTTGCAGTCGTTCTATGACGGCGATTTGTCTAGTTTCCATAATTTCTTCTTGTTTCTCTCCGTGTTGTAAATTGAGTCACTCAACGGTGTTCAAGCTATTTTTCTACTTCTCAAAGAACGGCAACTCGTTTATTTTGTTATGAAACCATCATGTTGCTAGTCCCGTCCTGCCACAATAATCTTTTCTACTAAACCAACCGGGTTAGAAAACATCACCTCATGGCTACCGGGCATTTGCACGAACCGAAATTGCCCTAAGCGATTAGACATCCTGGGATGCCATCCCCACTCGCCTTGAGGCAGGGCAGTGTCTTCTGTGCAGTAGAGGTAACTTTTAGGAATGGGCAGCGAGTAAAACTGCCTCAAGTCCAGCTTGTCAATCCACGGTTGATACGGTTCAGGGGATAGTTGTGCGTAACTTGATCGAGCTAAATCGAGGTCAGCATCGTTGAGAAACGCTTCTCGCCAAAGCTCAAGCGGCATCACCATCATCTGATCGTTTGATTCTCTAACTAGCTCGTCGAGTAATGTTTGAAGATGCGGTGGAACGTTATCTCTAAGGCTCTCTCCATCGTTGAGGACAAAGGCACCGAAGAAGATGAGCCGTCGAATGCGATCGGGAATCGCTTCAGCAACTTTCGCAATGATTGTTCCGGCAAAACTATGACCTAAGAGAACAATATCGGTTAAATCTTTGCCAACAATGTAATCAACGATCGATTGGGTGCATTGAGCATGGTTGACGTTTTTGTTCATACCTTTTCCATGTCCAGCGATCGTAGGAGCAAAAGCCTGATGACCTCTCGCTTCTAGATGTTGGATAACCGCATTCCAAGCAGAACCATCATGCCAGGAGCCATGAACTAAGACAAAAGTTGTCATAGAATTCCTTTAGTTGCGATCTGAAAATCAAGCCCATTTGTTCTCTCTTGAAATGGACGATTCACTGTAGTCCACGATCAACAATCAAAAATTAACTCACTGTAAATCCACCATCGATTACCAAAGGTTGTCCCGTGATGTAGCTGGCAGCATCAGAACACAGAAAAACAACCGCTTGAGCAATTTCTGCTGCCTGACCCATACGACCCATTGGAACCGTAGACCCTACATCATCAGTCGAGCCGCTACTCAAGCGATCCATCATTGCAGTAGCAATCAGTCCAGGATTGACAGCATTAATCCGAATACCTTGTTTGGCATAATCGAGTGCAGCAGAGCGCGTCAGCCCCATTACCGCGTGTTTGCTGGCAATATAGGGAGATATTCCTGGAAACGCAATTAACCCACCCATTGACGAATTATTGATAATCACACCTGCTCCTTGGTTGAGCATCTGTTGAACTTCATATTTCATACACAAGAACAGCCCTCGTACATTAATCGACATCAGTTTGTCAAAATCCTCAATCGATTGTTCGTGCAGTGGTTTGATAGGAGGCTCAATCCCAGCATTATTAAAGGTACAATCGAGTCTGCCGTAGGTGGCGATCGTTTTCTCGACTAAAGCTTGAACTTCTGCTTCATCGGATACGTCCGATCGCACAAAGAGGCACTCTGCTCCGGTATCGCGAATCAGTGCAGCAGTTTCTTCACCTTCTGCCTCCCGCCTCCCGGAGAGCACCACTTTTGCACCAGCTTCCCCGAACGCAACTGCGGTTGCACGACCAATTCCTGAAGTTCCGCCAGTGACTAACGCCACTTTATCTTGAAGTATCATTCTATTTCTCCTAAAATCTAAGTCCGGTTGTTCTCTCTTGGAATAATCATGGAAATCGCTTTAGGAAAAAAGCTTAGACAAATCTTGTCAGCAAAAGACTAAGAGCAAAGGAAAAGGCATGAAAGCTGATGTGAGATAACATCGCAGCCTCAAGCGAGTATTGCCAAAAGAGCCAACCAAACGCAATGCCAGCAATCCCATTGAGTAATATCGCTCGGATAACCACAAGTGGAGTGAGTGGAGCGATCGCGGCAGTCGCTGGCAGGTGTAAAAGTCCAAATACCAACGCAGCTAGAACGATCGCACCCTGGTATATTCCTTGACTTGGCACCGTAACGCCTTGTTTTAACACCTTCCACGCTATCCAAACAAGCAGCGACATTAAGCCCCAGCGCATCAGAATCTCCTCAGTGATGCCGCCATAAAGCATTGCTGTAAGTGAACTTAGCCAATTCGGTTCTGTGTTATTGGATGCCTGTAGCGCTTCAGGTAGAGCAGGTTGCATCAACCGATCGAGCAACAGGAGAACGATCGTCACCGCTGCACCCACACCCAAGCTCCATTTCATCTCAACGGCAAAAGATGGAGACTTAGCGGTGTGAAACACCCAATGATCAATTAAATGTGAGTGTAATCCAACGCGATAGGCACAGCCAATTCCGACCAGAATGCTGATTGCCAATAGAATTGAATACTGTAGTCCTTGCAGCAGCATTAAAATCCACAGTGGCGGAACTTTTGCCAGTATTTCTGGAGACAGTTTTGCCAACTGTTGCTCGACTAAAGGAATAGATGTGATCGTAAACATCACAATTCCCACACTGCCCAATACAAATAAAATCCCAAATTGTTTCAGAATTGCCATTGGTTTAATCTCCAGCGGATCGTCGTCTTGAGGCAGATTGGGAAGGTGCTGAGGAGACAAACAATGTAGGAGGCTCCTGCACTAACGAACAAGCTTGTTTGAAGACTCGAAGGCAGGTTCGAGTACCTAAGCGCGCTCGCGGCTTTTAAGGCAGATTGGGCGTTAGCGATCGTCAGATTACGAGCTTGATCCCCCAACCCCTGGATACGCCCATGAAAACTGTGGCTTAAGGCAGTACCAGCACCTCGTGGATTGCTGTCGCTGCATTTCCGCCTGTTTGGGTTCCGCCACCAAACACAAAAATCCGGTTGCCAATTGACGATGCTCCCAATCCATGCCGTGGAGTTGGCAAGGGCGGCAATGCCTCCCAATCATCGGTTTCCGGGTCGTATACCCAACTTTCGGCGAAAACCTTCTGCTCTGGAACCCACTGTTCGCCGCCAAACACGTAAAGCTTGCCGTTGAGTGCAGTTGCAGCCAGACCCCCCTGGGCTTGAGGCATGGGCGATCGCGTTTCCCAACGATCGAGCTGCGGATCGTAGACCTCAAGATTTGGCACATTCACCTGCTGCGTCGTGCCATCGGCATTCCTGACAAACTGGCGACCCCCAACCACATAGATCTTGCCATCAATCACAGCCGCTGCTGCACTGTTTCGCGCTGTCGGGGCATCGGCAAGAGTTGCCCAACGCTCAGTCGCCGGATCAAAGACTTCGTTTCGCACACTGTCGATGTGGTCATTGAATAGCCGAGCGTCGTCAGTAGCTCGAACGCGCCCACCAATCAGAAATATCTTGTCATCGACCACTGCAGATACGCCCTCGGCACGAGCCTCTGGTAGGTCAGTCCCTCCAGTCCAAGTATTAGCGGCAGGATCGTAGATGAACATTGTCGGCTGCGCTCGCCAGTCTGGAAATCCACCTGTGAAACCGCCCACACCATAGAGCAAGCCATTGACTGCCGACAGCGTAATGTGATGACGGGCTTCAGGAAGCGGTCTTAATACTGTCCATGCATCATTGACGGGGTCATAAGACTCGAAGTGCGCTGAGAACCCGGTGTTTGGGCTCAGTAGACCGCCAACCACGTAAATTTTGTTGTTTAACACTGCTGGATAAAGCTCTTGCCGAGCGACTGTTGGCTGTGCAGCTTCAGTCCAATAGGGCAACTGGCTTTGTGCTTGACTGAGCACGGGCGAACCTAACGCTATGAGCGAAAAGACCAAGAGCGACAGGAAAATCGAATATTTGTATCTACGCGGCATAGTACATACTCCATTACTCAAACATTTTTAAGCTGAAATCTTTTCAAGAACTGCATTATCAATACTTCCGTGTTGATGAATTCGGACTGCTTTCATGGTGTGCTTCCTTTGTAATGTGTTGAAGATGAAATATGTCGAATTTGAATTAGGCAAAACCGCCGTTGGCGCGAAGCACTTGAGCATTGACCCATCCCCCGTCCGGGCCTGCTAGAAATGAGACCACACGCGCAATGTCGAGGGGTTCTCCAAGCCGTTCTATTGGAGCAAGCTTGCTGAGCTGCTCAATCTGCTCCTGAGTCTTGCCCTGAAGGAAGAGTTCTGTCGCAATTGGTCCTGGCGCGACCGCATTCACCGTAACGTTGCGACCCCGCAGCTCATTAGCCAACACCCGTACCAGTCCTTCGACTCCCGCTTTAGATGCAATGTAAGCTCCATAGCTTGGAAACGACTTAGCAATCACGCTGCTGGAGAGCGCAATGATGCGTCCGCCATCAGTGATATGCTTTGCCGCTTGAGCCAACACGAGAAACGTACCGCGAAGATTCGTTGCGATAGTGTTGTCGAACAGTTGCACGTCATTGTCGATGATGGGCGACAATGGCATGATCCCGGCACTATGAACGACAACATCGATCGCTCCTAGCATGGTGATGGTGTGCTCGAAAAGCTGCTCTACCTCGTTCTCCTTCGAGATGTTGGCTTTTACGGCGATCGCATTGCCCCCCGTAGCCTGGATTTCACCGATAGCCTCATCAGCCTGTGCAGCGTTTGCTGAGTAGTTTACAACAACAGAAAATCCATCTGTTGCAAGTCGCTTTGCAATTTCGCGTCCAATTCCGCGAGAGGCTCCAGTCACAATTGCTGTCTTTACCATGATTGACCTCGTAATGTTCTAGGTTCAGTTGGTTGAGAGTAGTGAGTAAAAAACTTGTTCAAGTCTTATGACTGTTTGGATCGCAATTGAATAATGCAATGCGATAGAAACTGGTTTTCCCGCCGGTTGCAAGCCAAAGATTTCCCCTTGGTGAGTCGCAACCATCTGGGCACGTACACCAGCACGATCTGGTTGTGCAATCACCTCGTCAATGATGATCTGCAAGTCGGAAACGTAGTAAAAACATCGACTACTGCGCTACAAACCCTGAAGTGAACCCATGAATTCGGACAGGAGATCGAAGACTTTAAGGAAGTGTCTCTTTTATATCACATTTCCTTTTTGTTGTTCATTCCATTTCTTCTCATATTCATCCGGTGT
>NZ_JAMPLI010000093.1:0-9210 GCF_039962475.1 Leptolyngbya sp. GB1-A1 | reverse complement strand
TAATTTCAGGCAAGAAATGCCGCCACTTGAACAGAGCAGCAGTAGCCATCGGAGGGCGAGAAGGCATAACGGGGCTTGTCTACCTTACCAGCGGCTGTTTTTGCGACACAACCGACAGCAGTAGTCTAAACTCTGGAGCTATGAAACCCCTATGCTCACGATTGTCCTGACTCAGACAAATAAGACGATTTCTGTTTGAGATCTGGTGAAGGTGTGAATGACTGCCACTTTCAATATTTCCGCCATCTTGGAGGATGATTTTCCCCTGTTTTGGCTGCAATTGGTACGCTGTTGCTCTATCAAGCAATGACTGGGAACCATTGACTTCCGATCGCGAAGCCTAAATTCTGGCTCAACCTCAGCCTTCCCAACTCCTTAAATCTCACTATTCCTTGTGCTGATGGGGTGTCGATCGTGGTTAAGTTAGAGAGATGCAAACATCTGTTTAAGGAAGCTCTAAATTATTATGGCGGTTGCGACAGAACCCTTAAGAGGCAAAGCCCTTCTCAGTAAGTTGAAGGAAATTCCAACACTCTCCAAGTCAGAGAAGGCAAAAGCCTGTGGCTATGTCACGAGAACGAAAGACAGGGAAAGGGCGAATTTATCAGAATTCATTGAAGCTATTCTGGAAGCCCAAGGCTTAGCCGTTGAGCCAGAACAGGCAGGGGGGAGGGGTAGAACTCCAACGTATCGTGTTTCTGTTCATACCAATGGGCAAATTGTGATTGGGAAAGCCTATACCGAGATGATGGGACTTAGGCCAGGGGATGAGTTTGAAATTAAGCTCGGCTATAAGCACATTAAACTGGTGCTGGTTCAACCTGCTGGCGGCTCGAGCAATGATGAGGAGTAATCTCTGAGGTGACTGCTAAGCCACATCAAACGATGCCGCTGAACATCACCTTCTGCCACCATGAGCTACATTAGCTACATTAATTTATTGCTCCGGCTAGCTTGCACTGAAGCAAACCTCCCTCCTCGACCCTGTTCTCCCACTTATAGGAAAAGTAACCCCTGACGAAGGGCGATCGGGATAAGGGTTAAGCAAACAAAGCCAATCACTCCAACAGCACCTTGAGCGGCACAGCACAGAAGATAGCTGAACAGCTCAATACGAGAGGTAGTCTCAGTCGAATTGGCATCGATCGCAGCCAACGAAGCGGTAGCAGACAGCTTTTCTATCTCAGTTGTAAAACTCATAGATAAAAATCAATAAATGCCTTCCCTAGCATCAACATAAATGAGCCACAAGTAAAGGCATAAGGAATGAGCATCTGCAATGAATTCTATTACCGATCGCTATGGACTGCCTCATCGACAATGGCTCCAACACGATCAAAGTCCCGATGCCGGCTCAATTAGTCCGTATTGATATTCAATAAATTGGGTCAGAAATAGCCTACGCCAGCACAATCCATCCTCCGCTATCGCATCAGGGTGATGGTGATTGCCTGTTTTGTCACCCTTCTCGGACTGCTTTCACGCTCTTCGCTCCTGTCATCAACCTCGTTTCTGGGGCAGTATAGTGGTGATACTTTGTGGGCACTGCTGGTGTACCTGCTTGTACGCTGGCTTCTGCCTCAGCAATCAATATTGCGATCGGCGATCAGTACGGGTCTATTCGCGCTGGGAATTGAGGTGAGCCAACTCTATCATGCGACATGGATTGATGCAATTCGCCACACCCAGTTCGGAGGTTTAATTCTTGGCTTTGGATTTCTGTGGAGTGATTTGATCTGTTATGCGGTAGGAATTAGCATTGGTGTTTGTTTGGAGCGAGTGCTCCTGCAAAAACGATTTCAAAGGTAAGGGCGGTCGCTTTCATGCGAGTCCGATGGAGCAGACTAATATCTAGATGACTTTGAAGGAAAGGCGATCGGGGCGTGAGTTCAATTGGGTGATATGAACAAAATGCAGCTTCGGTCATCCCAGCCTATGAAAGCTTGCAAGCTGAGGAAATTTACCGTTGGCTGTTTGGACTAATACCTGATTGCCTCACTAAGGAAAGTGCTTCGTATTAGCATTTATGAGGTGGCAAGGAAAGAATCGATCGCTTCTAGAATAAAGGGAGGCGAATCGAGGCCAGCGATATGCCCTCTCACTTTCCGGGCATTAACCCCTACATCGAGAATCCGGAGTTTTGGTCTAAGGGGTTCTGTTGTAAAAACTTCTAAGTCACAAACGAACTGGTTCCGTTCGTATTACCTTAAGCACTCACTCCGAAGATTTCGTTGACGAATTCTGCTTGAGATACACTGTCCCCTTGGCTAATCCCTTTCACTTGCCCTTTGCGAATCATATCTATGGTTCCAATCCCACGCAGCGTTCTTCTCGCCGTGTTGAACGATTGAAATTCCATCATTGGTTTGACAATCCGCTTTATGTTCCGGTGGCCCTGCTCAATGATGTTATTCAAATATTTGCTTTGTCTCAATTTGGTCTCGACTTTCAATGTTTTGTCTTGCTTCAATTCATCCATTGTCACTGGATAGGCAGCATTTTTATCGACGGTAATCACCTGTGGAGTTTGAGTGTGCTTGGCTCCCAAGACCTTATGTAAAAAGCGGGCAGCAGCCTTTCTATCTCGCGAACGCACTCAAGATGAAGTCCAGCGTATTCCCCTCCGAATCCACCGCTTGGTACAAGTATTTCTACTCCCCTCGGATTTTAATATAGGTTTCGTCTACTCGTCATGAATCATTCGTTTGCTGCAAGTGGGGACGGATGCGTTTGTCCAACTCTGGCGCATAGTCCTGCACCCATCGGTAAATCGTCATATGATCTACCTCAACTGCGCGCTTTGCCATCAGCTCCTCTAAGTCTCGGTAGCTCAACGCATAGCGACAATACCACCGTATGTTCAGCAAGATGATTTCAGGCAAAAAGTGCCGCTACGCGAAGGGAGCTGTTGGATTGACCACGATCGCTGAAGCAGTTTTCTCTCAAAAACTCATTTAGAGTATCACTTTTTGCAACGGAACCATCTAATTTACCTCAGCCAATAAGCAGACCCATCTCGCAGCCGGTCTATTAGACCTCGATCGAAGAGTTCTCGACGTAGCAGGGCTGGATCGTTAAAGGTGTGGTGCTGCCTGAGTAAAGCATTGACTTCCTGCTCATTGTACAGAAGGTCGTGCTCAAACTGATTGGCTAAATATTCCAGAGCAAGCTGCTGAAACCGTCCTTTATTGCGTCTGGAGGGCCATTTCTCTAAGCGTCCCTGCTGATCCAAATAGTGCTTTAGTTCTGTGATGTAGTCCATAATTAAGTTTTCATATCACGTTAACTTACTTCGGGGATGCAGAATGCCTGGAACTAAGAATTAGTCGAGCCGATTTGTTGATTAGCTATCCATTCCCGCTGCGCTGCCGCAAGCCCAAACTGTAGCGAGTTGATCGAACGTTGGTGACAAAATGAAAGGGGCGCACGGAAGTATGCAAGAAACCCGGAGCACGCAGGAAAATTACATGACCAGGTGTGGTGTCTAACGAAACAGCATGGGTGCTCTGACGGTCATCACAGCGATAAAACTCGGCTTGCCCACCCAGATTCACAAGGGCAATCAGGTTGATCGCTCTCAAACTATCTCGATGCGGCGTAATGCCAAGTTGTCCTGGTTCATACCGTTGCACAACCAGTTCTGTGAATTGCAAGGGAGTACTAAAGGGATAGTTATCTAGCCGATCGCACGCCTGGTCGAGCAGGGTCTGAAACGCCTGCTTGAATTTTGGATACAGTCCATTGTCGGGAAGACGATTACAAGCACTATATTCTGTTCTGACGACAGCATCGCCCGTTCCTACAGTTTTGATTTCGGGCTCATAGTGAAAGTGCTGTGCCTCTAGCAAAAGGGCTTGCCTTGCTGGTTCAGTAAGGAGGGGAACTGAGACTGCCCCTTCAGTTGCCAGAGCATTGATCAGCGCATGAATATCGAGGGATGGAATAAAGAAGGGAATGCCTCCGAATGCTGTACTTCTAGCATAGCCTCTCATCGTCAGGCTGAGGTCTGGAGCGGGCAGCTGGGTCTGAGCATTACCTCGATCAGTTCTGGGAAGTTGGTTGCTCGAAGGTTAGATTCTTTCCCAGAACTGCCACCAGGAAAAAGGGGTTATTTGAGCCGTGAGCGTAGGGAACACTACGGATGATCCAATTCCCCATTAGCCTGATGCCCAGTTCCCCAGCTTCCTACTACCTGCCTCAATGTCAGCTCTGTGAGTTCTATACCCACAATCCCTATCGCGCTGCACCGTACATCCAACGGGTTTGGCGCTAGAGGAATGTCGTGACTTTGCGGCGGTTACCCTGCAAGGAGAACAGCTTCGCATCGCTCCACCGGATGAAGTGGAGGAGCAATGGTAGCCAGACGGTGCAGCTTATTATAACGGGGAGCGGGTTTTGCAGCCCAGGCAACGCACGTTGACGGATCAACTGGACTTACTGGATACCCATCCCCTTTTTACAGGACGGTGTCCTGTGTGTGAGATGGCGGTCGCTTTAGTTCACCTGACTCAGGTGCATTGGAATTGTCAAGGATGTGGGTGGATGAATGACTCCGTGTCAATCTTGTTGTGTTAGCCGGGTTTACACCTGGCAATAGCGATAGGTCAAGTTCAATTACAATCTCCGTTTGTCTTTAAAGAGTCTTTGCGACATAACCGGAGACATTGAGTACAGCCCGTTCTAGAGTTGGTTGTTTCCCTGCAAAGTCACCGTTCCACTGCATTGCTCCATCACTGCGCTTCATCAAACCTTTACTCAGTAGAAACCATAGAGCGTGTTAGCGACACAGTACCTTCGGGAACATTAGGTATAGCTTATTACAAAGCTACTTGCTTCTCTTCACAGTCGCTTTTCTCCTTAATTACGCATTTCAGGTATCGATGTATGGCTTTTTCCGCTCCCATTGCAAAGAATGAGACGTTCTCATCCTCCCCAGCACAGGCTAATTTCGGTTCAACCCTAGTCGTAATTGATGCCAGCGTTGCTGATTCTGCAATGCTAGCGGCAGAAGTCGTACCAGGGTCGATCGCGGTTCTGCTTGACGCTCAACAAGATGGCATTGAGCAAATTACCCAAGCGCTGCGGCAGCATCCGCAAGTTACCAGTCTGCACATTGTGTCTCATGGCGCTCCTGGTACGCTTTTCATCAGCAACAGCGAACTTAGTTTATCAACCCTCGATCGCTACCGCTGTGATCTACAATCCTGGTCACTCCAATCCCTGGTTCTTTATGGCTGCAATGTTGCTGCCGGAGATGCTGGAACCGAGCTAATTGAAAAACTTCATGCTTTAACAGGAGCAAACATCGCTGCTTCAGCCACTCCTACAGGTAATGCCGCTCTGGGTGGCAACTGGAATTTAGATGTGCAAACCGGAGCAGTAGCGGTTGAACTTGCGCTCACCCTTGAAGCTCAACAAGCTTATGCTGGCATCCTGGGTCCAACCGTTGATATCTCGGGTTCCCTTAGTGCAAATGGCTCTACACCTCAACTGCTTGCTCCTAACGCAGTCATTTCAGGCGTTTCTGGCAACCTACTTGGTGCTAAGGTCAGCTTTGGTACAGGCAGCTTCACTTCAAGCGATCGTCTGGGTCTTCAGGGTGTAGGAACTAGTACCAGTGGAACGATTGCTGGCACTTCTATTAGTTGGAATTACAGCACAAGCACGGGTACTCTCACTTTTACAGGAAGTGGAACAGCCGCACAGTACGAATCAGCTTTCAAGCAGGTCGTGTATTACAGCACCGGCAGCACAACCAATGGTAGCCGCCAAATCGACTTTGCAATTGGTGAAAACCTCGCAAATACTAACAACGGGCACTTCTATGAGTATGTGTCGGGTACATTAACTTGGCAGCAGGCTCGTGATATCGCAGCTCAACAAACGTATTTTGGCTTACAAGGTTATCTGGCAACTGTTACAACTGCTGCCGAAAACACTTTCATCACAAATAAACTCGGTGGTAATGGCTGGATTGGTGGCAGTGACGAGGAAGCCGAAGGAACCTGGAAATGGGTTACTGGACCAGAAAGCGGCACGTTGATGTCTTCCTATTACACGAATTGGGCATCTAACGAACCCAATAATTTCGGCGGAAACGAAGATCACGCCCACTTCTGGGGCACTGGTACCCAAAAAGGTACCTGGAATGATTTTTTGTATAACAATGGTCAGATTGCTGGCTACGTTATTGAGTACGGTGGGATGGCAGGCGATCCGGTTGTTGACCTGACAGGTAGCGTTACTGTTAACGTAAACTACCCTGTTCAAACGGCAGCACCCACTGGTTTAAAACTGCCCTCTGATACTACCAATGACACAGGCATTTCTCAAACCGATCGCATCACCAGCAACCTCCGACCTCAATTTCAGGGGACTGCAGTACCCGGCAGCACAATTAAACTCTATGCTGATGGAGTTGAAATTGCAGGCAATTCTACGATCGATGGTTCAGGCAACTGGACATTTACGCCTTCAGCCGATCTTGCAATTGGAACCCGCAACATTACTGCCAGAGCAACTGCTCCAGGCAGCACCCAAAGCGCAAATTCTGCTGGAATTACCGTCACGATCGACAATACTGCACCAACCATCAATCTCACTTCTAAGCCTGACCTCAACGCAAATAGCGATAAGGGCGTTTCTAACAGCGACGACAAAACAAACCTCACCAGTCTTACCTTTGATGGAACACTCACGCCTGCGGAAGCTGGTTTAACGATTAAGGTCTACGACGGCAATAGCGTTGTTGGTCAGGGAGTCGTCAGTGGAACAGGAGCATGGTCAGTCAATACAACAGGGGTCGGAACCGGAAATCGATCGATTACCTACACCCTGAGTGACGCAGCAGGCAACGAAAGCCAAAAATCAGCGGCATTAACCATTGATGTCAATACCACTGCACCAACCTTACCCGCTGGCTCAACCCCAGACCTGACTGCAGCAACCGACACAGGCATCTTTGACGCTGACAACAACACAGGCGAAAATACCCCTGATTTTGCAGGTCAATTGACTGCCAACGAAGCAGGCTACACAATTACGCTTTACGATGGTTCAACACCTGTTGGCACCGGAGTTGTTCAAGCAGATGGCTCTTGGTTAGTCACGACTTCAGAGTTAAATGATGGCTCCCACGCAATTCAATACTCGTTGACCGACCTGCACGGCAATCAAAGTCAGCTTTCCAGCGCGTTAAGCATTAATGTCAATACAGTTGATCCTAATGCATCAACGATCGCACCTGACCTCACGGAAGCAAGCGACACTGGCATTAGCCGCACTGACAATATTACTGCCAACAATACCCCCACCTTTAGTGGCACAGGAACCGCTGGACAGATCGTTCGCCTCTATGATGGCGATACTCAAGTTGGGGAAGGCACCGTTGATGGCAATGGTAATTGGTCAATTAAAACCTCAGCTTTAAGTGTCGGCGATCGTATCATCACCAGCATCGTTGTCGATCCGCTAACCGGCAACGAGAGCGGCAAATCACCTGCTTTAAATGTCAAGATTGACCCCAATGCCGGTGTCACACCAACCCTGACGCCAGGTAGCTCCAATGGTGGCTCTAACCCCGTAGGCAACGAGAATGGGGGCTTGACCAACAATAACCAACTTCCCTTCAGCGGAAAGGTTGAACCAGGCAGTACGATTGAAATCTTGGCAAATGGTCAAAAAATCGAAGGTACAGCAACGGTGAACCCTGATGGCGCCTGGAGCTTTACTCCCAGCACTCCCCTACTGGATGGCACTTATCAGATGACAGTGCGGTCAACGAACGGGAGTGGTGGCGTTACCCTCTCACCCGAAACCTCGCTCACGATCGATACCAAGCCAGCAACGGTGCAAATCCTTGACTTTGGAGCTAAAGTTCGCGATACCAGTGTGAATAGCCTTAGCTTTAAGTTCAGCGAAGCTGTCAAAAATGTGCAGTTGGACGATTTGGTAATTACACGCGATGGTCAACCCGTTTCACTCACGAGTGCAAAACTATCGACGCAAGACAACCAGATCTTCACGCTAGAGAACATTCCTGGTTTAACGAATCCAGGCGGCAACTATCAAATCAGCATCAAACCCAGCAGCACAATCACTGACCTGGCTGGTAACTCCCTAATGGTTGGCAACAATGATACCTGGCTGACCGGCTTCACTGCAGATGCTCTCCCTGCTCCTCGAAGGGGCGGTAAGCGCGGTCTCGTCGTTTCCGACTTTGGTGGGAAAAACTTCGTCATGGGCAGCATGAACCGTGATGTAATGCGCGGACTGGGCGGCAACGACACACTCTTCGGTTTTGGCGGCAATGATCGTCAGGTTGGTGGTGCTGGAAAGGACAAGCTCTCTGGTGGTGGTGGAAACGACCACCTGCTCGGTGGAACAGGAAACGATAATTGCAGGGGTCGGAATGGCCATGACACCCTCATGGGTGCTGTCGGACGCGATCGCCTCCTGGGCAACAATGGAAATGATGTTTTGATTGGTGGTGGCGGTAAGGATATCCTGAACGGTGGTGCTGGTCGAGACACTTTTAGAGTCGATACGATTGAAAAGGTCAGCGATCGCGTTGTTGATTTTAATAGCGCATCAGACTTAATTGATCTACGCGGCATCTTTAAATCCGCTCAGTTTGCAGCAGACAACCGTTTCGCGCAGTATCACCAATACACAAAGCTGGTACAGGTTGGTGCAAATATTGATGTCCAAGTTGACGGCGATGGTAAGGGCAGCAACACAACATTTTCGACCGTGCTGACCCTACAAAATACCCTTGCAAGCAACGTTAAGTCTACCAATTTTGTAATCGGCTAATCAGTTCTGCTGAATCAAACTGTTGCAGTAGAACAGTTGCAATAACTTAGCACATTGTGCTTCAAGACGCTCTTTCAAGGAGTAGACTGAAGCACATTTTTTGGTTGGTTCATTTTTATCAATTTAGCAAGGGTCCTGTCTACTAGGCGTTTGAAGGTCTTTGAGGTCAAAAATTCGCGGGCATCTCTCTCTGTTAGCCCAACGATTTTTGGGTAGTGTTTTAGATCTGTTGATGCTCTAAACTTTGATAGAAAAGACACCATTTCAATCGATTGGTACGAAGTAGACTTGTCGGGAAATAAGCAAGAATAGAAGGCAGAAATGGGATAAGCAAATGCTGGATATTGAACGGGTGCTGACACAAGACCGCTTGCTGCGCGCTTTAACTGGCTTGAA
>NZ_JAMPLI010000092.1:0-9323 GCF_039962475.1 Leptolyngbya sp. GB1-A1 | reverse complement strand
AGCACTCGACATGACTTAGGCAATGCTGCCGACTTAGACTTGATAAAAGATGGTCGTGTTCTTAGATTTACTGATCCAAGTGATCTACCTTTTTTTGAGGCATTTGTTGAGGCTGCGGCAAGTTTTGGGGCTACTGGAATCGGCGGAGATGTCGCTTATATGGGACCGACAAAAATTCATGTCGGTTTTGGGAGTCGTGCCACTTGGGGAGGGATTAACGGCACTGGAGCGGCTCCCAATTGGCTAATAAATGCTGCTACAAAAGGTTGGAATAATCCACTTTCCTTCCCAAATCCTCGAAATAGCTCATCTCTTTTTTCAGTTAACGCACGTAACGGACTAAATCTAAGATCTGGTCCTAGCCAAGACTTTAGAATTATAAGAACGCTTTCCGCAGGTTCTATTGTTAGAATACTAGACTTTGACGGAACAAATCAAGAATGGGCTCAAATTGATCTTGAGGGTGATGGAGTTAGTGATGGTTATGTATTCAGGTCATTTTTGAAACCAGTACAAGATACTTCAGAATCAAGAATAATGACTTTTACAGCTCAGCCGATTAATGAACTACCCCGCCGCAAGCAGCGGGGTATCAGAATCAAAAAAGAGCCAATTGTTCATCCCAGTGTAGCTGGAGATATTCATTGCCCTGATTCTTCACGTATTTCGCAATCATCCCTTCATCGCCATGCTTACCCACCGTACTCGCAAAGTAACCATCACTCCAGAACTCGCCGCCCCACAACTGCTTTTTGACGCCTGGACATCGCTTAAACACTTCTCTTGCAGTTAGGCTTTTGAGCATTGTCACCAGTTTTGTCACGCTGTAGGTCGGGACGGACTGCACTAAAAAGTGAACATGGTCTTTGTCTACCCCAATCTCAATAAACTTCACCTCATAGCGTTTCTCGATTTCCAGACACACTTCGTGTAAGACTGCATCGACCTGTTCGTCAAACATAGCTCGTCAGTACTTTGCAGGAAAAAACAGGTGATACAACAAAACCATAACGTTATGGCTCTTGTGAATGTACTCGCTCATCCTCGCATTCTACGCCCCAAGGGGCGGGGAATCCACCCGAAGTGATTGAAGAAGATTGTGCTCCAGATAATCCGCAAGATGATACGTAATGGTTTGACACACATGGTGTTGGAGAGATTAACGATCGTAATATTGAAGCTCTAACTGATTCCGAGTTTACTGAAGAAAACAGTATCACAAATAGAGTTTTCAAGGCGTGTAAAACACGGGTATACAACAGGGGAGTAGCTCCAGATGCTTTTTTGAACGAGCTTATAAATTGGTGCAAGCAGGCTCCGGACGAGGTATTCACAAGAAATGAAAATTATGACATTTATTCTTATGTACTCAAAGAACTAGGTCCCTGGGATAGCCTTCTTCATAGAAAGGCTGTAATGTTGGAAGTTCTCCGAGTACTTGCGGGATTTGAAAGCTCATGGGATTGGAATGCAGGTAGAGACACAACAAATCCGAATTCCAATACTGCCTGTACTGAAGAAGCTGGCATATTTCAATGCTCTGGTGATTCAATGAATTTTGATAGAAGCCTTAGAAACCTCCTAAGGTTAGTAGCAGGAAATACAGAGTGCAATACTTTTCGCTCTGTCTTCAAAAGTAATCATACGTTTGCGATTGAATACTGCGCGCGTTTACTAAGATTTACAATCAATCATCATGGTCCTATAAAGCGTAAAGAAATTCATCCTTGGCTAAAGCTTGAGGCAGTGGCCGAGTTTGAGCAATTCCTATCCAATGAAGGATAATTACTCATTTCACTGTTTACCTACATTCAATCTTAAAGGAGAATTATGGCACAACTTCATGTTATCGGAACTACATTCTTCAAGAAAACAAACGTGCAGTCTAACCGTTTACCTGCAAATGAGAAGGTTGCGGTAAATGCCGGAGAAACCCTTAAATATAATCCCGATTCCCTAAAGGTTGTAGGAGAACACTACTTAGTAGAATTGCTTGAACAAATTGCTCCTTGGGGCACAACTGGTTACTTTTACAGTCCTCACGTTCAATTAGAGGTCAGTGGGTTTGCCAACCGCTTAGTTAGAAAAGTTTTGTCAAACGATGAATACTGGGACATTTTAAGAATTGCGGAGAGAATTAGAGGCGGCACAGACAATACCTGTGTTGCATTCGCGAGTGAAGTTCTCCGTAGGATGGGAGTTCCAGTTCCAATTGAGAATGTTCAGATTAATGGTGAGACTCTTAACATTTCTTTGGTAACTCTACCCTTCAAAATATGGCTTGAGCAGAATGTAAGCCCCCGGAGAATAAATGATGCAAATAAATTAAGACCTGGAGATATTTGCTTTAGCACGGATGCTCCAAAATTCCCAGGATTTCCAGCGCATGTTTACTTTTTCATCGAGTATTATCCGGGAAATACTAGAGCAGCCTATGTTGTCGATAATCAAGGACCGAAACATCAGCGCAATTTAGGTAATGGACTTAAATCTCCTTTTGCCTTTGCATTAAGACTTGAAAATCAGTTTGAAGAAATTTATGCTCCGCAAGAACTAGTTGAGAAGAGTTTCTTAGAAGCCTCTGAAACTTTAAGAGAGCAATTGATGCTCAATCAAGCATTCGAGCAGTAGACCTAATAGTAGGGGTAGCTCGCTTATACGGTATTAGGAAGAGTTTAGCATTCCAAAAATTGTATTGAGGGTGATTGCTGAACAAAGCGGACTAACAACGCAGTGGAACGGACGGATGAAAAATCTTGGTCTAAATTCAAGGTCATTTGCCGCCGCTCACTTTAGCCGTTAGCTTGATTTGTTCTTGGAGTAGATATTTGTATAAAGTTGGTCGCTAACCGTAAGATATTACGAGTTTTGAACTTAGCAATCACAATTTTCTGTACACTCCTGGCAATGTTAGTGGCTTGAGGCATTCACTAACCAAGAGCTTTTTGCAATCTTATGACGGAGAGGGTTTTGCTCAATATCACGAGTGAGTCTCTTCACGATTTTTAATCTAGGAAAATGGAGGTTAATTATGGCTAGAGTAAAATTTTCTGACATCAAAGCAACTTACAGTACACTTTGGTCAACTGTGACAGTCATTGATATTCCATCCACTGACAAAGTTGTCAGTAGAATCATGCAAAACAAGGCTATTTACGAAGAAGCCCAAAAAGGGAGTGGAATATGGTGGCCTGTAATTGCTGCTATCCACAATCTGGAATCTTCATTGTCTTTCAAAGGACATCTCCATAACGGTGATCCATTAACTTCAAGAACCCGTAATGTTCCTTCCGGTAGACCAATTGATGGTAATCCTCCCTTCACATGGGCTCAATCGGCATCTGATGCTTTAGCAATGAAGTATACCGATGAAGTTGATTTTTTAGATACTCCTGAAGAAATTCTCTGGTATTGTGAGCGCTTTAATGGTTGGGGATATCAATTGGGAGCTGGTCAAAGAACTACCCCTGCAAAACGCTCACCTTATCTGTGGTCTAAAACAAACCACTGGGAAAAAGGAAAATATGTAGCTGATGGTAGCTTTGACCCCAATGCAAATTCAGAACAAGTTGGAGTTGCCGCTATTCTGAAGCGATTAGAGGATTTAGGACATACTACATTTGGTACTGTTCGATCAGCCCAACCTAACCAACCAGACGTCGTAGCTAGACCTACACCTAATCGCTTAGAACCTACTCTCCGAAAGGGAGACAAAGATATTTGGGTAACTATAGTACAACATTTATTAAATGGTTGTGGATATGGACCAATAGCAGTTACAGGGGCATTTGGGAGTGATACAGAGTTAATAGTGGAAAAGTTTAATCGAGACTTAGGCCTTAAGACTCCAGGCGGAATAGTTGATGAGGAAACTTGGTCAGCTCTCAATAATCATGCCAAGCTACCAGATTGGAATCCTGTTGAAGCCTTAGAGCAAGGCTTTAGTTCATTTGGTACAGGACCTTCCTTAAAAATTGGAGATAAAAACGCTTGGGTGAGTGTATTGCAGCATACTCTCAATGGCTGCGGTTATGTTGTTGATGTTGATGGGGAATTTGGCTCTATTACTGGGGGAGTACTGAAAAAGTTTCAGAAAGATGTGGGCTTATCTCAAACTGGTGTTGCAGATACTCGAACTTGGGATGCCCTAAATGATCATCGTAAACGTCCTAATTGGTCTCCCCGCACTGTCATTGCACCTACTATTAGTACTGGGGGATTTAACAGAGTTCTTTTCGTTGAGTTTGCAGAGCGAGAACTAGGACGTGCTCTATACTGGACAAGGCCTAACGACAACAGAGAAATTCGAAAATTTACTAAGCCATTTGAGCCAGTGTTTGGCAAAGGACGTTTTGCGTGGTGCGCTGCAACGGTTCTTTGGTGCCTAAACAATTTTGATGGTCAAGGGGGGCTCAAAATTCCTATTCAAATACCTGGTGGTAAGTATACGCTTGCTTTAGTCGAGCAATGGCAGACTTGGATGAAAGATTTGGGGCTATACATAGATAATACTGGCGTAAATCGCCCTCAACCTGGTGATCTTCTTATGTTTGATTGGGAGCAAAAAAGGTTCGATGAACCTGATTTAGACTGGGAAGACCATATAGGTATTTTTCTTAGAATGAGCGGTAGTAAATTTGTAGTTGCAGAGGGGAATGCACAAACAACAGCCACAGGTGGGGGGCGGACAGGCATTTTTGAACGGTCCCCGATTGTTATCAAAGGATGGGCAAGACTGCCTGAGAATTGTAAGTATGATCCTGCAACTAAAGGGCTCAAATAAGTGCGATCGCTGATCGCGTAGGTTAGGTTAAGGCACGAAATCTAACACCCACAGGCTTGAGTCAGCACTAAACAATCGCTACTGGTAACAGACGTAAGCTAACAACGCCCATGCACCCGACCGCTGAAAGGTTATCCGTTGAGTGTCCAGGCATATTTGCGACGGGTGATGGGCAACGTTAGATCACTTTGTTCCAAAATCAGATCCTCCAAAATTAAGCTGTTGGATGCAGAAGAAGCTATAAATGCAACGCTCTGTGGCAGTTGCTTTAACCCCTTAATTGATAGAAGAAGTATGCGCTTACCAGACAATCTCTACAATGCTGTAAAGCCACCATTCAAGCATCATTCTCCTTGGCATCTTTCCCGACTCACGAGGGAAGATATTCTTGCTCGAAATCCTGCTCTAATTCCACGTTGGGAAGAAGCTAGAGAAGAATTCAAGACTAAATTTTTAAACGAAGTTGGTTCTGGAGAAGAATTTCTCCGGTTTCATCGGGAAATGATTTAAAGCTTTAAGTGGCTCATTGCTAACACACCTGGTGTAACTTTCTCATATTCACCTTGGACTAATTTTCCAGATTGGTTGAAAGCAGCCTTTGAAGAACCTGGAGTAGATTTACCTTCCGACTATCTGGACAATGCTCTGAGCCAGATTGAATCCTTTATAAATAGCGGCACTGCTGATGAACTTGGGGCATTCATTGAAGCAACTACAACATCTACACTTTCAAACCGGGATATTCACAACAACGCTCACGGACTGATCGGATTTGTTGAAGCACGGGACTTTCCAAATGATCCAAGGCTTATAGATGCATCAATGTCCTCAACCGTTACAGCACATCACAACGAGCATTTTTGGGGGTTACACGGCTGGACTGATGAAATTTTTGCTCGTTTGCAACGGAAGAATGGTGAAATTGTAGATCAATCACCTCTTCTTCCATCTCATGATCATGGTATTACAGAATCTATGAGGGGTTCAGCAGAGTTAATATTTCGTCCTCCCCTGAAGGAAATTAAGTGATCTAACGTTCCGGTTGGATCAAACTGACAAGAGGTCTTGGTCGAGTTGCAAAAGTAACTTGCAGCCGCTCAACTGGAACGTTAGATTGCGACAATACTACATTGATACAAGTCAAGCAAAATAGTCATGGTAAAGATTAAAAGCACAGAAAAGTGGATAGATACAGAGATACAACTATTGAAAGGTTCTCATTATATGTATGAAGCCAAAGGTGAATGGAATGATTGGTTTATCAAATGTAATGCAGATGGGTATTCAAATTTCTTTATGGATCTTTTTTTGAGAGGGATAAAGCGTACACCTTCAGCAAAGTGGTTCCAGTTGGTTGGAGTAGTAAATAAGGATATTGCGTACACGATCAATCTTGGTGTGAAAGGCATATTTGTTTCTCCAGAAAACGGACGGTTGTGGGTTTATGCAAATGATGCTAATTTTGCCTACTTCAATCTCTGTGGGTCGATTCCCCGCTGCTGTGCAGCGTAAAATGCAGGAATGAGCGAGTACATCCACAAAAGTCATAACGTAACCGTTTTGCTATATCACCTAGTGTTTCCAGCAAAGTATCGACGGGCTGTGTTTGATGAACAGGTTGATGAAGTTTTGCGAGAAGTTTGCTTGGAGATTGAGAAACGCTACGAGGTCAAATTTATAGAAATCGGTGTCGACAAAGACCATGTGCATTTTTTAGTCCAGTCGGTGCCCACGTACAGCGTGACGAGATTGGTCAAAATGATCAAGAGCTTAACGGCAAAGGAAGTGTTTCGGCACTGCCCTCATGTGAAACAAAAGCTGTGGGGCGGAGAGTTTTGGAGCGATGGCTATTTTGCGAGCACGGTTGGGAAACACGGGGATGAAGGGATGATTGCGAACTACGTCAAGAATCAGGGTAATGAATATCTCAAGCTCCACCGAGATGAGCAGCTTACTCTTTTTTGATTCTGATACCCCGTCTGCTTGCAGCGGGGTAGTTCATTAACTTTGGATGTATAGAATTAGAAGTGAAAAAAGTTGAGTAGCTCAGCCAGATGTTTTCAAATTGTCGCCTTATAGGAGATAGAAGCCGTGGATTCAAAAGATAAGATACGTGAACACATTTTAGATACCTATACCTATCTTAGGATAGGGATGGCTGGAGTTAGTATCATTTTTCCATTGATCTTGTGGTGGGTTGGGCTTATTTTTGATGTCAAATTTCAAGCTTCAATTAGTTCTTACTATCACACGCCTATGAGAGATATATTTGTGGGGAGTCTAATTGCTATTGGTGCGTTCCTCTGGTTCTACCAAGGCATCACAAAAAAGGAAAATATTGCTTTGAATTGTGCAGGCATTTTAGCTATAGTGGTTGCTTTTACACCAACAGAATTCTTGAATGTTGACGGTCAGGTTAAATGTGAAACCTTCACTACATTGCCCATACGTGGAATTAGCGAAGCCACAGCATCTTATATACATGGTACCAGTGCAATACTTTTCTTTGTCGCAATTGCTTTTGTTTGTATTTTCACACGTAATGAAACGCTTAAGGAAATTAGCAATCCAGTACGAAAAAAATTCTATAAGACGATATACAACTTTCTTGGTGCTGGGATGATTGTTTCTCCATTAACCGCCGCTTTCTTGCTGCTTTTTTGGAAAGAGACAAGTAACATTATTTACTTTGTTGAATCGGTTGCCGTTTGGGCATTCAGTGCTTACTGGATTGTCAAAACTAAAGAGATTAATGAGTCTCAAGTTGTCAGAAAGTCTCTACATTAGGGGATCAATAAGGACCATAAGCTAGAGATTGAAGGAGGACTGGGTGGTGTAGTTAAAAATGCTGCTCCTCCATGATGGAACTGTAGAGTGCGGTCTAACAATTCCGTCGCACACCGACCGCATTAAGTCTCTGCGTTGAGTTCGAGAGGTTCTCTACGGCGGGTGAACGTGGTCGTTAGGCTCACAGTTGGCTATCGGTGAAAAATCCTGTGGGTTGTCGATTTTGTGTTGCGCCATTCGACTAACGAGAGCAATCACATAATCCATAAAGGAGCAGCAAAATGCGCAACTGGAGTTCTCGAATGGTCACGACCATCCCGACCATCACCGCCTTTGAACAGTCGCCCGATCGCGGCCAGGGACTGGCGCGTGACATGCTCGTGCGCTGGGCACTCGAGGAAGTGGGTCAGCCTTATGACGTTCGTCTTGTTTCATTCAGTGCGATGAAGGAAGCTACACATCGTGCGCTTCATCCTTTCGGGCAAATACCGACCTATGAAGAAGGTGATCTCGCCTTGTTCGAGTCGGGGGCGATCGTGTTTCATATCGCGGAGCAGCATGCGGGACTGCTGCCGAAAGATGCGAACGCCCGGGCACGCGCGATCACATGGATGTTTGCCGCGCTCTCCACGGTCGAGCCTGTGATCGTTCAACGCGAAATCTCCATGTATTTGGAGCGCGACAAGGCCTGGCACGAGGAGCGCCTGCTTATTGTCGAGGATCGCATCCGCAGCCGACTGGACGACCTCTCCGCTCGGCTCGGCGATGGCGAGTGGCTCGATGGGGCGTTCAGTGCTGGCGATCTGCTGATGGTGCAGGTGCTGCGCAGGCTAAGCAGATCGGGCATTCTGGACGACTATCCGAACCTCATAGCCTATGTCGCCCGTGGCGAGGCGCGGCCGGCTTTTAGACGTGCTTTCGACGCTCAGTTGGCGGTTTTCACTAGCAAGTCGTCCAGCCAGTTGGAATGAGCAGCCTAACATAGCCTCTGAGGAGGACGGGTACAAGCTCCTTCTAGTGATACGAAGGTTGTTTACCGCCGCTGAACATGATCGTTAGGCGTCTAATTGAGTAATGAAATATGGAATCTTTCGGCTACATTTACTTCGGGCTCTGGGGAGCGTTAGCCGTAGCGAATTTGTATGTTCTATTTGGGACTAAAGATGCGAAGCTCAAAAGAACATTGTTCCCCATTTTCGTAATTCTGGCAGGCGTTTTGGTGTTGCTCTTTATTGTGCTTATGGGCTTTCCACGTCATGTGCTTTATATTGCCATCCCCAACGTCATCCTGATTACGATCTTGAATTTAAATCTCATTAAGTTCTGTGATTCCTGTGGCAGCGTTGTCAGAGGGAAATTTTTCAGCGTACCTAAACATTGTCATAAATGTGGCGCTAAGCTGAGTGGCGGGTAATCGTCGCCGCCTAACAACGGCATGCACTCGACGCCCCTTCAGCGTGCCTCTCATATACGTTGCGCAGGGGCGCGGGTGATGCCGGGCGTTAGGCTTACATTTTGCAGTGCGTAGATTGTGACCCCAAAATCCACTTTGGATCATCGCTTTTGATAAGCTTTGGGTGTCACCCCTGTTATCTGACGGAAGACTTTTGTTAGATGAGTTTGATTTGCAAAGCCACAATCTAGTAGTCCGCCACGGCAGTTTTGACAGGTAGAACTGGATCAGGGAAACTGGGAAAAACCAGGAATCCTTATGGCAGAAAAGTACAGAGTGACGCTAACCCCTGAAGAACGT
>NZ_JAMPLI010000091.1:0-9659 GCF_039962475.1 Leptolyngbya sp. GB1-A1 | reverse complement strand
TCTTCTAAATCTCGATAACTCAAAGCATAACGGCAATACCACCGTACATTTAACAGAATGATCTCTGGCAAAAAATGCCGCCACTTGAACGGAGCTTTCGGATCAACCACCGGACGTTAATTTTTCTCTCGGTAGACGCTAATTCTATCACTTCTTGCAACAGAACCTAACGGGGCTTGTCTACCTTACCAGCGGCTGTTTTTGCGACACAACCGCAGTTTGAAAACCAGGACACGAAACGCGCTAATGAAATCCTCGCCAGGGCTAATCGTATTGCACAACAACGACTGCGTTTAGGAACAGGGATTTTAGCTGCTGCACTGTTGGCAGCCTCAGGCATTACCGTCTGGTCAACCCGATCGCTGAATCGTGCCACGCTTGTTGGCCAGGCAGAACGAACGAGCACTAGTGCCCTCGGCCAGTTTTCCTATCAACCCAGTGAGGCATTAATTTCTGCGTTAACGGCAGCACAAAACTTACAGCAAGCAACGGGTGATGCAAAGCAGTACGTTACAACTACACCTATTCTAACCCTACAGCTGATACTCGATCGCATTCAAGAACAGTCGATCGGCGCAACCAGCAACACAACTGCGCGTCCTTTTACCGCAAATGGTGGACAGATATTATTTTACACAGGACACACGCAACGCGATCGCACTGATTATCAAATTTTAGACGTTGAGGGACGACAAATTAATCAATTTCAGCAGCAGGGAATGATTGATAAAGTTGCCCTGAGTCCTGATGGAGAACGTTTTTTAGCAATCAAAGCAGACGGTACGGCAACGCTTTGGAGTACTGTGGGCAATGCAATCGCCACTTTTTCAAGCCTGCAAACTCCAATTTTAGGAATTGCGTTCAGCCCTAACGGTCGCCTGCTTGCCACGATCGAACCTGTTATTGATGCTGGTAGTGACAATAGTGCAACTTGGCAATGACAAATCACAAGGCTCTGGAATGATCAGGGACAGCTTGTTGCGGCACTGAATCACCAGTCGCTGGTCGTTGAATTCGGCCCAGATGGAGAGCATCTGCTGACGGGTGGCGATCGTCAGGTAAAGCTCTAGAACAATCAGGGACAAGCTGTTGCGATTTGTCAGGGTCAGGGGCAAGTCCTCAAAGCCCGTTTCAGCCCAGATAGTCAGTCTGTCTTGATGGTCGCTGCTCAAGGAAGAACCGCCATAGTGACGCAGTGTGATTTGAATGGCAGGGTAAAGACATCAGTGGAAACGCGATCGCAGGGAACGATCGATGCTCAAATTAGCCCAAACAATCAATTTATGGCGATCGGCTCAGAGGACGGTAAGCTGCGGCTTTATGACCTTCAGGGCAATCTGCTCCGAGAGTTTCAGGCGCATTCAGGCGGAATTTATGCAATTGCTATTAGTCCGGATGGTCAGCAACTTGCAACGATTGGCAGCGATACGGTAACGCAGAACCGGGACGATCGCATGCGAGTCTGGAATCTTGCCGGACAGCAGCTTACCGAATCGAGATTTCGAGGATATGAGTATAAGCTGAAGTTCAGCCCCAATGGCAAAACAATCGCCCTTTCTAATACCACGTTTCTACATCTGCAAACGCCTGAGACTTTATATTCTCCGCTCTCTCAGCAGGTTTTCATAGTGCGAATGAACCCAAGTGGAGAATCGTTTGCAGCTTTATTGAATGACGGCACAGTAGAGATCTGGAATTCTCAGACTCAAGGCAATTTGTCACTCCCGTTAAGTGAATTTGCGATCGATAATTTACGATTTAACGCATCAGGAGAATATCTTTTGATGCATAGCGGTCAGAACAGAACCGTAACTGTCGGGGATCTACGAGGAAAGACGATTGCGAAACTTGCTGGAACTTGGGGCGAAGATTGGCTGAATCCCCTGACCTGGAACAACCCAATCAGTCCTGATGGACGCTATACGGCAACGCTGCAAGTCGATAATACGATTCAAATTTGGACGATAGCTGGAGACAAAGTTGCAGTAACCTCTCCAATTTCAGGCAAAGTGCAATCGATCGCCTTCAGTCCCGATGGTCAATTCTTGGCAACTGCTGGCGGGCAGGGGAAAGTTCAGCTCTGGAATTTGCAGGGGCAACCTGTGGCAAACTTTCAAGTGCATCCGAACTGGGTCGATCAGGTGTATTTCACAGCCGACGGAAAAGGGTTGATGACGATCGCTCCCAGTGATTCCGGTACAGCAGCAGTGCAAACTTGGGACGTACAGGGCAACCCAGTTAATAAAATTCGTAGCGCTCGATTTACGGACGGTACAACTTTTTCCGATCTTGCCCGCTTTACGTTTACCAATCCTCAAACCAATCAATTTATTTCTGCTGCCGACGATCGAGCTTTCTTGTGGAATCTCAACGGTGAAACTGCGACGCTGCATAGGCGACAGGGCTGGTTTATTCCCACTTCGGTTCAAGCTAATGCCGTGCAAATTAGTGCAAATGGTCAACGGATTGCAACCTTAGGAGGCGATCGTCAGATTCGCATGTGGGATGGCAGAGGCAATCAAATTGCTCAGTATGAAGGTTACGCGATGGCACTGAGCGCAGACGGCAAAAGTATTGTTGTAATTTCTGCAAACAACACACCAAAACAGTATCCGATTCGCGACTTGAATGAATTAATCGAGCAGGCTTGTCGCTGGCTCCGTCCTTCAATCGCCCTAGAGGGAACATCAGAAACTCGTCAAATTTGTGATGTTCCCTGACTTAATATGAAACCATCAACGTCAATACTCATTAAACTGAACATGATGAGCAGAGGGTTTCCACGAGCAAAAGGCATAGAATTTAAGACACATCATGAGCTTATTATTCGTTCACGTCCTATTTAGGCTGGCTGTAGTTCTTCTGCAAATCGGTCATGTTGAGCGGTCTTAGTTATCCTGGATAAGGAATTTCTAGCATATTTTTGAAGTATAATACAGTAAGCCGATCAAGATATAGTATTTATTACAACTTTTCTGTCAAAACTTCTCCATGAAACTCCACTACATCACCCTTATTAATACTACGGAGGAAGCCCGTCAAATTGGCAATGCTTTGCTGGAACAGAAGCTAGCAGTCTGCCTGAATTGGTTTCCAACTACCTGCGCCTACTGATGGAAGGGCAAGATTATTGAGGAACCGGAAGTGGGCTGATTGTGAAAATGACAATCTTTATACATTGGTATTCAATTGATATTCAACGTGCAGAAAGAATTTCGGCAAGCAATACCTGATCGGATTCAAGGTCACCCTACTAGGGCAGTGTCCTATCTATCTCCGAACTTGTTCTGGTTTTATGAGGCGATCGTTGCCTTTCTTGATCGCACCTTCCATCTCAATATTCAAATTGAGCAGGGCAAATTTGATCCACTCGATGATCCTGAACTGTATCAAAACCAGTGGGATTTTGCGTTTATCTGTGGTTTGCCGTTTGCCAGATATCTCATGCGCAGCAAAGCTGATCTGGAATGGATCGCACCAGATTCACTTATTGCCATCGCTGCGCCTGTGATGCAGAGCGATCGCTATCAGAGCAGTCCCATCTATTTTGCTGATGTGATTGTTGCAGTGGATAGTCCCTATTTCAGTCTCAGTGACCTGGCAGGAAAAACACTTTGCTATAACGATCGCGGTTCTAACAGCGGCTACAACTTGCTGCGACAGCGAATCCTTGAACAGGGCTATCCTGCCCCATTTTTTGCGCAAGCGATTTCTTCTGGATTCCATCAGCAGTCAATGCGCTGGGTTGCAGAGAAACTGGCGGACTGTGCGGCGATCGATAGCGTTGTTTTAGAACAAGAACTGCGAGATTTCCCTGAATTGCAGCAACGACTGCGCGTGATTGATTCAATTGGGGCTTGCCCAATGCCGCCGATCGCAGTTTCTCAGCGGTTTGACACAGCAACAATTCAGCAAATTCAAGCAGCGCTGCTTCAGCCGGATACCGAACTGCAAATCGCAATGACAAAAGCACGGATTCGTTGCCTTGCCCCAGTTCGATCGGAGGATTATACGATGCTGGCAGTGCAGTACCAGGCTGCCATTGAAGCAGGATACGAGTTTATCTAGCGATCGCTATTCTGGAATGGGGAAGTAGGCGTGGCTGAGCTCGTTTCTGATGTCGCTGTTCCTGATGCCGCACTGCATCGCGATAAATTTGCTGGAAGAGCTGTCGTTGGGCGTGGCTCCCGCCAATCCTCCAGAGCTGCGGTAGAACGGGCTGGAGATGGTCGATCGCTTCCTGCCAGTGACCCTTCGCATGGTCGATGATACCCTGTGCCGCAGGTAAAGCAACCTTGAGCCACGGTGATTGTGCCTCCGGATGCAGCGTTTGGATGTGCACTTCCATACTGTTAAGCATTTCCCTTACCCAAGACAAGCGACCTGCTCGCGTCAGGGCATAGAGGTAATGCAGGTCTTGAAACGGCAGGGCGTGTTCGTGAAGGCGGGGCAACAGATACAGGGCTAATGCTTGCCAACGAGATTTGCCAACGTCGATGCCTTGCAGTTCTAAGCGCAGCAGCAGGGCAATCGCCCCAACCTGATCTTTCGGGGAATCCTTGCGGGCATGCCCCCATACTTTCTGGTCATACAGCTTCAGCACCCCTTGAGCATCCTGCTTTGCTAAATAATAAAGCGCAATGTGCCACCAATTATGCGTATAAAGCATAGAGTTGCAGCTTTCCCAGGTATTCGCGAGGCTTTCCATCCAGGCAATGCCTTCGTCTACACGCCCCTGCATCTCCAGCACATGGGCAACTGCATGATGCGCCCAGGGATTTTGCCGCTGCATTTCCGTTGCCCGTCGCCCCCACTGTTCTGCAGCTTCAAGCTGATGGCACTGTTCTAGTCCAAAGGCAATCATGCCGTGTAGATAGGGATTTTCTGGATTGGCAGGAAGAACCGTTTGAGCAATCCGCAGCAGTCCTGCTTTGTCACCTTGATAAAAATAGTGGTATTGCCCCTGCTGTACAGAAATTAAATCGCGAGGAAACTTTTGCGCGATCGCTTCGTGCAGTGCGAGCGCCTGATTAATCTCACCTTCTGCCCAGGCTGCAATTGCCTGAATATAAAGCTGTTCTCCCTCACTCGTTCGATCGGCAAATTGCTGTGCTGCTCTGAGATGGGGAATCGCCTGCTGTCGTCCGGCTTGACTTTCTTGCGACAGGTAATAAGCCGCAGCATAAGCCCGAACGATCGCGCAGGTTGGGTCGGCAGCAATGCCCTGAAGCAGCAGCGATTCAACCTCCTTTCCATAGCAAAGTGCCCGCTCGGAAAAGGTATCGATCGCGGCGATCGTCTCTGGTGAGTCTGTCGTTATATCAAGGTCTTGAGCCGCTTTTAACATCAGATCTTTCCACCCGTAGCAAAATGTTCAACATCATTAGCCCTATAAAGGGCTTTCAAATTAAGGCAAATTAACTAAAATACAGTAAGCTGACGTACAAACCGTAGTTTAACTAATTGAGATATAACATGGCTAAAAATGAATGTCCAGATATCGCTGTGGCTTGACGCTGGAAATCAAAGAGCTAGAGAATCTTTGAAAACACCAGAAAATGTGATCCAAAAGACATCTCTCTTTTGTGACTAAACTCAATTTGAAGTCTTTCTAATGGAGCTACGATGCCTAAAATTCGTGCCGTTGTAGTTGAACCTAGCGTTCCTGAACGCTGGCTTGTGCGAGAAGTCGATGCCCCAATCCCTGCTGCTAATGAAGCTTTAGTCAGAGTGCAGGCAGTTTCCCTAAATCGCGGTGAAGTGAGACGGTCCCTAACGGCTGAGCCAGGCTGGCAGCCCGGATGGGATTTAGCGGGTGTGATTGAAACTCCTGCGGCAGACGGTTCCAGCCCACCTGTAGGAACGCGAGTTGTGGGGTTTGTTCGATCGGGAGCTTGGGGAGAGATAGTCGCGGTTCCAACAAATGCAATTGCCCTTTTACCGGATACCGTTTCGTTTGCTGAAGCAGCAACCCTACCTGTTGCAGGATTAACGGCATATCATGCGCTAAAACAGGGCGGACTCTTGCTGGGAAAATCTGTCTTGATCACAGGCGCATCAGGCGGTGTAGGCAATTTTGCTATTCAACTAGCGCGGCTATCCGGTGCAAAGGTCATTGCTCATTTGCGGCGATCGGATCAAGAAGCCGCAGTAAAAGCTGCAGGCGCACAGGCAGTGGTGATTGGGGAAGATTTGCCGTTAGATAGCGAATACGCTCCCTATGATCTCATAATCGAATCAGTTGGGGGCAAAACCCTTGCAGCGACGTTGGGATCGGTTGCACCCGATGGAACGGTTGTTTTGTTCGGTACGTCGGGCGGCAATGAGGTGACGTTTAATGCGCAACGCTTCTATGGTGTGAGCAATGGTGCAAGCCTGTATGCGCTGATTCTGTTCCATGAACTGAGACGAGAAACGGCATCGGTTGGATTACAGCGGCTCTTGGGACTGGTAGCAGAGGGACAGCTCAAACCGCAAATTTCGGTCGAGGCTCCCTGGATGCAGGTTGCAGATATTGCTCGGCAATTACTCGATCGTCGCTTTCCAGGAAAAGCAGTTTTGTATTTTTGATTTCGGAAATTTCGCAAACTTGGAGAAGTCACTTTAATTAGGAGTCACAAGACTTTAGCTAAGGTGATTTAGTTAATGTGATTTAAGCAGCTTTATGTTCTTCTATCCTTAAAATTGTTACTCAAGCAACAACTTTTAGATCCAACTTTTCGAGCGAACATTACAGCTCATTGCGCTTTCAGAAAAAACAGAATTCGATTGCTTGACTTGAGGCAGTCGTCCCGTTACTATGCCTAGTATTCCTATTAAATACGGTAAATCGATCGACTTACAGCAATTTAATTTGAATGCTTAGGGTATTACAGTATTGCTTTTGCCATGGAAAGAGAAATTCGGCGGTAAAAGCAGTACTGATTTATTATTTATTGGGCTTTTATTGGGGTTAATACCACTGCTCAATGCCTCATGGAGTGACAAAGGAGGTAAAGAACAGACTGGATCAAGCTCATCGCCCTTAAACCTAATCGAAAAAAGGGACGTTTTGGGGGTTTGAGAAGCATGAGTTTCCCTGCCCACTCTGACTACAGATCCATCCGGCTAATCCATAACTGTCTATACAGACTAATGTAAGTAGGCAATCGCCACCAGCAGGACTAAAGCTTGGAACCGTTGTCCAGTTGCTCGATAGCTTTCCATGTTGTAGCCGCCCTTCTTCAAGTCTTTGAACATCGGTTCAGTCGAAAACCTTTTGGCGTAACTGTTGAGTGCAGCTTCAAGGCAGACGAGGTTGGTCAACAGATACCAGACTTGATTGGTTTGAGATTTCCGATAGCTTCGTCTCCAGCGGGTTACGAGATTAAAGCGACCAGACCCCTGCTGTCGCGTCACCTGCACTTGCACTTCAAAGCAGGCACTCCCCGGAAACTGGAGTAACTCGTTCAGGCGTTCAAACTGGGCGTCTGGACGAAACTGACGGTGGTGCTTTGAGGTAGACCAGCATGAATCCTACCTGCTGATGGCCCAACCCGTCAGCAAAGGCAATGCTGTGAAATTCTCGCTCTCCCAACACAATTGAGCGATAGCGTTGCATCAAAGCCAATACTGGATGCAGAACGATTTTTTGTTCAGACGCAGAACTTGAGTTACCTTGGTCGAGGCAGAAATCCAGTTAGCAACAGAATGAATTTTTGCTAAGTGCTTTATTCCTGCCCCGCCTACTTGAATGTTTTGAATCTCTTATGACAATCTTTCTATCTCCTTAATCTCTAACAGCTGCTCGGTTACAGCTTCATTATGCAATTCAACCGATTGCGGCAGTGGGTGCTGTTCTGGCATCGCCTGAGCCTGATGGTAGCCACACTAGTCTTCACTGGAATGCTCAGTTTCACGTTTTTGTCGGGAATACCATTCCCATACAGAACTCTTTCCGAGTAGCACTCGATTCGGTGAATCTGGTTCTCCAAATGCTCGATAGCCAGTGAGGATCGCACGAACTCGATCAGAGCAGCTTCCTAGTCCGGCATTTCCTCAAGGCTTCGTGGTTCTTGCTTGGGCTGCTGGTTCATCTTATGCCGGTAACGACTGGACGCCTCATAGACCTCCTTGCGTAAACGCTGAATCGATCCCAGCGGCTGATGTTCTGCAATACAATGCCAGGCATTAAACGATAAGACGTCATCCACGTACACCTGCCGGGCAGGGCTGTATGCTTCCTGTGTTGGAATTGTGATTCTGGCGATCGGCTGATAAAGACTTTCCCCTTCTGACCACTCGATCGACGCATCCTCGATCGGCATCGTTTCTAGACTGGTGCAAAGCTGAACACGCAGTTCATACTCAGCGGACTGTTGTTGGAAGAACTCAACGATCAGGTTGCGCAGCGCAGAAGCATTGTTGGTATCAATGCGTTTGCCAATAAGCGGCTGAAGGCTGGCAGAGAGGGGAGCAATACTCAATTTAGCAATGTAATCTCCGTAGCGCAGGGCAGCAGCAGTGTAATAGGTTTCCCCTAGAATATGAGTTTCAGGATGAGTAATGCCCAACGCTGTTGGATAGAGGCTGATGCCTGCTTTCTCGGTTATCGCATTCACTAGGCGGGCAGCCGTTCCCAACAGTTGTTGCGCCTCCTCTGGGGCACTGACCACAACCTTTTCCTGAAGGAGCTGTTCCGGGAGAAAGCGAGCGATATTGCCCGATGGAAAAACCGGACTGTTGATCAAGAGAAAATCCTGGGTGACGGCATCCGGCTCCAGTAGCTTCGGTTCTGCCACGCCAATGACCTTGATTGCCATGCCACGAAAGCAGGATAGACCATCGGGCATGATGTCACCCGGAACTGTTGAGAAGCGAATCATCACTGGGTAGGTGCGGGGTTCGCGGAATAATCCCTGTGCGAGGTGAACAGGCAAGTTGTCGTAAACAGTCAGTTCCCCCTTCAGTCCGCCATGACTCTTCGCATGGGCACCCCGCATGGCATGGCGATGCTTGTCAAACACCTTCTGCCCCTGCCGGGCAACAGAGTCTAGGATTTCGCGGACGAGTCGATCCTCATCAGGTTGCTTGACTTCTACAGTCTGAGAGTAGCGGACGTACGGTTTGGGGTTGAGCATTGGGCGATCGATTCGAGTGGGATCTAAACTTATACATCTGTAGTTTAAGGATTCGTCCCTGGCTCCTCTACTTCATCCTACTTAAGGAGGAAATGAATCAGAAGGCATAACACTCTCGATGACTGTATCGAATTGCTAAACCAAACATCTGTATCTTGGGAAAAGCACAAACTTAGGGAATACTAAACCCTCGTACTACGGGTTTTGTTCTCTAAGCGGTTGTGTCGCAAAAACAGCCGCTGGTAAGGTAGACAAGCCCCGTTATGCCTTCTCGCCCTCCGATGGCTACTGCTGCTCTGTTCAAGTGGCGGCATTTCTTGCCTGAAATTATCCTGCTCAATGTTCGTTGGTACTGCCGTTACTCCCTCAGCTACCGAGATTTAGAGGAGATGATGCAGGAGCGGGGAGTGGAAGTAGACCATTCGATGATCAACCGATGGGTGTTGAGGTACGCCCCAGAACTGGACAAACGCATTCGACCCCACTTGAAGCCGACCAACGATTCGTGGAGAGTTGACGAGACTTATATCAAAAGTAAGG
>NZ_JAMPLI010000090.1:0-10195 GCF_039962475.1 Leptolyngbya sp. GB1-A1 | reverse complement strand
ATCTAATTGTCGAGGTTCTGGTCTCAGAAACGTCGCCTTAGCTCGTTCGCTTTGGCCTCGCTCCCTCCACCGCTTTATCAATATAACTAACCTACCTCCTCACTGTCAACCCACACCCCTCAAAATTCTTGGGAAATTGCTGAGACGGTAATTGGAGCGATTAGATCTATGTACAGATACGTGTACAGACCTGAAAGCGGGTGGATGCCAAGTGGTTTCCTAGACTTTGTCAGCTTGTCAAGCAGAGCAGAAATGCGCCTAAATTGATAACGTTTTTGGGTCAATCCTTTGGGTTAACACTCTAGTGCAAATTGGTTTAGTCAATCTCGTAGCTTTACTCAAGTAATCGCCCTCCTACACGAGATTCTACAAGCTGAATCTCCGATCACAAGAGCCGTCGTGACCTCTAACGAACCAAGCTGGGATCAGAAATGCTGAAGGTTGTGGTTTCGGGTTACTTAAGCATTGCCTCGTCATAGTCTACCCTGATGAATTTGTAGATCTCGGAAAGCAGAATCGGTTAAGTCTGGAAATGCTCTGATCTCCGAAATGTGGTTGACGGAATGTTCAAACTCTGTCCTTTAGGCAATTTGGGGTTGATGGCTCGACATAAGCCGCAGTTAACGTTATCCCTGAGCGCTCAGACTCTACAAAAAATAGGCTCTTTTACAGCTTTGGTGAAACCTTCATTCAGCCTGGGCCTGGCAAGTCTTGCAGCTGAGCTTAAGCAATCCCGCTCACCTGATATGCCAGCATCTTTAAGGAGAAATAATTCGATCGCCTCAAAGTCAGAACAGCTTCGTATCACCGTTGCTCTGCCTTAGCCAGGGTTACACTAAACGAGTTAACTGCACCCGGTAACGATCCTTCTTTGTGACAGCCACTTCTCCGACTTCAAGCCGTCCCTTGCCACGAATGGCAACCAGATCGCCCGGCTTCAGCGTATGGCTCGACTGAGTAATCTCCTTCCAGTTCACTCGCACGTCGCCTGCGGTAATCAAATCCGCCATTTTGCTGCGCGACATTCCAAAACCTGCTGAAGCAATCGCATCAAGGCGCATCGAAGCTTCTACCGTGGTCATCTCTTTCTTCTTGGGTGGCTGAACCTTGAGTTCACTCAGGTCAATGCGGCGCGTCTTCACTGGAACCGATCGCACCTGAGTCAGATTAATTTCTAGAAAATCTGTGAGTTCAGGCACGACGATTGCCTGTGCCCCCCGCTCCCCCAGCACAATTAAATCACCCACTTTTTCCCGCACAAGACCTGTGCCTAAAAGCGCCCCCAAAAAATCCCGATGGCTGGCGGGGTCAAACAAAAAATTTCCGGCAATTTCCAGAGCAGCTAGCTCGACCTGAGACTGATCCAGCGGCAAATCTGATCGGGCAATGGCAACACGCTGCCGTTCTGCCTGCGGATAGCCTCCCCAGGTGAGAAACTGCACATCAACCAAACGAGAAAACATTTGCTGTACTTCTGCCAGTTCAGGCGGTGATAGGAAATCGGTACAGACGACTTCCCAAGCCTTGATTGCGACTTCTGCCTGGTCAATCACACGAACCGCCGTTTCTCGATTTTCAATTCCTTTGAGTAGGTCTTCCCGTGGCAGCATATTTTCTTCAGCACTTGAATTTTTATTCTAGCGGGTGAGGGTCAGGCAGGCGTGCGCCAATCGAGAGATGATTTTTTTCGAGCAGGGCATGGTTAGATGACAAGGAGCGGCACATGATGATGAGATTGCCGTCTTGTCGTTCAAGTGTTCTTTGTGTTCATTCTTCATCTTGATTTTTTCGCATGGTCAAACGCATTTTTGTTACGGGTGCAAGCGGCTGCATTGGTCACTATCTAGCGGAAGCACTAATTCAGCAAACGCCGCACGATTTGTTTTTTCTGGTGCGCGATGTGAGCAAGCTGAATTTTGACTATAACGCTCGTCCTGGCATCACCCTAGTTGAGGGCGATATGCGCGAGATCGATCACTTTGGTGACTTGTTGAAGACGATCGACTGTGCGATTCTCGCAGCAACTTCCTGGGGCGGCGCAGACGAAGTATTTGACGTGAATGTAACCAAAACACTGCGGCTGATGAGCCTGCTCGACCCCGATCGCTGCCAGCAGGTGCTTTATTTTTCGACAGCAAGTATTCTCGATCGTCAGAATCAGCCGTTGAAGCAGGCAGGTGAAATCGGCACAGACTATATCCGATCGAAATACAACTGCTACAGTCAGTTCTCGAAACTGCCGATCGCTCCTAAGATTACCACTCTATTTCCAACGCTTGTGTTTGGCGGCGATGAGAAAAAGCCCCTGTCCCACCTGACTTCTGGAATTCGGGAAGTGCTGCGCTGGGCAGGCTTGATTCGCTTTTTTAAGGCAGACGCAGGCTTTCACTTTCTCCATGCCAGGGATATCGCTCAGGTGGCGATGCATCTCGTGGATCATCCTTTAGAAGTGGGACGATCGCACGATGTGGTGTTGGGCAATGAGGCAATGACAGTCAATCAGGCAGTCGAAGAAGTTTGCGACTATTTGCATCAGCCGATCTTGTTTAGAATTCCGCTCTCGATCGGGCTTGCCAATTTTCTGATTGCGGTCTTTCGGATTCAGATGGAAGCATGGGATCGGTTCTGCTTGCAGTATCGCCACTTCACCTACACTAATCCGGTCAGTCCCTTAACGTTTGGCTTGCCTACCTACTGTGGGACGCTAGCAGATGTGCTGAAGGTGAGCGGCGTTCCGCCCCGCTAGGGCCGTCCTGGTAAAGCTACGGATGGCGATTTGATAGCAATGAAAATTTAGGAGTTGGCTTTGTTCAAATCGGGCAAGGCCTGACTGCCAAAGGCTTTTTGACTGCGCTGGACGACAATTTGCAAAGTGTGGGAGCCAAATTTGCTATCGTCACAATCATAATGCTGGATGAAATTTTGCCCGATGCCCTGACCGAGTTTCTACTAAGCACCTTGACTGATTAATCCAGCAACTAAGCAGCTATAACTTGCCCAATTTTAATCAGGTTTCCATCTAAATCAACCAGATAAAACTCTCGCATTCCCCAGGGCTGATTTGCGATCTTGCCGAGTCTGGGAATTCCCTCAAAGGGTAAGGACTGTATTTGAAACTCACGGAACAGTGAATCCACATCCCTCACCCGCAGATAGCATCCTGCATAAGATTCGGCTGGAATAATCTCAGCAAATCGAAAAAAATGAAGCTCGATCGTCTCACGAGAAACAATCGAGTAGTCTAAATCCTGAGCATTGGGGTCGGAAGACGCTTGAAACCCTAATTTCTGATAAAAAGCAATCGTCCTGCTTAAATCACGAGAAGGAAGCATTGGAATTGCAACATTGCATAACATAGCGTTTGCTTCCCACAAAGTTTGCATTGCATAAAATTTGCTGGCGTTGCCAATTGAAAATTATATCTGCTATCTGCATTTAGCAACGCCTTTCCGCAATGCCTACTTCAGTAATTTTTGAGGGGCATCATCTCCCTAAAGAACAAATTCGATTGTAGAGAAAACAGCTACTTTCGAGGTTCTGAAGAATTAGAAATGCCCCTTTTAGCAAATCACGACTATTCGCCCTTTGTGAGGCTATCCACTGCATCTACCGCGCTGTCTACAATGTTTTTCAACCCGTTATCGCTGGTTTTCATCATCGCAGGCGTTTTGGGCGTTGCATGGAGTTTGGGCTTGGGTTGCGGCGGCTCAACTTCTTCTGCAAGCGGCTGCGGATTTGCCACGTACTTAAATTCTCCTTTGCCATCGATCGACTGGCCTTTTGCCCATCGTCCTTCGGCACTGTCAGTTCCATCGGAATGGTTCCAGAATTCATAAGCGTGTTCCCGCTGCCCGTATTCGTGTGCAATTTTGGGGACAACGGTTTCTTCAAAGCCATCGCTCTTCAGTTCTTCGATCGCTGCAAGCCATTGATTCTGGTGCATCGTATCACGGGCAATCATAAAGCTGAGGTGATCGCGCACGCCTTTGTCATTGGTCATTTCATACAGGCGAACCGTCTGCATCAAACCTTGAGATTCGGCGTGGAGATTAGAGCGGAAGTCTGCCAGTAGGTTACCGCTTGCCGTGATAAAGCGACCATTCCAGGGGAAGCCAACGCTATCCGCAGGCATCGCGCCCTGACCAGACACAATCTCGTGCTGAGGGTTCATTGATGCAACAATTACATCTCTAGGATTTGATCCTCCCATTACCGCACCTACAACCGGATCTTTTACCCCTTCTTCTTGCATTTCGACAGGGGCTTTATCAAGCAGAAATGCAACCATTGTGGCAAGCATTTCAACGTGACCGATTTCCTCAGTTCCAGTATCGAGCAGTAGATCTTTATATTTTGCAGGTCCGCGACAGTTCCAGCCCTGGAAAAGATACTGCATCATAACAGTCATCTCGCCCATCGATCCACCAATGAGTTCCTGCAACTTCTTGGCGTAAATCGGATCGGGACGTTCTGGTTTGGTAAAGTACTGCAAACGCTTGGTGTGTAGAAACATGGTAACTTCCTTGACGTAGTTAATTACTTTCTGTCTAAAACAAAAGGCATTCCTCAAAACTGAGCGTAATGAGATGAATGAGGAATGCTTATTTTCCTAAGCAGCTTGCAAATTTTTGTGTAGAGCATAAGTTGCTCGTGGAATAAATCCTGTTCAAACTGCTAAAAAATTTGCCTCACTGGCTACTGTTCTAAAGATTTAAGAAAACAGTATGATCAACCTATAGAAATACAAATAAGAATTTGAGTTGATCTTACGACCAGCGGAGTATTGAAATAGTTTTATCTAAAATCTGAGCTTTGCTTACCCTCTGTCAATAGTTCACTATTTGATTGCCTAACAGAAGTAAATGAAAGCCAGAATTAATATGAACTGTAGAAAAAGCAGCAGGATAGAAGAGCCTAGAATGTCTACACAAAACCCTTCTGTAAAAGCTTAGGGAGGTTGAAGATATTTTGCTGCCAAACTTACAGCAATCAAGAAACTTTAACTCCTGCCCAGTCCCCCACATCCCAAGGCGAAGTTGCTCAAGTCGTGAATGTTCATGATGGAGACACGATGCGCATACTCTGGGATGGGAAAGAAGAACGAATCCGGCTCTGTGGCATTGATGCGCCCAAACTCAAACAGCAACTGAGAGAGGCAAGCCGGAACAATCTGCAATCACTGGCGAAGCGATCGAACAATCAAGCCAGGCTGACTGTGGTGGATGTCGATCGCTATGGTCAAGAAGTCGCAGAGGTTTTCAGTGTTAGCAGAACGGTTCTAAACGTCGAGCATATCAGAGCGGCAATGACTATCTGTACAGGCAGTATGCTTCTAACTGCCCTCACAAAGCTCAAATGGAGCAGGCAGAAACAGCAGTCAAAGCAGTCAAAGCAGGGAATCTGGAATATCTAAATGCCCTCAAGCCCTGGGAATATCGCAAAAAGCAACGGCAGTGAGGCGATCGCCCCGATGCCATCAATAAAACAGCCCTCGCTCATTCAGGTAGGGGCTTTGTTGTAGCCGTTTTTTAACTCTGAACTGAATCCCGGCAGCTTGAGCTTGAGAAGAAGGATGTCTGCCACGATCGGTGATAAACCCAAACTTAAGTTTTCTTTTTATTACGCTCTAAACACAACAAATAGTCCTCGAGAAACTTCAGCTTAAATGGAGGTAAGAAGCATCACAAGGGCAAAGCCATGGCAGTGCCAATCCCAAGCAATGAAGCTGAAAGGCTAGAGGCGTTACGGCAGTATCGAATCTTAGATACTGACCCTGAAGCAGGACTTGACGATATTACTCATCTCGCCTCATTTATTTGTGGAACACCGATCGCGTTGCTGGTCATGCTCGATCAGCATCGGCAGTGGTTCAAATCAAAAGTTGGGTTGGCTGTCTCGGAAACGCCCCGCGAGCAAGCCTTTTGTTCCTACGCGATTTTGGGACAAGATCCGATGGTGGTTGAAGATGCACATGCTGACGAGCGGTTTGCAGACAATCCTTTAGTGACGGCAGATCCTTACATTCGCTTCTACGCAGGTGCGCCACTGATCAATCCAGAGGGGCAAGCCTTAGGCACCCTTTGTGTAATCGATCAAAAAACTCGAAAACTCAACCTAGATCAGCTTTCTGCCCTACAAGCCCTCGCTCGGCAAGTCGTTTCTCTGTTGGAATTGCGTCGTGTTTCTGCTGCCTTAGCAGAAGCTGTCGAAAATGTTCACGCCTTGCGTGGATTGTTGCCCATTTGCGCTTGGTGTAAGAATATTCGGAATGATGAGGGGTACTGGCATCGTGTCGAAGATTACATTAAGCAGCTTTCCCACGCTGAACTGACCCATGGCATTTGCCCAGATTGCACGAAAAAGCATTTCCCGGACGTACCCGACCTGGTCAAGTGAATCGTTAGAACAAACATCAAGCTTTCTCTTCAGTGGCTGTCTATACCGTGGCTGTTGCGCCTGTTGTTGGAAGGCTTCGATCAGCAAGAATTCCCTTTCCAGTGACTGTTATAGCAGAAGCAGCACAGCAGTCAAAGTAGAAAGTATGGCAGGATTCAAGCCTCATCCATCAGCTCGTGCAGAGTTTACGCAACCTGGACTGTTGCATCAAAATTGAAATAATTCTTTGAAGTCGGGCTGAAGGAGCTTTGCAATTACTTCTTGACACCGATACTTAGCAACAAAACTCCCTTTTTCAAGCAATCTCCTGAATCAAACGAGATTCAGCAATATCGCGAATTAAGGAGACATTCGCAGTGAGATAGTCATCCAGTGCCCGCACTTCTTCACCATTCAGCAAAATTTTCTGAGAGACACGCTGCAGCAGGAGCTTGACCAATATTGCATCTGAAAGAGCGACTAGATCATGGGGCAAAGCTTCTTCGGCAACAGCCCATGTCATTCGCAATATCGAGGGGCTAACCAGCATCACTTAAACTCCTTCTGAGATATTTAAGATTTTCTTTAGATTTTATGCTAGCAGCATTCATCTGCTCTTTAGAATTGCTTAACAATTTAATATTCTCTTTAGGATTGCTCTAGTTTACTTAACATAATGCAACACCCTGCTACAATTCAGAGAAAGTTATGGTTAGAACGCCATAAAGCTACAGTTCTGATAAAGTCACAGTTCTTCTCATTGCCCTGCTATGAATGGGTTTGAACCCCATAACACCCCTGGTCTTCCTCCAGGCAGTTTCCCTTCCGAACCTGTCCATTTCGCAGGCTCAATCCAGCCCTTTGGCATTCTGTTTGTGTTGAGCAATCCTGAACTGGTTGTGCTGCAAGTTAGCGCGAATACTGAGGATTATTTCGGCGTTTCGCCCGAAAATTTGCTCGGTCAGTCGATCGGTGTCCTGCTCGATGAGGTTGCGATCGCCGCAATTCAACAGGGAGTAAAGCAGGCGAGCCGCTACAGCAAGGCAGCCCTTCACCTTTGGAGAGGCACGCAGTGTTTCAACGGCACTGTACACGCAACGGCCACCGTAATCATTCTGGAGGTAGAACCAGCGCACGCCCAACCCCATCTGAATGCCTTACAGCTCTAAACGCAGGTGAATCAGACGATCGCCCAACTGCGTCGCCTCCCCGATCTGGCGGAATTTCTGCAAGCCGCAGCCGTAGGGATTCGTGTGCTCACAGGGTTCGATCGCGTCATGATTTATCGCTTTGATGCTCAGGGCGCGGGGGCAGTGATTGCAGAAGCAAAGCGAGAAGACTTAGCTCCTTATCTGGAACTGCACTACCCGGCAACCGATATTCCAGAACCCGTGCGAGAACTTTATCGACGCGGACTGCTACGCTACATTCCCGATCTCAATACCCGACCGATCGCGTTAATTCCCGCAGAGAATCCAGTCACCCAACAACCGGCCGACCTGGAACGCGCAATTCTGCGAAGTGTTGACCCCTGCTGCGTGGAATATCACCAGAATATGGATGTCGCTGCCATTCTGGTCGCCGCACTGAACCAGGGCGAAACCCTGTGGGGGCTCATTTCCTGTCATCACCAAAGGTCAAAAACAATCAGTTACGAAATGCGGGAAAGCTGCGAACTGCTGGCGCAACTGATTGCATCAGAACTGGCAAACAAAGTCAATACCGAAGAACTCAACTATCTGACAAAGCTGCGATCGTTGCAGTCCGACCTTTCTCCAATCGATTTCCCAGGCGAATGATCTGAAACAAGCCCTGATCAATCCTGCTCCTCGCCTGCTGGACTTGGTTAATGCTGAGGGGGTAGCAGTGTGCCTGGAAGATGAAATTACCCTAGTTGGAACCACTCCCACGCTAGAACAGGTTCGCGCCCTGCTTCAGTGGGCAGAAATGCAGCTTCCCCGGTTCAACGCCCCGCTATTTCACACCGATTCACTGCCTAAGCTTTATGCTGCCGCCGAGCCATTCAAGGACAGTGCCAGCGGAGTGCTTTTACTGCAAATTTCCCAGGTGCGACGCTACACAATAATTTGGTTTCGCCAAGAAGTGCTGCAAACAGTCAACTGGGCAGGCGATCCGAACGCTGCTTTGAACGTTGCAGAAAACGGCAGCATCACCCTTAGTCCGCGCAAATCGTTCGAGCGATGGCAGGAAGTCGTGCGGTTCACCTCGTTGCCCTGGAAAACCTGCGAATTGGAGAACGCGCTCGATCTGAGAAGTGCGATCGTCGGCGTTGTCCTTAAAAAAGCAGACGAGTTAGCCAAAGTGAACCGGGAGCTAGAAAACAGCATTCGCGAGCTAGATTCCTTTGCTTATGCGGCTTCACATGACCTGAAAGAACCGCTGCGCGGCATTCATAACTACTCTAACCTGCTGCTGAAAGGCTACTCCGATATTCTGGACGAGTCCGGCAAGGCGCGGCTGCGAACCCTGACCCGCCTAACCCGCCGCATGGAGTCGCTGATCGATGCACTGCTGAAGTTCTCCCGGCTGGGACAAACCGAACTCTATCTTCAGCCCACGGATCTCAACTCAATCCTGCATCAAGTTATTGAAGAACTGCGCCTCAGTCACCCCGACCTGCAAACCGAATTTCGGATTCCGCGTCCGCTCCCGACCTTCCACTGTGACTCCATCCTGATTCAGGAAGTCCTGATGAACCTGGTCAGCAACGCTGTCAAATACAATGACAAGCCTCATCAGTGGGTCGAGATCGGCTTTATTGAAGCAGACAGAACACAGAAAATCATAAACAAAACCCTCTTCTCCCCATCTCCTCACCCCCTCACCTCCTCATTCCCTCACCCCCTCACCTTTTACGTCCGCGACAACGGCATTGGCATCCGCGATCGCCATCTCAACAGCGTCTTTCGACTGTTTAAGCGACTCCATGAGCAGCACTTGTATGGCGGAGGAACAGGGGCAGGATTGACGATCGCTAAAAAAATCATTGAGCGTCACGGTGGGCAAATTTGGATCGAGTCCTGCTACGGCGAAGGCTCAACGTTTTATTTCACTTTGAATTAATCAAACCAAGAATTAATTGAACCAAACGCCCAGAGGCAGATCCAGATGTCAGCCTGAGTAGGTAGGATTAGAATATTAAGTTTTTGTAAGATATCTGAACTTGCTGTAGTATGCTTGATGGAGCATCGGTGCTTAGTAATACAGAATGGCAGCTCAATCCTTCAACCCTTTGCTGATTGCCGAAGACAGTGACGAGGATTTTGAGATACTGGAACTGCTGATGCAGCAGATGAAGGTGCAGAATCCGATTCATCGCTGCACCAATGGAGATAAAGTTTTAGATTTTGTTTACCAGGATAGAGCAAATGGAAAGCAGCGCAATATACAGCGCCCCTCAGTGATTTTGCTCGACCTGAACCTACCCGGTACAGACGGTCGTGAAGTGCTGGAACAGCTAAAGCAGGATCAGAGCGTTAAAGAGATTCCGATCGTCGTCTTTACCACTTCTTCAAATCCCAAAGACATCGAATTCTGCTATCAGAACGGAGCGAACGGTTATTAGAGTTGTCGGGAAATAAGAACAGAGTTAGCCAATGCGACCTTTCAAGTTCTTCCTATGCCGCAGTCAGGTAGAAGTTCCATAATCCTGCTGCGGTTAGCATAAGGTGATCATCAGACTCCGCTTTTCGATTGCGATAGATAGCGCTCACCGCGTTGTAACGCTTGACTCCAGCAAACGCATTTTCACAGACCACTCGCGATTGACTTAAGGCTCGATTCTCCTCCTTTTGCTGCG
>NZ_JAMPLI010000009.1:0-199826 GCF_039962475.1 Leptolyngbya sp. GB1-A1 | reverse complement strand
ACAAACTGAAGAGTTACCAAGCTGCCAAGAACCAGATGCTCAAGAGCGTAGAGCACCGACAGCACAAGGGATTAAATAATCGAGCGGAGAACTTGCATCAACCGACACGCACCGAGAGCGCCGGATGCGAAAGTTTAAGTCACCTGGGCAAGCACAACGATTTCTCTCTGCGTTTGGACCGATTCGAGACCACTTCCACCCGAAGCAACCCCAACTGACTGCCAACTGCTACCGCGAACAAATGCGTCAACGCATTGAAGATTGGCAAGAGATTGTTGGGTTGAAATCTGCCGCATAGTCCTGTGATTCCACCTCATCAGGGACTACCGTGCTGATTCTTAAATCTTTCTGGTTAAGTTGACAGTACCCCTAGAACAATTGCTCGATTGTGATAGAAATCAGCAGTTTCAGGCGAAATCGAAATTGCATGGTCCAGGTCATTTAGGGATTCCTGATATCGTTCTAGGTCATAGTAAAGAGCAGCGCGATTAGCAAGAACCAAGGCATGGTCAGGATTTAGAGTGAGAGCAGCATTATAATCTGCTAAGGCATTATTGAACTGCTCCAACCCCTCGAAAGCTTGAGCACGAGCAACAAGAATCGGAAACTGATTGGGATCAAGGTCAAGAGCTACACAATAGGCATCTACTGCCTTTTCCATTTCTCCCATCTGTCGGTAGCAATGTCCCAAGTTTGACCAGACGATAGGATAAGGTGCGCTCAACTCAATCGCTTTGAAATAATCTTCTAAAGCCTGCTCAAATTGCTCCATTCTGACCAAAACCGTTGCACGGTCGTTGTAGTACTCAGAATAATTAGGGTCCATTGCAATCGCGCCTGAGAAGTACGATATTGCCTGCTCGTGAGATCCAAGAGAAGCATAGACCTGGGCAATGTTGTAGAGCAAAACCGATCGATGAAGGATGTGTTCGTCGGGTTTGAGATGATTATCAAGTTTCTCGTAGTGGGTACGACATAGTTCAGCAGCTTCGTAGGGACGTTTCTGGCGGTGACGAACGAGAGCTAATCCATTACGATTAAACGCCGTGTGGAATAGTTTTTTGCTTCTTGGATAGTTCGTTTGAGCAATTTGTTCCAACCCTTTGTTCAAATAGTCTTCTGCTTTCGAGAAGTCTTGTTCTGGCAAATATCGGGCATACATCATTGCCATCATGTAGTAGACACGATAGCGATACTCAGGCTGATGCACTGTAGCCATGAGATACTCAGCAATCTCAAGAGCAAGTTGAGCGTAGCCTAATGCTGTATAGCACTTATACAAATTGGCGTAGAGTGTCCATCGCTGTTCTTCATCATTAAAAGGATATCGCTGGAACAATAGACGTGCCTGTTCAGCATAAACGAGTGCGTCCTCATAAAATCCCTGGCTAATGCAAATTGTGCTAGCAGCGATTTGATACTCCAGAACTTTCTCAGGTTGGTTGCTGAGTTGTGCGAAGCGGATGAGTTGAGGTAAATTCGATTCTAGCTCGATCGAGTCTTTCCCTATCTGTTGTTCTAGTTCCTGGAGCGATCGCGCACTTTCTTGTTCGGAAGGGAAATTTTCCGATATTGGTACTGAGTTCGAACGCGTTTCCTCAAGCAAGCACATTCTTTCGATTGCACACAGAGAGCCGAAGTGATTTGCTAAAGCTTCGCTCTCTTTGGACGTTGTGGCAATTAGTAATTGCAGATTGAGGTGTTGACCTCGACGACGCATTAACTCGAACAAGAAACGTTTGACTAAACTACTAGCTCGCTCATAATCATCACAAACTAAGAGGAGCTGCTTTGCTTGAACGTGGTTAAACCAGTTTGTGATTAAATTAATCACGCCATGAATAATTCTTAGAGCGCGTTCTGCCTGATAATAGCGCGTTTGCTCATTCAGTAAAAAACTCTTATCCGTTTGGTTCAATCCCTGAAATGATAGCGTTCGTCGCCAGAAGGGGAGGATAGTGACGAGTTCATAGTGGTGCTTCGTAAGGAGTTCAGGAACATGAGCGAGTACTTCAGGAATCAGATCAGCGAGTAGCTCTTTTAGTCCAGCCCAATGTCCCCCTTCTTCGTAGTTACATGACAGGAACCAAGCTAGCACCGTATCATCCTGTTGAGATTGCTCTAGCTGCTGCTGAAGGTAATGACGGCGCGAGGGGCCTGGTTCTGCCTCCACCAGAATTAGGTGTGGATGCACCGCTAAACTTCGTACCGCTGTTTGTGTTGCCGTCGTATTTTGCTGTTTCATAACACTTCAACTCCGAAAAAATCTAAAGCTACGAATCCAAAGCCAAAAACCAAGAAACTGAGGTGCGAAAACGAGGAATAACATCAATACTGCATCAGTAAATGTATAGGGATTGGCATAAAAACCAGCACTCAAAATATGACTTAGTGCCATGTAGTAGTGCCACAAGAGGGGAATTGTAATGAAGAGTAAGGAAGCGATCGATGCAGTGCGACCAAATAGCCATATTACTGTGTAGATGCGAATCACACGCCTTTCTGATACTGGAATGTGAGATTGATTTACTTGACGTACAGAGTGAATTAGTCGAGCGAGTTGGTTACGCAGAAATGCTTCGGTATCCTTCATCAAGCTTTTGCATCGGAAGAAATTAGCGAAGACGTAATAGAAATCAGTCCGAACGAAGAAATAGCACTGCCAAAGGAGCTGTAAAAGATAGAGCAATAGAAGCGCCTGCCCCCATCGAGTCATTCTGGTAGGCAGCAGAACCCAGCCGCGACTTTGTGCAAAAAAAAGCAGGATTAGAGCAGCAGCGCATACAGTGTCCAGGAGTGGACCAGCTAGTAAGGGTAGAAACCGCTGCTTTCTCGGTAATCCCCAAATGCTCGTTATATCGGTTTCTGCAACGACGTGCCACATTCGGTTGCTCACTCCAAGTCGAGCAGAAAGCCCAAACGCACGAACAGCGATTAAATGAGCCATTTCATGGAAAAACATTGTGATCCAACCCATAATCATTAGAATCAAGCGAGATAGGGTTAGGTTCTGGGGAAAGAAAAAGGCTCTCCAGGTTGGAATAATGGAAGGTTCAAGAGCAATTGCAATTAGTGCAAGCAGAATGATACCGCCAGAAGAGGCTAATATAGGTTGGCTGAATAGCTTTTGAGCGACAGATTGAGGAAACGAATCAAAGTGAAAGTGTACTGACGCAGCAGCCGATGTTTTAGTATGGGGTTTACCCTGCCAGGTAAGATGATGAATATGAGCAGGGGCAATGGGTTGTACAAACCCCTTCAGCTCTAAATATTCCAACAATTCAATGAGATCAGGTAATTCACCATATTTTTGCTGATAAATTAACTGAGCTTCACCGATCGTTTTGCCGTCACTTAAATCGTCTAGCAACTCGATCGCATCATGAGGTAATACTAGAAATGTAGATGTATCCGCACGACCAATGACAACCTCATTATCGTCTGGTTGTCGGGTGAATGGATAAACTGCGACGTTCGTGTTAGACGTGTACTGTCCCATAATGCCGCCTTAGAGAAGATTTTCAGGGCTACTGTCAAGGGATAGCAGCCCTAAGGCAAGGTGGCTAAAGCAGATTAAATATCAATCAGATTAGCCATAGCTGCTCGTGGCAGCTCTCCTCTTATAGTTCCTGATAACAGCTACAGGCTGCCGTAACTTTAAGAGTTTCAGCTTCACGAATCACGAACTTTTTCAGAGATGGACGTGCGACGGTAGCTGTTTCTTTGGTGTCTTGCATGTTCCGCATAGGATGATTCTCCTTCATTTGCTTTACTACAGTTTTCACGGTTTGAATTGATTTCTAATCTATTGAATTAGCATCTGTTACTCACCAGAAATGCAAACTCAGTATCTTCAATCCGTGTACCAATGATTCTATGAAATATGCAAAGTTCAGACATTACCCCTGTGGGTACTCATAACTATTACTTCGGTAATGAAGAGGAATACTTAATACCAACTCTTGAAAAATAAACGACAGATGCTATAAGACTGATAGAGAGTTCAGTCATGGCATATTATTAGGAGTCCTGCTTGACTGACAAAACTAAGAAGCTGGAAAGCGGCTGAGGACGGTAAATTTATGCTTGAAGGAATCATGCTGTTGTCGTTTGGAAGCAACGGCAGGTTGGGGGTCAGGCAGACTTAAGAGGAACGGATAAACCTGAATCTTCCATTGCTGGGTGATGGCGAGGCGAATCCAATTCCAACCGAGCTTGAGGTAACTCATGTCCCGGTTCCAATGAGTATCGACTTGGCGACGCTTGCCTGATGTCACGATATTCACCCCTTGCAGCACCAGAAACAGCATGGTCAGAGCAATCACCCCGCACAATTGGGAAAGGGCAAATTTGTCTCTGAGCCTGGAGGCTTCGAGGTTGAACCCGTTCGACTTGAGATCCAAAAAGGATTCGGTAGTGCATCAAATAATGGTGGGATAGGTAAGGAGGTCGTGCCAAGTCCAGGGCTGTTGCGTTAATCCTGCTCGCTGCGCTGCTGTGGTTTTTAGTCGGCTATGTTGCCAAATCCAATTGAAATAACTCACCACCAGCCTGGTTGTCACTTTCGTTTGCTCCCAGACCTTGCCAAACTTGTTCTGTCTGCGATGCCATCTTCCAGTTTGTTGTCTGACAATTCCATTCGTTCGCTCTAATCGTTGGGTTTTGTCTTTGCCAATGTAATGCTCGATTTCAGCAGGTAGAACGCGCTCGTATCCACCCCAATCATCGCTGCTAAACCGTCTACAAGCCGTTTTTCCCTCACTACTGATGATTAATTCCTCAATCAACTCATCGGTATGGTTTCCCACTCGTGCCGCCAAAATTAGTCCCTTCGAATCGGCTAAACTCACAGCTATCCAGCAATCCCCCACTGCTAGTTCGTCTGGGAAACACTGTTTCTGTTTTTTGCGACAAACGACCACAACTCATCCGCACTCACTTCTTCGGCTGGCACAGATTGAACTTCTGCATTGTGGACCAACTGTGCCTGCACACTGGCAGCACGAACAATGCTCACCACGGTGTTATAAGCCAGTCCACTCGTTCGACTAATCCCCCTGAGACTGCTTCCTTCGCTATGGGACTGTAGCACTTGTCGGATTTGTTCGGGCGTGACGTGGCGATGGTAATACAAGGTGTCAAACCGTTCATTGAACGTTTGCTTGCACCTGGGACAGAAATACCGTTGACTGCCATTGGGGGCTTTACCGTGTTTGTGGGTGATGGGATGACCACAGAGCAGGCATTCCATCGATCTTACTCAGAAGTAGTTGTTCCTCTACCTTACCTGACCCACTATAATCTGATGCACTACCGAGTTTTAGTTTTACTATTAGGTTTCTATAGAAGAGCGCAAATTTGGGACGCTTGACCAGGTGAAGTGATAGCTTAAAATCAAAATTTCTTCCTCATAGGATAAATTATTCTGATTGGCAATTTTCCTGATCGCCCAATGTAGCCTTTGAAGCATCTTGAAGCGCCCAAGGGCATAATGCGTCCTAGCGGGATCTACAATGAACTTGAGCAAGTTTTTTATCAAGCAGCTGTAACTGAAGTTATCAAAAGGAGCTATCAGAAGAAAATCTTCAGCCATACCTGTGAGAACTGACAGAAGCAGCGAGGGAAAGGGTGTTCATTAGGTAACCTGTTGAAATGAATCTCGTGCTAGCAGGACGTTATCACATCATCAAGCCGCTTGGAATCGGTGGCTTTGGTCAAACGTTTCTTGCTACCGATCGCCACTTACCGGGCAAGCCGATTTGTGTTGTCAAGCAGCTCCATCCCGGCGTAAGTTCACCCCAGGCTCTCCAGGTAGCACAGCGCCTATTCAATCTCGAAGCAGAAATTCTTTACCGCCTGGGACGGCACGATCAAATCCCTCAGCTCTTGGCTCACTTTGAACAGGGTGGAGAGTTCTATCTCGTTCAGGAATTTATTGATGGACAGATCCTCAGCCAGGAATTTGCCCGTCGCAAGCAGTTCAGAGCGTGGCGCATTAAAGGGCGCAAATGGAATCTCGTTTATGGCGTTCATTACCGCAACGATCAAGGCATTAATTCAGAGCAGCCGACCTGGAAAGTGCATCTGGGCGAATACTATGAATTCACGAAAATTCCCCCAGATCAGTTGAAGGCGGGTTAGTGCGGTTTTTCATTCGATCGAATACCCGCTGCTGCTGCCCTTCAGAGATCGCGCGATGATACGTCTTAACGTGAACCGCGACCGAATGCCCAGCCCAGCGCGAAGCGATTGAATCCTGTACGCCTTCCAGTGCCAGCCGGATGCACCAGGCATGACGCAACGCATAAGGGATATGTCCAATCTTGTCCGATCGAAACCGTTGAGCAATTTTCTTGCCAATCTCCTCATTCGATTTCCCGTCAGTCTCAACCCCCGGCAATTTGGCATCCCACAAGCGGAACTGCTCACGCCACTGGGGCAAGCAAGGGTACACCAATCGCGCTCCCGTTTTCGTTTCATTCAGCACCCTGAGCGCATCGGTTGATTCGGTGAATCGATCAAGGTCTAAATAAAAAATTTCGTGCGGTCGCAGCCCATACGCTGCAAGCATTCCATACACCCATTGCCATGCCGAGTTTTTAATGGATTGCCAGATCTCTACAATCTGTTCATCACTGGGCAAGTCCTCTGGCAGAATCGGCTCTGGCTCATAGCCACGCTTTAATATCTTCAGTTCTTCCTGAAACTCTAATAAATCCCCTGGCTCGATCGCCCCGCGCTTGGTTGCGAACTTCGCAAGCTTGCCAAACGCAATGCAGTACATCTCACGACTGCGGCTCCCTGGCGGTGATTGATGAGCGTTTCTCGTAATACCTCGATCGTCAGCGGCACATCGGGCGGCAGTTTCCTGAAGCGCAGCAGGTATGTATTTTCCAGCGTTCGCTTCGTGGTTGGATTCTGCGGCGTATGCTCCCAGTGGTGAGACACAAACCGATCGATCCAATCTGCGATCGTGTCTCCTCGGCTGGTCCGCACCGCTGCCCACTGAAACTTTCCCCACAAAAGCTGGGAATCGATTTCCTTTGCTTTTGCCCCTGCAACTTTCAGCCCAGCAATTGACGCACTTACCCCCAGCGCAATCTCACCGCGCCCTGATTTTGTCTCCCCCGGCTTGGTGGGAAATGCCTGCTCCTCAAATACAATCGCCCGTCTTTAGCGCGAACGCTGCACTTCTCAAGCTGGCTGTTTAGCTCCTTCAGCCGATCGTCCAGGCTGGATTTCTCCCCCAACTTTCCGCAATTCACACTAACTTACGACAGAAAAACCTATCTTAAGTGAATTGGCTTTGCAGAAAGTCGATCGGCTTTGAAGGGCTTGCAAAGGTCGATCGTGGGCTAGGTTCAGGCTACGGAGAGGGGGGGATTCGAACCCCCGTTGAGTTGCCCCAAACTTGATTTCGAGTCAAGCGCATTCAACCGCTCTGCCACCTCTCCTGAGGTTGCTCAAATTATTGTACTGCATCCCCTGCAAATCGGCGAAATCCTCGATCGCTCCAGAAGGGAAATCGCTTGGCATCGCTAATCCACTGCACGGCTCCGTCTTGCTCGGTCACGTAAGTCGTGATTTGTTGGGCGTTGAGTTGGTCTTGGAGCCGTGGGGCATCGCCGGAAACGATCGCCGTTTGGGGCTGCACCTGTTTCAACAAACGAGAGTCTGTCCAGTCACCCGACCACCATAAAACGTGCGCCTGCGGTAGGGCAGGAATCAGCGCAGAAAGTTTCTCACTGCGGGGCATCAGGTCTTGCAGCAGTAGCCAGGTTTTATCCTGCACCTGCATCTGAAGGGCGATCGGACGAAAACTCAGCAGCTTAAGCTGAACGGAGCCAAGATCGATTGGTTGACCGACGGCTAGGGCAATTGCCTGTCCCTGCTGCAATCGAATGGCGCGATTGAGATCCTGATAGTCTGCGGTTGATTCTGCCCCGGCAGTGCGACTGAAAAACATAGAAATCGGCATCTGGTTTAGCAAGTCGTTCCAGGCAGCGATCGAGTCTTGATTCAGGTTGAGATCGATCGCCCAATCGAGATGATTAATTCCCTGGCGCTGAAGCAGTGGCAAAACTGTATATTGCACATCTTTTTGCCGACCAAGATTCACCAGTCCGGTTTGCCCCTGATTTTGCACCAGCAGCACTGGAGCGTTTGCCTGGAGTACGGTCAGCCGCAGCTGGGTTGAGGCATACGTAGCCGGAACCGCCACCAGCAAAATTGCCAAAACTCCCGCCAGCCACCAGTTTTGCCGCCAAGGAGAACTCCACCACACCAGCAGAACCAGAGCGTAAAGAAGCAAAATTTGCAGTGCATTGATTGAACCCGCCGCATACGCGCTTCCCGGAAGCTGAGCCCCCTTCTCTGCAAGCCAGGTCAGCCACTCCGTTGGAAAAGACAGTAGCCACGCCATCCCGCTTCCGACAACTGGCAAAATCAATCCCGCTCCTGCGCTGATCATGCCGCCGATACTGACCAGAGCCACGATCGGGCTGGCAATCACATTAATCGGAATACTATAGGGCGAAACGATCCCAAACGCGCCTAGCTGAAGCGGCAGTAGCCACAAATAGGCCGCCGTGGGAACAGTGATCCAGCTTGTCAGGCGCGGCGGCAACCAATCTAGCCACTTGTCCAGCACGGGAACGGTTACGATCAGCCCCAGGGTTGCCAGAAAGCTCATCTGGAAGCCCAGATCCCAGATGGCTAAAGGATCGAATAGCAGCATCCCTGTTGCCGCAAACAGGAGGACGGGCAAAATTTTCACCCGGCGGTCGATCGTCATTGCCAGCAGCACCACGACCCCCATGACCCCTGCTCGAACTGCGGGAGCCTCTGCCCCGGTCAGACCGACATAGAAAATCAGGGCAGCGAGTCCGATTCCAAATCGAGTCCAAGGCTGCGATCGCTTTGCCAGCGACAAAATCACCCCAACCAGCAGCGTCACTTGAAATCCCGAAGCCGCTAAAACATGCGCTAATCCGGCCCGGGAAAAAGCATCTTGAATGCCAAACGGCACGTCGACCCCGCGCCGCCCAACCACGATCGCACTTAGCAGAGCACCGGTTCGACTTCCTGCCCCTGCCGCTTGAGCCGAGACAATCCGCCGCCGAATCGACCAAAAAAATGGCGGTGAGGAACTTTCGGTAATTCTGACTGTTTCGCCTCGAAGCCCTGTAAAGATGCCGTTTCGCCGCAAATACTGCCGAAAGTTGAACCCACCTGGATTTCCCGCAGTTCGAGGGAGATACAGCGAACCGGTGACGGCGATCGTTTGACCGGGATAGATGCGATCGGGATAAAAGGGCGTTTGGCGATCGTTGGGAACGGTGACATAAATTCTGCCTGTGACAGGGCGATTATCAAGGGTGATAGACCCTATGGGAACGGATCGCGAAGTGCGGTTACCCAAATCTCCATTACCCAAATTTCCGTTACCCGAATTTCCCTTACCCAAACTGTTCCTTTTGCTGTGTTCCCTTTTGCTGTGTTCATCTGCCGTCCGCATCTGGGAAACTGGGAGCAGGTCAGAAACCTCAAGCTCAAATTGAACCTTCTCGCTGCGCGTCAAACGCGGGGTACTAATAATTTCACCCGTAACCGTTACTGGAGACGCCGACGAGGCATAGCGGCTAATATCGGTATCCGTCGCCTCCGGCATTCGCCAGCCAAAATATAGTCCTGCCGTAAACCCGACCAGAGCCGCAATTAGCCAAATCTTTAGCTTGGGAGCCGATCGGTTCCAGCGCGGAACAATGAACCCTGCGCCAACTCCCGCAAACAGCAACAGAATAGAACCGATGGGGATCCCGCGCACGGTTCCCGGAATCCCTGTGGCTAGTAAGCCCAGCAGATAGGCCAGACCGATGATCGCACCGCTGATTTGAGTCATAAATAAAGATCGCAGTCAGCTCTGTAAAACTGTTCTGTAAAGCTGTTTCTGCGATCGAGATTAATGACCTGAACAATAATCTGAGCAGCAATCGATCGCTAAATCGAAAGCCCCAGCTTCAAGCCAAACACTCCGTGCAGCAACAGCAACACAAAAGCAGCACTGCCCACATAAGCGTGAACTGTTCTTAGAACAGATTTAGCTTTCCCAAAGCTGAGCGCAATGAACAGACCATTCAGCGTCAGCAGCAGCAGGGCGCTCGATCCCGTCCAGAAGTGGGTGCTGCTGAGAATAGGCTGCTTTTGCATCACCAGCGACAGCACGCCGCCCGTGTAGCCCAGCGCGATAAACAAAAACATCAGCGGAGCCAGTTTCTTGTGATCCATCCAGTTTTTTGCAGCAACTTCTGGATCAGTTGCCAGTCGTCCACGCCAGCCTGCATAAGCCACATAGCTTCCCATCACTAGCACCACAATGCCCATCATTGCGGGATGTCCCCAATGAACGATCGGCTCTGGCAGATTCAACCCACGAAAGAATGCCGCGATCGGCTCTAACAGATCACTTAACCGTGCAGCGAATTGCTCTAACATTGCGCCCTCCAGATTGGAAGAGAGATTCTTAAAGAAATATTAAGTCTTTTTGGAGGTGGGTGAGTAGGTGGATGAGTGGATGGGCGGTTTAAATTCTCGATTATCTTCAAACCACCCTTCAGCCCAACCCATTCCCAGCATCGTTAACCCTGCCAGAGTTCCCTCACAATCTCCTGACCCAGGGTTTTTAGACTAGAGCGAGCCGCAGAAAAAGTCTTAAAGGGGATCAGGGCAATTCAGCGTTTTGCAATCTCACTGAGCGTAGTCAACAGATCCTTTGTGGTAAATGGTTTTGGCAGGAAGGCGAGAAAGTCTGCATCGATTACGTCTAGACACAGTTCGCTTGGGGATAGGCCGCTCATCGCTACAATTCGCACGTCAGGATTGATCTCTTTGAGCACACGAATGGCTAATGACCCATCCATTGACGGCATCATCATATCCACAATAACAAGATGAATGGTTTCGGGATGCTGGATATACAGCGAAATTGCTTCTACGCCATCACGAGCGACTAAGGTTTGATAGCCATGGGCTTCTAGCAAGGTTTGGGTGATTTCCCGAATGGCAGCTTCATCATCTACAACCAGGACCATTTCTCCATGTCCCCTAAGCAGGTCGCTCTCTTCCGGGTTCGGGGTTACGCTGGAGGCGATCGTAGGTAAAAAAATATTGAACTGGGTGCCTTGGTTGATCTCGCTGGAAACGGTGATAAACCCCCCGTGGCTTTTAACAATGCCAATTACGGTTGATAACCCTAGCCCTGTGCCCTTGCCGAATTCCTTTGTGGTAAAGAAGGGCTCAAAGATGCGATCTATCACCTCTTGCGGAATGCCTTCACCTGTATCGGCGACGGTCAACCGAATATAGCGACCTATTCTAGCTTCTGGGTGAGCCTGAGCAAATGCCGGATCAACCTCTAAGTTTTCAGCCGAGAGCTTGAGCTGTCCCCCATTTGGCATAGCATCTCGCGCATTGATACAGAGATTCATTAACACCTGATGCAGTTGAGTGAGATCTCCTGAAACTACCCCTAGATCTGGATCAATGTAGCTAGAGATGGTAATGGATTTGGGGAACGTTTCTTCCACGATCGGCTTGATTTCCCTAAGCAGCTGCTCTGCTTGAATCAGAGTATGCTCGCCTTCAATTCCTCGTACAAACAACATCACCTGACGTATCAAATCTGCACCGCGTTTTGTATTTGTTTCGAGTAGCTCCAGCCATCGTTGACTTTGTTCATCCTGATATTTCATTGCCAACAGTTGAACTGACATCAAAATTGGCGTCAGTACATTGTTCAGGTCATGGGCAATCCCGCTTGCTAAAGTACCCAGACTTTCCATACGCTGCGATCGCAAAAGCTGTCGTTCAAGCTGTTTGCGTTCGGTCACATCCTGGATCAGAACATAAGTTCCTCGAACTTCTTCTCCATCAACTTCTCCATCAATTTCTCCATCAAAATGAGGAACATAGGTAATTTCAAGATGATGTAACTTATTATGACGAGGCATCGTGTTTTCAAACATGACGGTTTGTCCCGACAGTGCCAGCGTCAGCTTTGGCAGCAATTCCTCATACAGGGCTTCGCCCATCAGGTCGCGCAAATGTTGATTTTCGAGTTCCTCGCGGGGAAGCTGAAACCACTCTTCATAGCCGCGATTGACAAAGCGATAGTAGTGGTCGCGATCGATATAAGAGATCATCACGGGTAGCGCATCGGTGATCAGCCGCAGGTGTGCCTCGCGCCGCCGTACCATTGCTTCTGCCTGGATGCGCTCCTGAATTTCCTGTTCGAGCCGAGCGTTTTGTTCCTGCACTTGGCAGGTGAGGTTTCGCAGGTTCAGGTGAAGCTGAATTCGAGCAAGCACCTCTTCTTGCTGAAAGGGTTTGGTGATGTAGTCTACCGCTCCCAGCTGTAGTCCTCTGACTTTATCCACAGTGTCTGAAAGGGCAGTCATGAAGATAATTGGTGTATCTTTCGTCGATGCCTGAGATTTCAAGATGCGGCAGGTTTCAAACCCATCCATTTCCGGCATTAAAATATCCAGCAGGATTAAGTCAGGTTTGGCATATTCCACCTTTTGCAGGGCGCTCTTGCCGCTTTGGGCAACCAGTACCTTAAACCCCGAATTTCGCAAAAAATCAAACAGGAGGTTCAGGTTAGTAGGAGTATCGTCAACAATTAGAATTGTCGCCGGTAGAATTGTCGCTGGCAGGCTTGTCGTTGGGGTGACAGTGTTCATAACTGTGCTCGATACTGACGAATAAGCTCTAAAATCTGCTGTTCTTCAAATCCTCGAACCAACTGAGCCAGGGGACGAGTCAGGCAAAGCCAGCGATCGTCCGTCTGTTCCAGGTTAGTGATGTGATCCATAATGCCTTGCAAGTCACCCTGCATCGCAAGGTCGAAGAGGGTATTCAGTTCAGCCTGGGCAGACGGCATTTTAAGGGCAGCGGGAATGCCAGCGGGAATGCCAGTGGAAATGCCATTGGGCGCATCAGGCACAATTTCCCCGAAGGAGGAACTGCTTCGCATCGTGCCTTTCATCGTGCCCTGAGGGGTTTCGACTTTCTGCAATGGCTCCTCGGACGGCTGACAAATCCACGCTAAATTCAAGTAAGTTTGCAGATGCTCTAGCAGGTCTACTTCGCGCACAGGCTTGGGGAGAAATCCATTACAGCCTGCCCGCCGACTGGTTTCCTGGTCAAAGTCCAGGGTGCTGGCAGAGACGGCAATAATCGCAATATCTTTGAGCGTTGGAGACGATCGTAGCTGCCGAATTGCCTCAAACCCGTCCATCACGGGCATCACCAGATCCATCAAAATGGCATCGGGGCGAAACTCGTGCGCCTTGTCCAGTCCGTCTTTTCCGTCTACTGCTTCCATTGTTTCAAATCCTAACGGTTGCAATAGTCCCAACAGCACTGCGCGGTTTTCCCACTGGTTATCGACCACCAGAACCCTACGACGATCACCGTGGTAGCCCACAATAACAGGCGGAAGGACAGCGGACATCCCACTCTGGTCTGTAATTTCGGGAAGCACAATCTCAAACCAAAACTTGCTGCCCAGCCCGAACTGGCTTTTCACCTGAATTTCGCTGCCCATTAGCTGCACAAGTTGCCGGGTAATGGTTAGCCCCAGTCCGGTTCCCTCGGATTGTCGCCGATTTTCCCCAGCTTGCTGAAACGGTAGAAAAATCTGCTCTAGCTGCTCAGCCGAAATGCCGATCCCGGTATCCTCCACCTCAAACCGCAGCCGGGAAAGACCGGGTTGCAGGGCATGGTCAACGGGTTGAACCCGAAACGTAATCCATCCCCGCTCGGTAAACTTAATCGCATTGCCTAACAGATTCAGCAGAACCTGACGCAGCCGCTTTTCGTCTGCTTGTACAAAAGTAGGGAGTGGGGCAACGGGTTCATACAAAAAAGCAACATCTTGACGGGTGCGAACCTTAAACATCTGCACCAAATTTTCTAGAAATGTAGAAAAATGAAAGTCGTGCGGATGCAGTTCCATTTTTCGGGCTTCAATTTTCGATAAATCTAAAACGTCGTTAATCAGGGTTAGTAAATGCTCGCCGCTGTAGTGAATAATTTCTAGCCCGTTTCGCTGCTGTTCGGTCAAGTTTGTTGATTTTTTGAGGATCTGCGCGTAGCCGAGAATGCCGTTGAGGGGGGTTCGCAGCTCGTGGCTCATGTTGGCTAAAAACTCGCTTTTTGCCCGATTTGCCGCTTCTGCCATATCTTTTGCTTGCTGCGTTACGACATCCGCTTGCCAGCGTTCAGTGATATCGTCAATGACCCAGAGGCGACCAGGAACATGGCGCAAATTAATTGGTGTACTGGAAAGGCTTAAAACCTGAGGCTGAGGCTGGGTAAAAAACCATCGCCAGTCGCGGATTTCGATCTGAGGTTGGGTAAAAAATTTGGCTGCCTGCTGGGTGATGTCTTGCTGGTTGTCTGCCTTTAGCCGGAGGCTGGTCATTGCCTGGGCGATCGCCATTGGTTCTGCCATTCCCTGCGGTAATCCAAGCTGCATCGCTGCGATGTAGTTAAGCCAGCCCTGTTCGCCGCTTTCATCCACAAACACTACGCCCTGTGGAATGGTTTCTAAGATGGCACGCAGCCGCGCCTGCAAATTTTCGAGCCGCAGCGTCATATCCTGAAACCGCAGCAGGTTTCGCATTCCGCTTAGCAAAGACGCTAAAAACTGCTGAAGCTCCGACGAGAACTGAACCGATCGATACCAGAACAGCACGATCGCTCCCTGCCCCTGCCCTACTTCAGATAAAGGCAGCACTGCAACTGATTGAACGCCCTGTCCCACTAGCACCGCCGCCGCATTCGGTGTTGCCGGATAGTCGGTGTGATAAATACATTGATTTTGAGCAATTGCCTCGGCAAACAGCGCGGGCGTGGTCAGCCGATCGGGAAGCGCGTTGTCAGGCAGCGACACGAGTGCCTCCGCAGTCACATTATCAAGCTGACGCAGCACGATCGCCCCATCGGAGCAAGCAAAGGTTTTAAGCGTGGTGAGGGCAAAGGCAATTGTCTGCTCTGGACTGGCGGCGGTTTCTTGCTGGATCAGGCTTGCCAGGGTGATGCGGGTAGCCGTTTGCCATTCTCGCTTCAGCAAAGCGCGCCGCACAAAAGAACTCAGCAGCCCAGCGATTCCCACAGTCAGCAGTTGCCGGGTCATCATCTCATCCCAGCTTAGCAGCAGCAAAATTCCTTCCAGCGCGAGACTTGCCAGGACGATCGATCGCGTCGGAGGACGCAGCACAAACCCGGTAAAAATCACGGGAGCCAGCCACAGCACCGGAGCACAGCCGCTCAACACTTGCAGCCCCAGCAAAACCGTCGTCAAAGCCAGCAGCAAAGGTTCAAAGCTGGGCAGTCGCTCTGGATGGCAGTCTGGCATTGGAGGATGCTTGTGGCTCAGGAAACGGTTGCTCCATCGTTTTCCCATCAAGTAATCGCGCAGCAGAGTCAGGCGGCTAAACATTCTGAAATAGTTTGGGTCACGACCTCAGGCGCACTGATATGGGGAAAATGTCCCTGAGCATGGATGTTGATCAAGCGAGCGTGGGGAATATGTTGCGCCAAATATTCTCCGACCACTCGCGGCACAGCAATGTCATTGTTCGACTGTAGAATCGTAGTCGGCACTTTCAGCCGGGGCAATTCTGCCCGGTGGTCAGACTGAAAAATGACCCGCGCCACTGCCTGAGCAATATCAGGACGAATCGCAGACAGCGTATTGGCAAACTCGGTTGCCAGTTCAGGACGCTCGGGGTTGCCCATCGCGATCGGCGCAAAGCCACTGACCCAGGCATAGTAATTAGAAGACATTGCTTCGTACAGCGCATCCAGATCAGACTGCTCAAACCCGCCGATGTAGTGAGTGGCAGCATCATTCACATAGCGAGGCGATGCCCCAATAAAAAAGAGCTGGCTAAAGCGACTCGGATCAACCAGCGCAGCCAGCAAACTCACCATGCCGCTGACCGAGTGCCCCACAAGAATCACCTGCGATAGCTTTAACTCAGTACACAGCTCTAGCAGATCTTCCGCATAGCTATAAAGCGAACTATATCGGCGGGGGCTATAGGCAGCCATGTCCGAATTTCCTGCTCCCACATGGTCAAACAATACAATTCGGTAATCCGATTCAAATGCCGCAACTTGATGCCGCCACGCGGTCTGGTCTGAACCGAACCCATGAGCAAAAATGATGGTTTGCTTTCCCTGCCCCAGCATCTCAACATTATTTCGCTTCAATACACTGCTTAACATAACCATCGCCTGCACCAGATAAATTTCGTTGGCAGAGAGTAAAAGGACAAGCGAACGATCGCCACTGAAAAATTACCATTGATTTACAGCTGATTTACAGCGTTTCTCACCCAATAAAGGCACGAGGGTGCAGAGGCGATGCCACTTCTCGGTACTTAACTGGCATGAGAAGGGGGTATGAGGTTTTAAGAAGGGGTTTGAGGCGTATAAGGGGGTTCTAATTGCCCCCTAAATCTCCCATAAATGGAGGGCTTTAAGAGTAGGAGGCGGCTCGGTTCCCCCAAATCGTGGGGTTAGGGAGGGGGTTCCAGTCAGGAGCAGGACTTCTCAAACCTCTTCTATGTCAATCTTAGAAGGCAGCCCCGTGAATCAACCCAAACCAAACCAAACTTAATAGCACCCCCCGATCGCCCCATTCCTTTACCCTTTCATCTCCTCAGCCATCCCTTCTTCACCTACTCCACCCACACCTACTCCACCCACAACACTAACCCCTTCAGATACAGCCCCTCCGGGTGAAACAAATTCACTGGATGATCCGCAGGTTGCGTCAGATGGTGCAAAATTCGCACTGACCTGCCTGATTCGATCGCCGCTGCCAGAACTGCCCCCTGGAAATGATCGCGCTGCACGACTTGAGAACAGGAAAACGTCATCAGCACCCCGCCCGATCGCAGCCTGTTGAATGCTTGCAGATTGAGCCGCTTGTATGCCATTACTGCCTGATGTCGAGCAGACACGTTTTTGGCAAAAGCAGGCGGATCGAGCACAATCACGTCATACTGCCGATCGCAGGTTTTGAGAAAGACAAACACATCGTCGGTAAAGGCTTCGTGTGTGCCTTCGGGTGTGCCCGTTTGAAGCGGATTGAGGGCAACATTCTGTTTCGTGAGATCGATCGCCTTTGTGGAACTATCAACAGAATGCACGGTTGTGGCTCCGGCTTGCAGCGCGTAGACCGAGAATCCGCCCGAATAGCTAAAGGTGTTTAAGACCTGCTTCCCGGAAGCATAGCGGGTCAGCAGTTGGCGATGCTCGCGCTGGTCAAGGAAAAATCCAGTTTTTTGTCCGGTTTCCCAGTCCACCTGAAAGTGATGCCCGTATTCCCGCACCGGCTCGTCAGTTTTTTCGCCCAGCAGATATTCTGGCGTTGCGCCAAGCGATCGGGGCAGCACTGACGCACTTTTGTCATAAACGGCTCTCAGGCTTTCTCCATAAACCGCTTGCAGTCCAGCAAGAATACGCTGACGCTGCCCATACATCCCGATCGAGTATGCCTGGATCACCGCTGTGCCGTTGTACCAGTCCACAATCAGACCGGGTAGATTATCGCCTTCTGCATTAATTAATCGATAACAGTTAGTGGTTTCGCTCCCGGTTAAGCCGAGCTGCGAGCGAACCTGAACCGCCTGTTGAATGCGATTAGCAAACAGCTCATCCAGGTTAGTGACCGGATGAAAGGCAAGAATTTTAACGGCAATATTGCTGTCGTGATACAGCCCGGTTGCCAAATACTCGCCGCTGTCGCTGTACACTTCAACGATATCGCCGTCCTGTGCCTCGGCTTGCTTGATCGCCCCCGAAAAAATCCAGGGATGAAACCGCTTCACTGCGTCTTCCTTCGAGCGGCGCAAAATAACCCGCGAAAACTGAGGCATTGCCTGACCCTGCCTGTGAGCAACTTTTCCACTATAACGATCGAGCCAGAGGTCTGGGTCAAGATTCGGCTTACCAGCCTAGCGAACCTCTGCCTGTGGATCCCCCTGTTTCTGACCTGCTCGTATCAGCAGCCAGCCGATCGCGAACAGCACAACGCCAGAAGCTAAAAAGCCCAGATCCCACAGCAGCTCGTTCGGACCCGACCGCACATGGTGAATTTGCAGCAGATGGTGATCAATCACGCCTTCGACCAGGTTGAACAGTCCAAAGCCTGCCAGCATTGCCCCCAGCAGAACCCGCCCCGACCAGAAGCGATCGGCAGCACGTCCGGCACGCCACAGCAGATAAATCCCGGTTAGCGTCAGCCCATAATCGAGCAGGTGAAACAGCCCGTCGCCCAGCGTATTCAGCTCCAGTCCAGCAACAGTCATATCGGTTTCCACGCTGGAAAACATATGATGCCACTGCAAAAGCTGATGCAGAATAATGCCGTCAAAAAATCCGCCGATGCCCAAGCCCAGCACAACTCCGGCAATGATCAGGGGACGCGCCACCAAACGATCGATCGCCGCAGATTGCTGAACCGAGGAGGCGGAAGGAGGGTTAAGGGTCATGGCTACCTCATAAAATCCCTTGCTACAACCTGCCTTCGAGAATTGTGCCCTCTACGATCGCCTCATCCAGAATCGCATCCTTCAGGTTAGCGTCTTCTAGATTTGCGCCTTTCAGATTCGTTTTATCCAATTCGGCTTTCGTCAGGTTTGCCTGCTGCAGGTTGGCATAGTCTAGCTCTGCTCCCGTCAGGTCAGCTGCATACATTTCCGCTTCGCTCAAGTCTGCACCGGTCAGATCTGCGCCTTCCAGATTGGCACTGGTGAGGTCGGCTTGATCTAGAATCGCCCCTTCCAGATTCGCTCCGGTGAGCCGTGCCTCATCTAGCACTGCATCACTCAGATCCGCTTCTCGCAGGTCTGCTTCTCGTAGATCCGCTCCTTTTAGCGTGGCTCCGCTCAACACCGCTTGACTCAAGTTTGCGCCCCGCAGGTTTGCCCGATCGAGCATTGCGCCATGCAACACTGCACCGCTGAGGTTCACTCCTTCCAGACTTGCCTGACTCAGATCAGCAATGCTAAAGTCCCGTTCTCCTGCCTCGTATCGCCGCATCAGTTCTTCTGCATTCATTTCCGATCGCTCCGTATCCATCTCGCCAAGGTGTAATCAGGTGTAATCACTGCGCTGGAATCACTGGCTGGAATCACTGCGCTGGAATTACTACGTTGGACGCATTGTGCTGGAATAATTAACCAGCCGTATTGTTACGCCGTATTGTTCAGCGTAATGAAACCCAGTTTGCAAAACGCCCCTCTAGAGGTACAGCTTGTCTTTATCCGTTTCTTCGCTCAAACCATTTCGTTTCGGCGGACTCAATCTAAATTTCAAGCTCCTGCTAAACCTCAAGCTCCTCAATCTCAAGATCGAGATACTGTTCAAATCGAAAAAACTGAAGCAGCTTTCCCAAGCCAGTTCCGTTATCAGTTGGCGTAATGGCTTCAACGCGCCGAACGGTCTCAGGAGTCAGGTATTTGAATATTTCATGCCTCAAAACTGGAATTGCTGCTTCTGGAAAGCCTTGCAGCTCTGGCTCGATACGCGCCAGCCGACTTTTTGCAAAATTCACCTGAAAGCGACAGCGACTTAATAAACGTTGCCGAATGTTTTGCGCCAAGGCTGGATTGGTTTCTTCGAGCTGATAGAGGGTGCCGTCTTGCAGGAGCGAAATCACGTCAGGATTTTCCTCTAAAAATAGCAGGCTGCCCTCCTGGTTATACACCTCAATGCCGTCCATTCCCAGCGCACCGATATCTGCCAGGGCAAGAATCCGAGTGACGATCGCCGGAGACTGCTGGGGGTCATAAAGCAACGGCTGATAAATCGCCTGCTCCTGAGAATCATAAGCGCAGATCGTGGCGTGGATTGCTTCTCGAATAATGGCAATATCGGTCTCGGTCAATCTGGCATGGCTGGAATTTTGCTGCTCTAGCTGCTGATTGGTCTGATGAATATAGGCGACAAGCTCCTCGATCGTGGCAATTTCGCTGACCCCGGGCGTTCGCCGCCGCGCCATGTGGCCTTGAGGATTGTGTTCAAAGAGCTGCACCATATCATGCGCCACCGCACACAGATTCAGCAATCGCCGCATTCGCTCCAGATCGATCGGTGTGGAATTGGCTGCGGCTTCCTGGGTTAAAGCCGGGTAAATTGCGTCAAAAATTTGGTGCGATCGTCGCTGAACGTTCCTGATGTGGGTTTCGGTATGGTAATAGAGCTTTTTTCGATCTGCTTCTTCAGCCAGCCGTTGCAGGGCAGCTTTTTCGATTTGAGCGATCGTTTCGGCAAAGGTTCGGGGAAGCTGAGACAGATCGTTCACAAATGGTAGGTTCAGCCGATCGTCTCCGTTCATAAAGCCTGCTTTACCCAGTGCAGATCGATTATCTACGGAAATCTCTTGGATTTCATACGTCTTGGGCAATAAGCGCAGCCGTTCACCCCGCTCAGCGCACGATTATTCCTGAAGTTTGCCAGCTTAAAAGGGGACATCGCCATCCGGGTCTGAATCCAGGGTTTCTAAAACAGGCTGTCCTCCAGGCAACGGTTCCTCCGGTAAGGCATTCACCGATTCGCCCTCGGTTTCATCATCCCAACACACGATTTGACCATTAAACATTTGAGCCAAACTTTTGGCAGCGCGAGTAACTTCATCTTCGGCAGTCCAGCTTGCAGCAGGTTCAACAAAATCACTGGCAGGCATCGCTGAAGCAGTAGGTAACGCCGTCTCAGAGGGGCGCACCGGCAGCCGAGACGGGTTAACTCCGTTGGGAGAACTGCTCTGAGTTGGCGGAACATTCGCTGATTCAAACGCCTTCGCAGGAGGAGATTCTTCTTTGACCTGGCGGGGAGCAGCAGGCGGAGCCGGAGGATACAGGGGGGTCGGCGGGGCAGGCATGGGGGCACTGGTCGCAGGCGTTATCTCGTTGCGCACCAGCACTTCCAGCGTCACTTTAATGGGCTGTGGATAGAGTTTTGCAAACGCAGCTTCGATGTTGGGCAGCCGATCTTTTGCCATCTTGAACAGATTTTGCGATCGTGCCCCAATCCGGGCTTCCTGTCCTGTGAAGTGAATGAGCTGGCACTGCTGCCGCAGCATGGTTTGCGTAGAAAAAGGCTGAACCAGACCCAGAACTTTTTCCCACAGTTCAGACCAGTCCTGCTGTGGCTCGATCGGGGGAGCAGGCGACCGATCAGGGGATTCTGGTTTGGGCGTTCCGTTGCTGGAGCCGATCGCCGTATGACCATTGCCGTTGCCATTACCATTGCCGTTGCCATTACCATTGCCGCTTGCTCCGGCTTGGGCTGCCGCAGGGTTACGGGTCGGAGTCGCGTTTTGCCGGGTTTCTTCGATCGCAGGTTGAGCAGGGCTGGCTTCAGGCGCAGGTTTTTGAACTGGCGGAGGCGCTCCTTCAGACGCAGGCTGAACAGGCGGAGCAACCGGACGAGGAGGCATCGTAATTTTGGGAACGGTCGTTGAACTTCCCAGATTGCCTGTAATATTGCCGATCGCCCCAGCGGGAAACCTGCTTTGCATTGCCGCAGGCAGTAGCCCGAGCAGCGTTACTTCCAACCACAGGCGTGGCTGCGTGGTGTTTTTCACCTGGGGTTCACAGGTGCGGAGATGCTGCTGTCCAGATAAAATCAGGCTCAGGTCGAGGGGCTGGACAAAGGCACACAGCTCTGCCCAAGTCTGCGGCGTGATTGCTACTAAGTCATGGCGATCGGGACTGGTTTTAGCAATCAGCATATCCCGATAAAAGCTGGTCAGATTTTGCAGCACCACCAGCGGTTCCCGACCCCGATCGAGCAATGCCCGCGACCGATCGAGCACTCCCACGCCATCATCTGCCGCCATTGCCTGCACCAGTGCCAGCAGCTCTCGTTCTGGAACCGCACCCACCAAATCCCAAACGCGATCGGCAGTAATTTCGCCTTCGAGCAAGCTCAACTGATCCAGCAAACTTTCAGCATCACGCAGCCCGCCCTGGGAAAGTTGCGCCACCAACTGAAGCGCTTCTGGGTTAATTTGAATCGATTCTTTAGCAGCGATCGATCTCAAATGGTTCACCATCGCGCCTAATTCAATCCGCCGAAAATCGAATCGCTGGCAGCGTGAAATAATCGTCGGTAAAACTCTTTGCGGATCGGTGGTGGCTAATACAAATACAACGCGATCGGGCGGTTCTTCTAAAGTCTTTAGTAAGGCGTTGAAGGATGCCGTCGACAACATGTGGCATTCGTCAATCACGTACACTTTGTAGCGACACTGAACCGGGGCAAACTGGGCGCGTTCGATTAACTCCCGAATGTTATCTACCCCTGTGTTGCTGGCGGCGTCAATCTCGATCACGTCCAGGGCAGAGCCGTTGGCGATCGATCGGCAAACTTCGCAGCGTCCGCAGGGTGTCTCAGTAGGCACATTGCTTTGCAGACAGTTGAGCGATTTTGCCAGAATCCTGGCACTCGATGTTTTTCCCGTTCCCCTGGCTCCGGTGAAGAGATAGGCAGGCGCGATTTTTTGCTGACGCAGGGCATAGGTCAATGTGGTGGCGATCGCCTCCTGTCCAACCAGTTCAGCAAAGGTTTGAGGACGATATTTATGATGAAGCGGCTCGTAGGGCAGGGGCGGGGTCGGGGTCGTCACCATGAGGGAGGGGGGTGAGGGAATGAGTGAATGGGTAGGGGAGGGACTGGGAGAGTCAAGATTTTAGCAAGTTTGGCTTGGGGTGAGCGGGAAATCTTGTGGTGAGATTCAGTCAACCAATGTTAAGGGAGTGCGTCAACTTCGGACGATCGCCCATTAAAAAAGAGATGATGGAAGTGAGCAAATGTTAGATCATTTATACTGCTGTCCATGACTTTAAAGTACGCCTATTTTCCGGGATGTGTGGCACAGGGCGCCTGTCGGGAACTTTACCAGTCCACTGGGGCACTGACCGAAGCCCTGGGAATTGAGCTGATCGAGCTTAAAAAAGCGTCCTGCTGTGGCTCTGGGACGTTTAAGGAAGACTCGCAGCTCATGGAGGACACCGTCAATGCCCGCAATATTGCCCTCGCCGAATCGCTCAACCTGCCCTTGCTCACTCATTGCAGTACCTGTCAGGGGGTGCTGGGTCACGTCGATGAGCGGCTGAAGGAGGCGAAGGAATCGGATACGGCTTATTTTGATAAGGTCAACGGTTTACTGAAAGACGAAGGCTGCTCTCCCTACAAAGGCACGTCTGAAGTGAAGCATCTGCTCTGGGCACTGGTGGGTGACTACGGACTGGATGCCCTCTCGGAAAAAGTGACGCGCCAGCTCTCCGGCTTGAAGTGTGCTGCTTTCTACGGCTGCTACCTGCTGCGGGCACAAAAGCATTTGCCTTACGACGATCCCTACAATCCTCAGTCGATGGAGCGCGTGTTTGAGACGATCGGCGCAACGCCCATTTTCTATCGGGGCAGAACCCAGTGCTGTGGCTGGCCCCTTTCAAGCTATGCTCCGTCTCAGGCGTTTCAAATGGCAGGAAATCATATCCAGGACGCGATCGACTCTGGCGCAGACTGTATGGTGACGCCCTGTCCCTTGTGCCATCTAAACCTGGATTCGCGTCAGCCCGAAGTTGCGGATACGATCGGTCGCAAGCTCGGTTTGCCCGTGCTGCACTTGCCACAGCTCATTGGCTTAGCGGTTGGCATCGAACCCAAGCGGCTCGGCTTAGAACGCCATGTGGTTTCGACTCGTCCGGTGCTGGAAAAGCTGGGGCTGTAATCACTGCAGGAAGCAGAGATCCCATGACTTACTTCTGGAATTCAAAGTCCACCATTTTTGGGGATTCAGGGGGCAGTGTAGTCCCTCTCACACTCCCCAAATACTCCTTTAAACAAACACCTTCTAAGGAGCCGGCGGCGCAACCAGCAGCACGGACTTAACCGATCGCCCCACTGGATTTCCTGCGTTATCCACAGAACCCAAGATCGTTTTGCCGTCATAGTACAGAGAAGACGATCCGCCTCCGTCCAGGTTCAATGCCTGCATCACGCCCAGGGTTTTCATAAACTCCGCGAGTGCAGGCAGGGAAATGCCAGAGTTCGAGGGATTATTGGGCTGCTTTGCTACCATGACCAGCACCACGGCTCCCTGCTCGGTGAGTCCGATCGCCGATCGCGCATTGGGCTGACTGTAGCCGATCGCGTCTCGAATCACTGTCCCGTTTTCCACTGCCAGAAAGCCTTCTTGTTCCAGGGTGAGCGCGGGCAAAAGCTGCGGACCTGCCCCCAGCCCATCGATAAGCTGGCATCCAGCAGGGGTGGCTTCATTCTGCGGCGTGATTGCATAGCGCACTCCGTCCTCACACTGATAGCGGCGAAACTCCGATCGATTCAAAATCTTGTCCATATAGGGAGCCAGATTCGGGTTTTGCATCAGGCGATCGTTCAGTTTTGGATCGGCAACAAGCTGCCCCTGCTGCACTACATAGGAAGTGGAGAGCAAATTTTCCGGGTCAAAATATCCACCGTTGATTGCCCCAATCGCCCCACTAGACTTGACAAAGTTTTCGAGGGAATCTGCGCCCGACGCAACCCCCACTCGGACGATCGCTCCACTTCCGCTCGGAATCGTCAGCACATGAGCCGTTGCTTGGGGCAGCGTATAAGTTTCATAGCGAACTGTCTCTGCTGGATTAGGAGTAGGAGAAGCCATCTCACCAACAGATGGGTTGCCCGACGGATCGCCCGATGGATTAACGGAAAAAGCAGGCATTTGAGCAGTAGAGGCTGAGCGCGGGGGCGTTTGGGCCCGATGCGTTACCTGAAACAGCAGCACTTCCAGCCCCACAAGCAGTAGTCCAACAAGCCACCAACGTTTCACTGTTGCTCCTCAGGGATTTGAGTTGTCGAGTTTTTCTTCCCTGCCGTATTCTGCCTCAAATTTTTTCTTCAAGACAATCTTCTTAAAAGGAAGGGTGAAGGCAATTTCCAAGTCCTCAGTTAAAGTCCCCCCTTGAAGTCCCCAGTTATGGAGCATTGAGGGAGCATCTCAAAGACTTCTCAAATCGCTGCTTAGAGAACGCCCTGCCCAACTTAGATTGAGTCGATAAGATGCCTAACCCGACGAAAAATCGATCGTTTGAGACATGACGCGATAAATTACTCAGACAAGAAACAAAAATAAACCCAGACTATAGCAGCCTGGGTTTGATTTATTAAATGCCAGCGTATTTATACTGAGTTTCTCGCTGACGGCTTTATTTATCTATGTATTAATACTAGCCAGCAGCAGGGAGAAAGTCCATGACTTGTAATATCCCTTGATATTCTTTCGTACAATTATTTACAATTCCTCAGACAAGACATACGCAAGGCTGAGCTTTCATAAATTGATGCAAAGGTAATGATATAAACAAAGCGTTTGTTTGATAAGTGAGCACAGATTTTTGTGCTGTTCTGGGAACGAATCAGAGACGCTATTAAGGATAGGTTCTATGTCTCGTAAAATATCTCGGAAGACATAGCAGCTTGTAAGAATGCGTCAGCCCCCTTACTACGGTCTGCAACCTCAACTTCAGCACAAAACCTCTCCAATACAAAAAAACAGGTGAGCCTCGAAAGACCCACCCGTAGACAGCGTCAAGTATTTACCTCAAGCGTTTCCAGAAAACCCTGTTTCCCGATGCCTGCAAAAGTTTTGCTACGGCTGAGCAGCAGTTTGCTGAGGGTTAACACAGTTGAGCATTCGCAGGGTTGCCGCCGCCGCATAGTTTCGCTGAGCTGCGCTATTGGGCGAGAAGGCAGTGCCGCGCTCATTCACTGGAGAAGCTACATTACACACTGAGGACATCTGGCTGATCAGTCCGTTTGCCCAGTGACCGTTGGTATCGGAGAAGGCAGTCGCGGGACGGTTGCCCTGAAGCTGAGGCTGCTGACCTTGAAGCGACTTAGCATATTCACCTGCCCGACGCAGAACTGCCATTAGCTCTGCACGAGTCACAGGCTGAGCCGGTCGGAATGTGCCGTCTTCGTAGCCGCTGATCAGGTTGTTTTGCTTCGCAAACTGAATCCGGGCTGCGCTCCAGCGCGACGCTTCCACATCGGAATAAGGGTTGCCGCCTGCCTGAGCCGGAACGTTCAGATTCACGTTAGGTAGGCTATCGATCGCCCCCAACACCATTGAAACCAACTGCTCACGAGTCAACTCCGCCTGCGGGCGGAAGGTGCTGTCTTCAAAGCCAGAGATAAAGCCGACCTGAACGGCGCGATCGATCTCTGCCAGATAAATGTCGCCCACGGTATCGCGGAAGCGAGAAGTCGGTTGACCCGTGCCCGGATTCGGAGGCGTGACCACCGGAGCCGCTCCTGTACCGCCGCCAACTGCCCCGATCGTCGGCACGGCTGCACCTTCATAAGTAAGATAAACGTGGCCCAGCACGCTTTCGCCATACATCCGCTTGGTGAACCGCCAGCCCGAATTCAGGTTGATTTTGGCAAAGTTATTGGTGACGCCGTCAGTTTGCCCCAGCAGCAGCATTGGCTTAGAACGATCGCGCGACGCACCAACCAGCAGCATATCGTTATCTTTTTTCACGACGCGCAGGCTGTACTGCAAGCCCAGGTCTTCGCCATTCACTCGAATCGAGTAGCCGTTGCTGTCGGTGCTGCGTCCGCAAATTCCTGTGAAGTCAAACTGAACCAGCAGCGGATCAACGACCACCGGAGCTGCTCCCGATTCGCTCCAGCAAGGACGCGCACTAGAAACCTGCTCCAGTACCAAAAGCTGGTGGTTACTGCCGCCCTGAAGCGGAGCTGCAACCGCAACAAACTTACTTTGATCCACTTCTTTTTGCCCAAACTGTCCGGCGATCGAAGGAATGGCGGTTAATGCACTTGCAACAGCAGTGGTGGTGACAGCGGCAACGGCAGCAAGGCGACGAAAAGTAGACTTCATAGGAACACCTCGAAGACGAATGAATGAAAGACCGATGATGACAATTGCGATAGCAAAAAGGATTGGAATGAAAGGACCGTCTGGAACTAAAAAAATTGCAGTTTGAATCAGCCCTTTTCTACATTCTTCCGATTTCAACAAACTAGCTAAGGAATCAAAAGACGATCGCTTTAGCGGTAAATTCAGCTCACAAAATCAAAGACGGAAATCAAATCAAAAGTTCCCTAATTCTGTATCGAAAATGAGATGAACTATAGCCTGGAGGGAAATCTGAATTTCTGTTAAATCAGTCGAAGACGCAGAAAGATTTGGTTTGTTTCCTAATGCTTTTGCGATCGAATGATGGATCAGTAACTCATTGAGAAGAAATCAAGCTGATGATGGAGATTAGCAGAAAATTTAACCGCGTTCGTCCTCATCCGCTTGCCTTGACCTTCTTGCGATCGAAAATGTTCCAAAGGAATTGATTGTGAACTGGATTGTGAACTGGATTCTGAACCGAATCTGAACCGAACCGTCTTCTTGATTCCCCAATCTCGATCGCCTCTAAAAATCAGTGGCAGGATAGAGAAGGGACATGACTTGATCAAGACGCGATAAGACACTGTGACTGATCCTCAGACCTCCTATCATTCCACCGGGAACACTTCAGCCGGGAATCCTTCAGCCGCTAAAGCAAAAGACGAAGCGGGTTCGTATCGTGCGCCCACAGAAGCGTTGCAGGGCGTGGTGGAGCGGCTGACCTTTCACTCCGAGGAGACGGGCTATACCGTGGCGCGAATGAAGGTTCCCCGCACCAGTGAGCTGATTACGATCGTCGGCAGCTTTGCCAATATTCAGGCGGGGCAGACGCTTCAGCTTCAAGGCATTTGGCGCGATCATCCGAAGTTCGGGCAGCAGTTTCAGGTGATGCAGTATCGAGAAACCAAGCCTGCAACGCTAACGGGAATCGAGAAGTATCTGGGAAGTGGGCTGATCAAGGGCGTTGGACCCGTGACGGCAAAGCGGATCGTGGCTCACTTTGGCTTGGAGACGCTGGAAATTATCGAACATCAGATCGATCGCTTGGTGGAAGTGCCGGGAATTGCGCTGAAGCGGGTCAAACTCATCCAGGCCGCCTGGGTCGAGCAAAAGTCGATTAAAGAAGTGATGCTGTTCCTGCAAGGGCACGGCGTTTCGACGACCTACGCAGTGAAGATCTTTAAGCAGTACGGCGATCGATCGATCGAGGTGGTGACAGAAAACCCCTATCAGCTTGCCAGCGACATTTACGGTATTGGCTTTGTCACGGCAGACACGATCGCCCGCAATCTGGGCATTCCTCCAGGTTCCACGTATCGCTATCGCAGTGGCATTTTGCACGTTTTGCGGGAAGCGGCGGACGAGGGTCACTGTTTTTTGCCGCAGGATGAATTGGTCGATCGCACGGTAAAGCGATTGGCAATTGCTGACCACCAGCCTGTTCCCGAAGAAATCGCGCCCCTGGTTGCACAGTTGGCACAGGACGGCGAACTGGTGATTCAAGACAGTTTAGACCGGGGGTATTTGTGCTATTTGCCCACCTTTTACGGCGCGGAGTTTGGCTTAGCCGAGCGATTGCGGCGACTGTTGATCGAGCCGGTTCAGGTAGACCTGCCGCGTGTGCAGCGTTGGATCGATCGCTTTACCGACAAAACCGGGCTTCAGCTCTCAGAGCAGCAGCGTCAGGCAGTCGAGATGGCAGCCCAGCAGCGCGTTCTGATTCTCACAGGCGGACCCGGAACCGGAAAGACCTTTTGCACGCGCACGATCGTCGCCCTCTGGAAAGCAATGGGAAAATCGATCGCCTTAGCATCTCCCACCGGACGCGCCGCCCAACGCCTGAGCGAAATGACCGGACAGGAAGCCAAAACGATTCACCGTTTGCTGGAGTTTGACCCATCGACAATGGGCTTCAAGCGCGATCGCGATAACCCGATTCCGGCAGAGGCGATCGTGGTGGATGAAGCGTCGATGCTCGATATCTTTCTGGCGAATTCGCTGATGAAGGCGATCGACCCAGAGGCGCAGGTGTTGCTGGTGGGCGATATTGATCAGTTGCCCAGCGTGGGTGCAGGCAATGTGCTGTCCGATCTGATTCATTCTGGCGAAATTCCCGTAGTGCGACTGACTCAGGTGTTCCGGCAGGCGCAAACCAGCCAGATTGTGATGAACGCCCACCGCATCAACCAGGGACAGATGCCGCAAGTCGAGCGAGTTTCCAATCAGCCGCGATCGGACTGTCTTTCGCTCAACGCACCTGAACCGCCAGACGGGGTGCAGGCAATCCGCGATTTGATTACCCACCTGATTCCCCCGCTTGGCTTTGAGCCCAAAGAGGTGCAGATCCTTAGCCCGATGACTCGCGGCGAAGTGGGAACTCGCAACCTGAATCAGGTCTTGCAGCAGCTCATCAACCCGCCCGGACTCGGTAAAGCAGAACTCACGCGCGGCGGCACAACGCTTCGAGTCGGCGATCGCATTATTCAGCAGGTCAACGACTACAACCGGGAAGTGTTTAACGGGGACTTGGGCGTGATTGAGGCGATCGATACCGATCAGCAGGAAGTGACGGTTTTGTTTGGCGATCGGCTCGTCAGCTATGATTACGCAGATTTGAATGAAATTGCTCTCGCCTTTGCCATCAGTATCCACAAATCTCAGGGCAGCGAATATCCGGTCGTGATCCTGCCCGTGTATATGCAGCACTATCTCTTGCTGTCGCGCAACTTGATCTACACCGGACTCACCCGCGCTCGGAAACTGGCGATCTTTGTTGGACCTCAAAAGGCGATCGGCTATGCGGTGCGGCAAGTAAAAGATCGAGAACGATATACGCTGCTGATGGAACGATTGCAGACGTAGGTGGGGAAGTGGGAAAATGAGGGGAAATTTGAGCAAGATTACGTTTTGGGTGGAGGCGGCTTTGCCGAAGCTTGAATAGAGCAGAATCTTGACAGAATCTATCGCGCTAGAGAAGATTTATTGCAATGGTTGCAACTGTTCCATCAAAATCGAAACCCTTGAACCGACGGATTTTTCTGACGCTCTGGCTTGCCGGAATTCTGGGCTCGATCGCTCTAATTCCCTATGCACTGACCCTTCAATCTGCTAATTTGGCAACGATTCAACTTCCGTTTTCGCTGCCTGTTGTCGTTGCGCTACAAATCGGACAATCCGCGATCGTGCTGGCAATTACGATCGCCGCAGGCTTATTCTTTGCCAATCGCATAGGGCTAGGGACACCCATCTTACGCGCTCTGCTTCAAGGAGAATCAGAAAGAGAGTCAGTGAGTGAGCGGGTCAAAGCGTTTGTGCTTCCGGCGATCGGTTGGGGCATTGTGGCATCGCTGGCGGTGTTGGGACTTGATGCGTTTGTGTTTGCGCCTGCTTTAGCTCAGCAATTGGGGCAGGCAAGCAGTCCTGTTGCAGCGGCGATTCAGCCTCCTGTATGGCAAGGGTTTCTTGCATCGTTCTACGGCGGCATTAACGAAGAAATTTATCTGCGGCTGTTTGTTCTTTCGTTGATTGCGTTCATTGGCAAGTTTATTGCTCATCGTGCCAATGGTCATCCGACGCGATCGATTTTGTGGATTGCGACGATCAGTGCAGCCATTCTGTTTGGCTTAGGACACCTGCCCGCAACCGCCGCGATTTTGCCGCTTACGCCGCTAGTGATTACACGAGCCATCTTGCTGAATGGATTAGCCGGAATTGGGTTTGGCTATCTCTACTTCACGTTTGGATTAGAGGCGGCGATGCTGTCTCACTTTGTTGCAGATATCGTTCTACACGGAATTGCGCCTCTGTTCCTGTAGAAATCGGCTTTACGCCATGGGCAATCTTCTCAGCTGGCTTGTGGAATGGTCGTCTTGCCCAAATTGGGCAGGCAAGATACCGAGCCCACACGCAATCTGTCGTCTGAGCTGTTAAATTGCAAACCGCTTTCACAAACCACCCTTTCAGCAGAGTTTATGGATCGTTGAGCGGCCAGGAATTGATATCATGCAGACGATCGCTATCTTGATTAAGCAGTGTTCAGTAAAATGATGAGAACAAACTGGCGAGGATATCGAATTGCAGCGTGGCTTGGAGAGCTTGTGCTGTTCATTGCAATTATTGCGGCGATCGCTCAGGGGCAGTGGAACAATGCGATCGCGCTGGCAGGATTCTGGATTGCGGCTCTGGTGTTTATTCTCACCGATGATAAGCTGCCGACCCTGTTTGATTTCCTGTTTGTGATTGCTGCCCTGTTGAATGCAGGCGGTTGGGTGTGGCGATTGTTTTATCAGCCTGGACCCTATGATGAAATTACCCATGCCTTCACTACCTTTGCGATTACGCTGGCACTGGGGTTTTTGGTGTATCGATCGATGCTGTCCGTGTTTCGCCAACATCCCTGGCTTTATGTGTTGACCGTTGCCAGTTTTGGAATTGCGATCGGTGCGATCTGGGAAATTATGGAATGGTCAGCCGGATTTATTTTTAATACTGAAGTGATTGGCGACGTGAACGATACGGTCACAGATTTAATTATGGATAGTTTAGGCGCAGGGTTTGCAGCAATGATTAGTCTTTGGGCACTGCGAGAACGCATCAGCCGACGATCGGTAAAGAGTTAGGCATCGGTTAGAAAAGGGAACCCCTGTAGGGCGGAGCGATGCTGATTCAAGCTATCCATTCAACCTGCGATGTTAGAGCTGAGATAAAAACGGGAAGAATTTGGCGATCGGGTCATTCCCTTCCACACCCTGCTGCTGTGCCCAAAACTCGCTGAGAAGGTGAATTTGCCGCAAGCCAACCACCAGATTCAGTCCGGGAATTGCAATCCACCAGACGGCGAGCGGTTTCTTCATGCCTGCATCCTGATAAATCCGGTTCACGGTGTGGTAGAGGCGAAACTGCACAATATAGATCCACGCAATGCCCAGCAGCGAAAACCAGCCAAACTCGCCCGACACATTGGGGTCAAACATTCGCAAGAGTTGAGGCACTGCCATCCCCAGCACAAACGGCAGCAAGCAAAGCGTTCCCGACCAGCCCGTGCCGTGGTAGCGACGCAGTTCTTCCTGAATAATCCACTTATAGGTAATAAAGCGTGTCGAACGTTTCCGTAAACGTTTGTTGGCAGGTTGGGCATTTGAAGCGTTGGGCACCCTTACGAGTCCGACCGTGTTGATAGATTTTGCTATGGTCGCAGAAGGGACAGCGTATAGCAGACACACTATCACGGCATTGCTTTTATTCTATCTATCCACACTTGTTTAGCGCACAACCCAGATTTGGGTACCTAAATCTGACAGTTTCTTCCCAATTCCTCGTCAATTGCTCTGGGATGCGAAGTCTTATGTCTCAGTTTCAGTAATCCAGTAGATCTCATTTCCGACCTTTGACCCACTCTAATTTACAGTCTCCTTGGAATGCCCTCACCACCTATCTCACACTTGTTTAAGGCATACCAACGTATAGCCTTCCCACCCTATCATCTTCAGGGCATAACTCTGTATTAAGGATTAACAAGTAAAGTATTATTGCTCCCACTACAGCTCCAAAGTATGCCATCTATCGTAGGAATAGAAATGACCGCTCTGCAACTGATTTCATTGCGTCTAAAGGCTAATCAAACTACCTTTGCTGCGTTGGGTACAGATAAAACTCGAGCACTAATCATCTACTCATATCATCAGTACAAAGAAGAAGATGAGTACTACGATCGCTGGCTATCACTTGCTCGAAGTTCTATATGAAGGAGACACTAACCGCGTTTACCGAGCTAAGACAGTGTCTAAGAGCGATCTAGAACCTACCTCTGTCATTATAAAAACACTGAGAGCTGAGTATCCAACAGTTGAGCAATTGACTCGATTAAGACATGAATACCAGATTCTGCAAGACCTAGAACCTGAAGAAATTATTAAGCCTTTAGCGTTAGAAAATAATGGTAACGGGCTAGCCCTGATTCTGGCTGATTTTGATGGCGAGTCGTTAGCTAGAGCGATCGCCACACGACAACTCAACTTAGATATTTCTTTACAGATTATAATTCACTTATCCTCAGTTCTGGCACAGATTCATCAGCAACACATTATTCACAAAGATATTAAAGCTGACAATATTCTGGTTAACACAACAACAGGTGCAGTTAGGCTGATTGATTTTGGTATTGCTACACATTTAACAAGAGAAAAATCAACGATTAACCACGTCAACGTTCTCGAAGGAACGCTCTCCTATATGTCTCCAGAACAGACTGGGAGAATGAACCGATCGATCGACTATCGCACCGATTTTTATTCTCTAGGCGTTACTTTCTATGAAATGCTGACTGGACAGTTGCCGTTTCCAGCAACCGATGCCTTAGAGATCATTCACTGCCACATTGCTAAAACGGCAGTCCCGCCTCATCTTGTCAATTCGGACATTCCAGAGGCAGTGTCCGATATTGTCATGAAGTTACTCGCCAAAACAGCAGAAGACCGTTATCAAAGTGCACTCGGGCTGAAGGCTGACTTAGAGATTTGTCTAAAGATGCTGGAAGCCTCTGGTGCGATTTCCCACTTCAAGGTGGGAGAGTTTGATTTATTTAGCCAATTTTCAATTCCAGAAAAGCTGTATGGGCGCGATCGGGAAGTGAGTTTGTTAATGAGCACTTTCGATCGCGTTAGTACTGGCAAAGCGGAAGCCATACTGGTTAAGGGTTACTCTGGCATTGGTAAATCATCGTTGGTGAACGAAATCCGCAGACCGATCGTTGGTGCGAGAGGATACTTCATCTCCGGTAAATTTGACCAATTTCAACGCAATGTTCCTTACTCTGCGATTATTACTGCCTTTCAGTTATTAGTGAAACAACTGCTGACTGAAAGCGAAACCCAACTGGCGCAATGGCGAACTAAACTTTTAGATGTTCTGGGTAACAATGCGCAAGTCATTATTGATGTTGTTCCAGACGTGGAATTGATTGTGGGCAAGCAACCCGCTGCTGTAGAGCTGGCACCAACGGAAGCACAAAACCGATTTAATCTTGTTTTTCAAAACTTTATCCGTGTTTTCTGCTCACCAGAGCACCCGTTAGTTCTGTTTCTGGACGATTTGCAATGGGCTGATTCTGCCACGCTTAAACTGCTTGCTGTGATTCTAGACGATGCAGAAACAGGCTATTTGTTTTTAATTGGAGCGTACCGAGATAATGAAGTCAGTCCAAGTCATCCCTTGATGATGGCGCTTGATTTACTACGCTCTAAAGCCGTTGTCATTCATGAAATTACCTTAGCTCCTTTAGCCCTCGCAGATATTAGCCATCTCATTGCTGACACGCTGCACAGTAATGTAAGTTCTGTTCAACCGTTGGCCGAATTAGTCATCCGCAAGACATCTGGCAACCCCTTCTTTGTCAACCAATTTCTCCAGACGCTATATCAAGAAAGCCTGTTAACTTTCACAACTCCATTGAATGCAGATAAACCTTGCTGGCAATGGAATATTACCCAAATTGAGGCACTTGATATTACTGATAATGTTATTGAGTTGATGATTCAGAAGTTGCGAAAATTACCTGAATCTACTCAGCAGGTGTTGCAGTTGGCGGCTTGTATGGGTAATACGTTTGACTTGCAGACGCTTTCAATTATTTATAAGCGATCGCCAGTTGACACCCATCAAGATCTTTTGCCAGCTATTGAAGAAGGCTTAGTATTACCAACCTCTGAATTAACGCTTGCATCTGAAGACCTGATTGATACACATCTAGTAAGTCTGGAATTTAGATTTCTCCACGATCGGGTGCAACAAGCCGCGTATGCACTGATTGATCAAAGTTTTAAGCAAGCGACTCACTTGCAAATTGGGCGTTTGCTTTGGCAAAACACGTCATCAGAGACGTTATCAGAAAAGATATTTGAGATTGTTGATCACCTCAACTTAGGAATTGAGCTAGTTACCGATCCAGTAGAACGAGACAGAATTTCTCAGCTTAATTTGATAGCAGGACAGAAAGCAAAGATAGCAATGGCTTATGTTGCAGCTGTTGAATATTTGCAAGCAGGGATTGAATTGTTAGTTGAAGATAGCTGGACTGATCAGTACGAATTAGCATTAGCACTGCACACTGAAGCAGCAGAGTCGGCATATTTAAGCAGTGATTTTGAAGCAGTACAGCGATTCGTTGACATTGTGCAAAACTGCGCTAAAACTTTATTGGAAAAAGTGAAAGTATATGAGATTCAGATTCAAGCTCATGTATTGCAGAACAAACTGCTAGAAGCAATTAATACGGCACTACAAGCCTTAAAGCTGTTGGGAGTGAATTTTCCCGAAAACCCAGTTCCATTTGATATTGGACAAGCACTCTCCGAAACTGCGGTGATTTTGAATGGGAGACGAATTGAGGATTTAGTCGATCTGCCTCAAATGAGTGATCCCTGCAAACTAGCAGCCATTAAACTTTTAGCAAGTATCTTTGCTCCCGCCTATATTGCTGCTCCTGCACTGTTACCATTGGCGGTGTGCAAACAAGTCGATCTATCAGTCCAACACGGTAATGCTCCCGTTTCTCCTACTGCTTATGCCAATTATGGTCTTCTACTTTGCGGAATTGTGGGAGATATTGACTCGGGCTATCAGTTTGGTCAATTAGCTTTAGATCTGCTGTCAAGATTAAATACTCAAGAAATTAAAGCTAAAACGATCGTTATTGTCAATATCTTTATCCGACCCTGGAAAGAACATCTGAGAAAAACGTTAGAGCCTTTGATGTCGGCTTATTCTATTGGGATGGAGACAGGAGATTTGGAATTTGGTGCTTTTGGTCTATTAGTAAACTCCTATTTTGCTTACTACAGCAGCAAAGAATTGACTGCCCTTGCAAGAGAGATGTCAATCAATAGAGATGCAATTGATAAAATCAAGCAAAAAACAGCACTCAATTATCACGAAATCTATTGGCAGGCTACCTTAAACCTGCTGGGGCAAAGTGAAAATCCTTGCCGTCTCCAAGGTCAAGCCTACGATGAACAAATAGGGCTACCACTACACGAGCAAGCAAACGATAGAGCAGCAATTGCTTACACCTATTTGAATAAACTTTTACTTTGTTATTTATTTGAAAATTACTCAGAAGCGATCGAAAATGCCGTAATCGAAGAAGACTATTTAGACGCAGTTATCGCAACACCCCATATTTCTCTCTTCCATTTCTATGATTCTTTAATTAAGCTGGCAGTATATTCTGATGCCCTCCAGTCCGAACAGCAAGAAATTCTTGGCAGAGTAAAAGCTAATCAAGAAAAAATGCAGAATTGGGCGCATCATGCCCCTATGAATTACCTGCACAAATTCTATTTAGTAGAGGCAGAACGGCATCGAGTTTTAGATGAAAAAGAACAAGCAATGGAACGGTATGATCAAGCTATTGCTTTGGCTAAAGAAAACGAATATTTGAATGAAGAAGCATTGGCGTATGAGTTGGCAGGTAAGTGTTATTTAGGATGGGGGAGAGATGCGATCGCTCAACTCTATCTACAAAAGGCGCATTATGCTTATCAGGTTTGGGGTGCTCAAGCTAAAGTTGAGCATTTAGAAGAAAAATACCCTCAATTTTTAACCAGAACTTCAGCTAAAAGCGGCACAAAAGCGACAATTCCTCAAAGAACAACAAATTATCCTGAAGCTAATCACAACCTGGACTTAGCCACCGTCATGAAAGCCGCGCAAGCTCTTTCAGGTGAAATTGTTTTAAGCAATTTGCTAACCACGTTGATGCAAATTCTGCTTGAAAATGCAGGTGCAGAAACAGGGATATTAATTCTAGAAAAAGACTCGAAACTCTTTATCGAAGCCACTGGGCAGGTTAATCAACATGAAATCATCGTTCAACAATTTATTCCTGTAGAGGCAAGTCAGCTACCGCTATCCATCATCAATTATGTGCGGCAAACGCAGGAGAATGTGGTTCTGAATGAAGCGACCCGTGAGGGAATTTTCACAACGGATGACTATATTCTTGATCGTCAGCCCAAATCCGTTTTGTGTGCGCCGATCGTTCATCAAGGTAAGCTCATTGGCATTCTCTATTTGGAAAACAATTTAACAACGGGTGCTTTTACAGCAGAGCGAGTAGAAGTTTTGCAGCTTTTATCCTCCCAGGCGGCGATCTCCCTTGAAAACGCCCGTCTTTATCAAGATTTGGCAGCCGCCAACACTGATTTGAAACGATCGCATGAACAGTTAGAGAATTACAGTAAAACTCTGGAAATGAAAGTAGAAGAGCGAACCCTACAGCTTCAGCAAGAGGTTCGCGATCGCCAACAGGCAGAAGAAATAGCCCAGTCTGCCAACCGAGCGAAGAGTGAATTTCTGGCAAACATGAGCCATGAACTTCGTACGCCACTGAATGGCATCTTAGGATATACACAAATTTGTCAAAAAGACCGCTCTTTATCCGAACTGCAAAAGAATCGCATTGCAATCATTCACCAATGTGGAGAGCACCTACTAACGCTGATCAATGATGTTTTAGATCTTTCTAAAATTGAAGCCCGTAAGATGGAGCTGTATTCAAGAGAGTTTCATTTTGCGGAATTCTTACAAAGCATCGTAGAGATCTGCAAAATTAAAGCTGAACAAAAAGGCATTTCGTTAACCTATCAGACACCATCTTCTCTGCCTAAGGTGATTCGGGCGGATGACAAACGCTTGCGCCAGGTCCTGCTAAACCTGCTTGGCAATGCCGTCAAATTCACTGAAACGGGAACGGTTGTTTTTAAGGTGGGTTATCACGAGCAGAAGATTCGCTTTCAAGTCGAAGATTCCGGTGTTGGCATTGCTGCTGATCAGCTTGATGAGATCTTCAAGCCGTTTCAACAGGTGGGCGAAAATAGCCGTAAGACAGAAGGAACGGGGTTAGGGCTAGCCATCAGCTGTCAGCTGGTTGAGATGATGGGAGGAACGCTTCAGGTCAAGAGTACCTTGGGTGTAGGTAGCACTTTCTGGTTTGATTTAGACCTAGTGGCGGTCCATTCATCGACAGATGCTGCTACCTCAAAGCGCACAATTACTGGGTTCACAGGCGACAGGCGGAAAATTTTAGTGGTGGACGACAAACCGACAAATCGCTCTATCCTTGTGAATCTCTTAGAGCCGATCGGATTTGACGTCATAGACGCTGTGGATGGTGAAGACGGATTGAATAAAGCACAGGATTTTCAGCCCGATGCTGTTCTGATTGACTTAGTGATGCCGAATCTAGACGGCTTTGAGGCAACCCGACAACTCAGGTTAATGCCAGCCCTAAAAGATACCGTTGTGATTGCAGTCTCGGCTAGTGTCTTTGAATTCGATCAGCAACAGAGTCTCAAGGTAGGCTGCAATGATTTTCTGTCGAAACCAATTCGAGAGGCCGACCTCCTCCAGAAATTGCAAGAACACCTGAAATTGGAATGGATTTACGAAAATGAGAGCGACATTCAAGAACCCTTTAAAGAGAGGGACCAGCAGGAAAATAGCCAAGTGAGTTCTGCCTCAGCTGTCCCTAACCTTTCAGTTGATTTTTCGATTCCGCCAGCAGAAGAGGTTGCTATTCTTCTGGATTTAGCCATGCGAGGAGATTTACGAGCCATCGCCAAACGAGTAACCCAGTTGGAGGAGTCAAACCAGCAATGGAGCCCTTTTGCTACCCACTTGCGGCAGCTTGCCAGAGGATTTAAAGGGCGACAAATTTTGGAATTTTTAAAGCAATTTTAGGAGGTGTTTATGAATACAGGAATTGCTGAGAAAGGCGTTATTTTAATCGTGGATGATACGCCCACAAATCTAGATGTGCTGCTCGACTTGCTGGAAGCCGATGGTTTCAAAGTGGTGATCGCTGAAGATGGGGAAAGAGCGATTGCTCTAGCAGAATATGCTCCACCCGACTTGATTTTGCTAGACATTCTCATGCCCGGAATAGATGGGTTTGAAACGTGCCGTCGCCTAAAGGCAAACTCAACTACGCAAGAGATCCCGATCATTTTTCTAACCGCTGTTAGCGATAACGTTGATAAGGTCAAAGGTTTAAATCTTGGGGCAGTTGATTACATCACTAAACCGCTAGATCATGAAGAAGTTTTAGCGCGAATCAATACTCACTTTCGGCTGCAAAACTTGACCAAGCGATTAACAGAGCAGAATGAGCGGCTAGAAAAGGAAATTCAACAGCGTCAGCGGGTAGAAGAAGAACGTGAGCAAGCGTTTAGAGCACTGCAGCGCAGTGACGCCCGGTTCAGACGTTTAATCGAATCCAATGTGATTGGCATTATTTTTAGCCTGGCAGATGGCAGTATTACAGACGCCAATGATGCCTTCCTCCAAATCGTTGGATACGATCGCGCTGACTTGAAAGCTGGGAAGTTAAATTGGCACGCAATGACACCTCCAGGATATGTCCACCTCCATGAAGCCGCACTGGCAGAATTAACCAATACTGGAGCGTTTAGTGCCTTTGAAAAGGAATATTTTCACAAGGATGGATACCGCATTCCTGTCATGGTTGGCGGGGCTTTGCTCGATGAATCTCAGGCAATCGTTGGTTTTGTCCTTAACCTAACTCAGCACAAGCAGGCAGAAGACAAGATTCGGGAACAGGCGGCTCTACTCAACATTACAACCGATGCCATTCTAGTACGAGATTTGGATAACAAAATTCAGTATTGGAACAAGGGTGCAGAGCATCTCTATGGATGGAACGCTGAAGAGGCGATCGACCAAAATGCGACTCAACTGTTGTATCGACCAGACTCACTCAAGCAACTCGAGGTTGCTCAAAGAAGTTTAATTGAATGTGGTACTTGGCAAGGCGAATTGCATCAAGTCAATAAGCAGGGCAAAGAAATTATTGTCACCAGCCGTTGGACCTTAATGCATGATGCCCAGGGGCAACCCAAATCTTTCTTGACAGTTAATACAGACATCACTGAAAAGAAACAGCTCGAAAGCCAATTCCTGCGAACTCAACGGCTTGAGAGTTTGGGTACCCTTGCAGGCGGCATTGCTCATGATCTCAACAACATCCTGACCCCTGTTCTAGCTACAGCACAATTGTTACAGTACAAGTTTCCCAGTGCCGACGAGCAGAGCCAGCATTTATTTAAAATCATTGAAATGAATACTAGACGTGGAGCTGCTCTTGTCAAGCAAGTCCTCCAATTTGCCCGTGGCGTGGAAGGGAAACGGACGAGCGTGCAGGTGAAGCATCTGGTCTACGAAGTTAAGCAAATTGCTGAGAAGACATTTCCAAAATCGATTGAGTTGCTAGCCTATGTGGAACCGGGGCTTTGGTCAGTTTCTGGGGATGCAACTCACTTACATCAAGTGCTGATGAATCTGGTCGTTAATGCTCGTGATGCGATGCCAAATGGCGGTACGCTCATCATCTCTGCTGCAAACGTGATTGTAGATGAACATTATGCCCGCATGAATCTTGATGCATCCATTGGTTCCTACATTGGACTTACAGTCAAAGATACAGGGACCGGAATGTCAGCTGAAATTACGGATAGAATTTTTGAACCGTTTTTTACAACTAAAGAAATTGGTAAAGGGACAGGGTTAGGACTTTCCACGGTGAGAGGCATTGTTAAAAGCCACGGAGGGTTCATTGATGTGGTTAGCAAGCTGGGAGAGGGCACTGAATTTAAAGTATTCTTACCAGCGATAGAAGCATCCGTTTCCCCACGAGTAGAACCTTCTAATCCGCCTAATGGAAATGAAGAATGGATTCTTGTTGTAGATGACGAGACAGAAATTTTAGCAATAACGAAAGCTTCATTAGAAGCCTATAACTACCGTGTGCTGATAGCGAATAATGGAATTGAAGCAATTTCGCTCTGTGCTCAATACAAACATAAGATTACTGTTGCCTTAGTGGATATGATGATGCCATCTATGGATGGTCCAACAACGATTCAGAACCTTCGGAGAATTAATCCGAGGATCAAAGTGATTGCCATGAGTGGATTTATGTCTAACGATAAATTGAGAGAAGCTAGCGAAGTTAAGGACTTTATTGATAAGCCCTATACCATTCAAGATTTGCTAGGAACGTTACGGGCTGTATTAGAACAACCTGTAGAAGCAGGAAATTAGGTTGTTTGGCTGACAGTGAATGTATGTCTACTGAAGGTTGGGTCGCAAAAACTTTTAAAGGCAAACAATTTCTATCGAAACTGTCAGATCTAGGTACTCAAATCACAGCTTTTTCCATCACTTCTCGGGTATGTCAAATAGATTGTGTGTGACCGGATTCTCTGCTGAACTCAGCGGGAAAGGTCTGCTTCCTCAAAGGAATATTAAGAATTGTACAGCTTCTCAAAATTCCCTCTGCTGAATTTGCTGCCGAAGCAATGGTTTTGGCAGCGGAAACACCCGGAAACCCACCGCAATCTAAGCCCGATTAAAGCCTGTTCAACGGTTCGTTCTGAAGGAGTTCCTGCCGCAGACGATAAATCACCGTTTCGCGATCGACCTGATTCAAAATCTCCTGAATCACCGTATCCGCGCCCAGCGGTCCCCAGGTGCAGCCTTGCTCCAGATAAACCTGAGCCGCCTTACCCACGCGATAAGAGCCGAAACCTGCCAGCGTTGCCTGCGCGACTGCTGTTGTGCCGTAGGTCATAATGCCATTGACGCTATCAAATGCCGTTGCCACTGCAGCCCCGCTTTTGCCCATGCCGAGCAGCACTCCGCTCCCCACTTCACCCAACAGCAAGCCACCCGAACTAAACAGAATTGCCTTCAGCAGTTTCCCCGCTTCGTAGCTGGTCATAGGTAGACCGTAGAGCTTAGCGAGCGCGCGGATCATTAGCAGATCAGTGACGGCTCCGCCCATTAGATCCAAAACGGCGATCGGGTTTGCGCCAATGGCGATCGCTTTCCACTTAGCGAACTGCCAAATCAGATCTTCAGTGGCTTGCTCGTGCAATTTCACTGTTTTGCGAGCGATCGAGCCTTCAGTTTCGCTGGCTTGCCGCAGTGCGTTGAGTGCCAGCAGGGATTTGCCTTCGCGATTGAGAATTTCCAGCAGCTTTTCGCGCAGTGGGTCAATTTGCGGTTCTGGTGCGTCCCACTCATACTCGACCCGTCCGTCAGGATACTCGACCCGAACTTCCATCGGTGCGGGTTCTGCCGAAACAAGGACAACGTCTTGCGGACTGAGTCGGGGTCTAAACTCGTCGCTGTCACCGCTTTGGACAAAGAGGGTTTGCAGCTTTTGGAAAATTGACTGGCGATCGACTCGCGGATACAGATCTACCTTGTTAAATACGAGGACGATCGGCTTATTTGCCTGCTGTAGATCAGTCAGTGCCCGGTATTCGGTGCGAGTAATGTCGCCTGCCACCACAAACAGAATGAGATCCGCCTGGTCTGCCACCTGTCGCGCCATGCTTGCCCGCGATTCGCCACCCACTTCATCTAATCCGGGCGTGTCAATTAGCTCAACGGGCATTCCCTCTCGAACCGACCAGTACACCGATCGCGGATATTGCGTTACGCCGTTGATCGGTCCCGTTTGCAGCACCTTTTGCCCCAGTAGCGCATTTACCACCGCCGACTTGCCGCGACTCACTAGCCCAAACACCGCAATCCGAATCAACCCTTGATCCAGCTTTTCCAGACTGGCCGTGAGGCGATCGAGATCCGTCTTCAGGGCTGCCTGTAGCTCCACGGGAGTTCCGGGTCTGCGAATTCGCAATTGCTGGGCATAGCGGCTAATTGCCTGCTTCAAGCTTGTATGGGCGCGATCGAAGTGAAAATCTTGCAGCCGAGCCGGAACCAGCCTGGTATGAGAACTGGCAGACGATTGAGCAGAGTCAGCAGAAGAACGGGGCGTTTCCATAGGAAAGGCGATCGAGATGAGAAATGTAGTTCTATTCTCACTCAGACCAGGGCTTTGGGGCGATCGGATAGTACGAAGGCGGGCGTAGAGAATGCCGTGATCTTGGAAGTTACAGCCTTGTTCAGGCTATTGAAGTACAAAAAATGGGGTGCAGGGGCACAGCCCCTGTGTGGGGGCGAAACCCCCATACCCCCCGTACCTTACGGGAGTGAAAAACGCCGTATCTCTGAGAAGTTAGAAGTTAATGGAGATGAGTGAAGTGAATGGAAATCAGTAATGTGAAACGATCGGCTGCGGATGGGGTTTGGCAAAAGTGAAGGCGGTTTCTGAGTCTCCGTGCTGCCAGAGATGGTCTAGCTTGGCTTTAGCTTCCTCGATCGAAGGAATGTGACCTGCGGGAATCCACCACATCGCGAAATGTGCCCCTGGATATTTCTCAAACCAGGCGCGGCGGCGCACAAAAAAACTACCGTGGAGACTCTGGTAAACATAGGTTTTAAGCGATTCTACATTTTGCCAAACTGATAGGTTCACCAGAATCTGGGGATCATCAAAGGCACGAATATTCGTTGCATTTCCATCGCCGTCTTTTAACCGCCACACAAATCCCTGGCTCTGATCGGCGATCGCGTTGACTGCATTCAGAGCATTTGCAAATTCGGCCATGATTGGGTCGTGAAGTGGAGCTTTCATCAGGGCAATGTTGATTTGGGCAAGATAATAAGCCTGGGATGAATCTTGAGAAGCCATCGGTTGAGTGAAGTGTAATGAACGATGACCTCAGTATTAAACCCTTTCAGAAAACCATCTTGAACGATATTGACATCTGCTTTCAGTATCTTTTTAGACGTGAATTGCTGCCCTGAAATTGATTGCTCTATTCCTGAAGCCCATTCCTGAAACCCATTCCGAAACCTATTGCTGAGAATAAATATGGCGATACTGTCCCGGCGTTACCCCTACGATTCGCTTAAAGTGGCGATTTAGGTGGCTCTGGTCTGCCATTCCAACCGCGATCGCTGTTTCTGCTGCCGACATTCCCTGCCGAAGCAGCTCTTTTGCTTTTTCTACCCGCACCTGAGTTAGATAAGTATAAGGGGGCATTCCGACTGCTTTACTAAACACTCGAATCAGATAAGAACGGTTGAGATGAGTAAGTTCCGCAAGCTGTTCTAAGGAAATATTGGTGTTGTACTGATCGTGTAGATATTCCTTAATTAAACCGATCGCCTGATGTTCCTGATTCGATTGAATCGATCGAGATTTGATACCTGCATGCTGAGTAATGATCAGCGATAGAACATCAATCAATAAACACTGCTGAGTGAACTTATCCTTTGAACATTCAAGGCTGTGCAGCAGCGAAGCGAATTTTTCTGCTAAAGACTGATTTTGAGCGACAGGAATTCTGAAATCAGGAAATCGATCGCCTTGAAGTTCACCTGCAATTTGCTCCATTAACTGCACACTGGGATAAAGCATCTGATAGGTGAGCGGTAATCCCTCGGCAGAATAGCCTGTATGAACCTCTTCTGGATTCATTAAAATCATGCTTTGGGGCGGAGCCAGATGAGTCGCACCTCGGTAATAATTGCCTCCAAGTCCTGCTTCGATTAAGCCGATCGAATAGGTAGGGTGAGAATGACGCGCATAGCGATAGTGAAGTGCCTGTGCCTGAAATAGGTCTAGGTGGTCGAACTCTGAAAATGATAAAAGTTTTGTGCTTTGCTGAATTCGATAACTCATCGCCTACTAATATCCGAGTACAGAGATAGATAGTTTTTGGTTTTCATACTATCGCAGACCGAATTGCAAATCAGTCTGGCGATCGCGTCCGAAATTTTTGCAATGGTCTGTCTCAAACTTGCGAATGGATTCATCAAGCCTGTTTATTGAATTGGCTCGGCGATCGGCTATCCGCTCTCTTTTTTCTGTTTTAGTTTGTTCTTAAAAGAAATTGAAATTAGCGTTGTCTATGCAGTGTGGTCTGGGATTGGCGTGACGGGTATATCCATTCTAAGTGTGCTGCTGTTTGGCGAAGGAATGGGGCTGGGAAAAGTAATTTGTATTGCGCTAATTACGATCGGCAGGGTTGGGCTGAATTTGGGCAAGGGGTAGGTCGGAAGGGAATGAACAACAAATTGAGACAGTGATCGATCGCGGCACAAAGATTGCCCCAGAAGCAAAACCAGCTTGCACAATAAAGACAGCACTAAAGACCGCACTGCTGGAGATTGTCCCTTGCCGAACTTCATCACCCAGGCTCAGCCACCGCTTGAGTTTCTGCCGCCAAACTACGATCCTCTGGTACGTCAAATGACTCATCTTGCTGCGCCTTCCTGGATACGCTGGCGTGAGCAGGTGGTAGACATAGAGGCAAACCAGGTCGAAACACTGGTGAAGCTCTACGAAGAATTTCAGGCGGGTAAGGTGCGCTTTATGATGGCGTTCCGGCATCCCAGCTCGAATGACCCGCTCTGTATGTTTCATCTCGTTTCGCGCTGCGTTCCCCGAACGGCGGCAGCAATGGGCATTCGGCTTCAGGCTCCGGTTCACTCGCACTTTATTTACGATCGCGGCATTCCCCTCTGGGCAGGTTCGCTCGTCTCCTGGCTCTATCCCCGGCTGGGCGGCACGCCGATTCGACGCGGCAAAGTAGATCTCTCTGGGCTGCGATCGGCACGACAGCTTTTTGCGGAAGGACAATTCCCGATCGCTGCCGCTCCTGAAGGCGCAACCAACGGACACAACGAAATCGTTAGCCCGATCGAACCTGGTGTTGCCCAGTTTGGCTTCTGGTGTCAGGAAGATTTGCACAAAGCCGGACGCACCGAGCGAGTGGTGATTTTGCCGATCGGCATTCAGTATCACTACGTCTCGGAACCGTGGGAAGCGATCGATCGCTTGATGACGGAGCTAGAGACAGACTGCGGGCTAGCGGGCGAAGTGGAGGCTAAGAGCGTTCCTCTCCCGGATGAGGCTAAACTCACTCCCGCTCAGGAACGTCAGTATCGCAGGCTGATTCGCCTGGGAGAGCATTTGCTGACGCAGATGGAGCAGTTTTACATCCGCTTTTATCACCGGGAACTGAAAGCCCCGACGACGCTCGAAGCGGGAACAGGCATGATTCCTACGCCTAGCGCGATCGAGGCAAGCGATCCAGCGAATATACGGCTTGCCATGCGGCTGCAAACCCTGTTAAATACGGCTCTTTCCGTCGCCGAGGAATTTTTCAAAGTCGCTCCTAAAGGAACGCTGACCGATCGCTGTCGCCGTCTGGAGCAGGCTGGCTGGGACTGGATCTATCGCGAAGACATCAAAGATATTGAGCAACTGCCGCCTGTGGAGCGAGGTCTAGCCGATCGCATTGCCGAAGAATCCGATTTGCGGCTGTGGCACATGCGCTTAGTCGAAACCTTCGTCAGCGTCACCGGACGCTATGTTCTCGAAAAGCCCACCGCCGAACGCTTTGCCGAAATGCTGCTGCTCGTCTGGGATACGGTCACTCGCCTGAAAGGAAAATTTCCGTTCCCCCGTCCTCGCCTGGGTAAACAAAAAGCCTTTATCACGATCGGCGAACCCATTTCGATCAGCGATCGATGGTCAGGCTATCAAACCAATCGCCGCCAAGCCGTCGCCACCCTGACTCAGGATTTACAGAATGCTCTGGAACAAATGATTTTCTCGCAGGACGAATCGTTTATATCAGCAGAGCAAATCCGTACTAAGTAGGTCATTGTCATTAAATGGCAGAGTAATTAAATGGCAGATTAAGCGGGGTTTGGGGCGAAGCCCTAAGGAGGGGATTGTGCCCCCTCCATCCCCATCTTCATCCATCGTTTAATTGCGCCCAGCTACTTACATGGATCGAATTGGAATTGTTATCACAAATTCCGTCCCTTTCCCCAGCTCAGAAATACACTCTAAACTTCCTCGGTGACGTTCAGTAATGATCTGATAGCTAATTGACATCCCCATTCCTGTTCCTTTACCCACAGGCTTTGTTGTAAAAAACGGATTAAATAACTGCTGTTGAACTTCCGAAGTCATACCCGGTCCATTGTCTTTGATCCAAACGGCAACTTGAATGCGATCGATCGCCTGAGTGCGGATGGTAATTGTGCGGGGCGGGGCTGCGATTTCAACGAGCGATTGCTGAATATTCCGTTCTTCTAGAGCATCGATCGCATTGCTCAAGATATTCATAAATACCTGATTGAGCTGTCCGGCGTAGCATTCAACCAGGGGCAAAACGCCATACTCCCTGATAACCTTGATTGCTGGATAATCAGATTTCCCCTTCAGGCGATTTTGCAGAATCATCAGCGTACTGTCCAGTCCTTCATGAATATCCACTTCTTTGATTGCGGCTTCATCCAGCCGGGAAAAAGTTCGCAGCGATTGAACAATTTCTCGAATTCGCTCCGCCCCAACCTTCATCGATTGCAGCAGTTTAGGTAAGTCGTGGCGTAAAAAAGCCAGATCAATGTCCTCTTCTTTGTCCTGAATTGCCGACGGGGGATTGGGCAGTTGGCACTGGTAAAGGTCCAGCAGTTCCAGCAAATCCTGGGTGTATTGACTGGCGTGGCTGAGATTCCCGTGAATGAAGTTCACTGGATTGTTAATTTCGTGGGCAACGCCCGCCACAAGCTGCCCCAAACTGGACATTTTTTCTGCCTGCACGAGCTGCAACTGGGCTTTCTTCACATGGTCAAGTGCCTGCTGAAGTTCCTGGGTTCGCTCCTCTACACGGTCTTCTAGCGTTTGACGGCTGAGTTCGAGCGCATGGGTGTACTCAGCCACTTTCCGAATCAGATTGTTAAAAGCAATTGCCAAAACCCCCACTTCATCCTGGCTGAGAACTGGAGCCTGCAACTGAAAATCTGACTCACGGCTGACTCGCTGTGCAACCTGAGTGACGGCTTCGATTGGTCGAGCAATGGCACGGCTGGTGTAGAGTGCTAGCAGAGCTGCGATGGCGGCTGCAACTGCCAGACCCGTCAGGATAATTTGCAGCCGCAGGGCTTCCGCAGTTTGTAGCTGGATGTCGGCATCATCCTGCTGCTTCTGCGCGGTTTCCAGGGCTTGATGTAATTGCTCTGCAAGCTGCTCAAACTTGACATCCAGCCTGATCGCGGGTTCTTGCCGCAGAGATGCCAGGAGGCTTTGTTGAGCAATTGGAATTTCCGGCTGAGTCAGGCTGCCTGGGTTGAGCTGCTGCCAAATCGTTCGCACCCAGTCAGCATAGGCTTCTGTGTTCGTTTCGTATTCTTCTGCCAGCTTTTTTGATCCAGTCGCCCCGATCGCCAAATTATGGGGATTGCGTTCAATAAAGGCGTTGAGTTCAGCGACCAACTCCTGTGCTTCGCGAACGCGAGTCAGAAATGCTGTTCGCTCAAAATCAAACCAGATTGAGTCTCCAAACACCATCACCAGGCGTTGGGGATGCGATCGAAGTTCTAAAATTTCGTGTTCCAGATTCGTCAGGAGCGATTGTTGCTTACGGGCGATCGCAAGCTGGGTCTGCGCCTGTTTCTGGTAATAGTCACCCACGATCAAGCCGATCGTTGCTCCCAGTGTAGCAACCCCAATCGCCAGCATATAGCCATAGCCAATTTTTCTGGCAATACCCGGTTGCGACACTCTAGCCCACCATTTACAAAGCGCATTCTGCGTGATTTCTGGTGAACTCGAATCAGCGCAGGGGTCAGAACGATGTGAAGCAGTTACCTCGTTGGGGGAGTTGGCTCTACCCGGTTCCCAAAATTTATGCATAACCAAAAACTAACGCCATTCAAATTAGCCCTGCAAAAACGCACCCTGTCCGATCGCTCGATAGACTTCGCGAATCATGTCGTAATCGACATCCTGCGCCTCAATTAATTTGGCTCCAGTAAACTTTGCACCATCCGCCGGGGCGATCGCTTCTAAAAGCTTGTCCTGGTTCTGAAACAACTGTTTCCGCATTTCTGCGACAAATTCGGCATCCAGCTTACTGCTCACCACAAAGGGATCAGCGGGTAAATCGGCTCCTTTGGTTAATAGCGGCAAATTGTTTGGAGTCAGTTGTTCAGATTCTAGAAACTGCTCGTATCGCCGAATTGAGCCTGCCCAAGCATCTACTTTGCCGTCTTTGAGGGCTGGAAGTCCTTTCTTGCCGATCAGCTCGATTTTGACATCGGTTTTAGGGTCTAGCCCGGCATCGATTAACAGCTTTGTTGGACCCAGATAGCCGCTGGTCGAACCCACTTCCCACATCGCGATCGTCTTACCCTTCAAGTCATTCAGCGACTGAATATTACGATTTGCCAAAACCGCAACCACCGGGTAGTACCTGTCGCGTTTAATGGCGGCAACCGGAACCGCATTCGTGCGGGCACGCATCACCACATATTCCGACGGACCCGTGAACACCAGATCGACCTGATCCTGCTGCAAAGCCGAAGCCGCCGCGATGTAGCTCTCAACCGGGAAAAACTCAACCTGGGTTGCCAGCGTTTGTTCCAGGACAACTCGCAGTGCTTCATAGTCCTTTTGCAGATCCTCGATACCTTTGACATCAGACACCGCAAAGCGCAGTTTTTCAGGCTTGCTCATCTGAGTTCCAGCAGATGGGTTGCCACTCGTGCGGTTTGGCTGTGTTGTTGCGGCTGTGCAACTGGAGACGACGAACAACGTAGAACAAACAATAAAGTTGCGTCGTTTCATAGGTTATGCTAAGGTTAAGAATAAAATTAATTCGCCTACACCATATCAAGTAAATTCCTGTCAGCGGGTATGTAAATGTACTCGTTTTTTAGGCGTTGCTGCTTCTGGTGCAAAACGCTTCAGCCCGTGAAATTGCTTAGCTCAAATCTGATAGCCTTCCTGACAAGCCGATTGGGACAAGCCTTTGCTCAACTCGTTTCCTGCAATAAGTTTTCTAAACTAGGAAGAGTAGAGTCATGATTATTGCCCCCGATGCTGCAACCCCCTCAACGCACCAAGCTGGATGAATCGGACGATCGCGAGTTTTACAGCGTGCCGCGATTTGTCACCCACGTCGATGAGCATTTTATTCAGCAGTTGACCGACCTGTACCGGGAACGGCTGAAGCCTGATACGCGCATTTTTGACATGATGAGTAGCTGGGTTTCCCATCTGCCGGACGAGATGAAGTTTGCTCACGTCGAAGGACACGGACTCAACGCCGAGGAGCTTGCCCGCAATCCGCGTCTGGATCACTACTTTGTGCAGAATTTGAACGACAATCAGCTTTTTCCCCTGCCTGATCAGCCCTTTGATGCCGTGCTGAATACGGTTTCCGTGCAGTATCTTCAGCGTCCCGAAGCGGTGTTTGCGGAGATTCACCGCGTTTTGAAACCGGGTGGGATTGCGATCGTCAGCTTCTCGAATCGGATGTTTTACCAGAAGGCGATTCAGGCGTGGCGAGATGGCTCTGAAGACGATCGCGTGGAGCTAGTGAAACGCTATTTCAAAGCGATTCCCGGTTTCAGCGAACCCGAAGTGGTGATGCGGCAGGGCAACGTTCCCAGTTTCCTGCAAATGTTGGGGATTGGCGGAACTGACCCTTTTTATGCGGTAATTGCTCAGCGCAATTGATCCACTACGATCGAATCCCGGACTGCACCCGCCATAAGCTTGCATACACGCCCTGTCGATCGATCAATTCCTCGTGTTTGCCCTGTTCGATCAGCCTGCCGTATTCCATCACGTAGATTCGATCGGCGTTGCGGATGGTCGAGAGGCGGTGGGCGATCGCGATCGTTGTGCGGTTTTGGGTGATCTGGTCGAGCGATCGCTGAATGGCGGCTTCGGTTTCGTTATCAACGGCAGAGGTGGCTTCGTCCAGGATCAGGATCGGCGGATTTTTCAGCACAGCACGGGCGATGGCGAGTCGCTGCCGCTGACCACCGGAAAGCTTTTGTCCCCGTTCACCGACGATCGTGTCGTAGCCCTGGGGCAACTGTTCGATAAAGTCATGGGCTTCGGCAATTTTGGCAGCGGCGATCGCTTCTGACAAGCTTGCGCTGGGGTCGCCGTAGATAATATTTTCCAGAACAGAGCCGTGAAATAGAAACACATCCTGACTGACCCAGCCGATCGCCTGCCGCAGACTATGCAGTTCCAGATCGCGAATATCGATGCCGTCCAGAGTGATGCTGCCCGACTGGATTTCATAAAGCCGCAGCAAGAGCTTTACCAGCGTACTTTTGCCCGATCCGGTAGAGCCAACGATCGCGATTGTTTTTCCGGCAGGAATATGCAGCGACAGGTCTTGAATCACCGGAGGACGATCGCGGTAGCCAAAGGTTACGTCTTTTAGCACCAGTTCACCGCGTACCGTGGACGTTGAGGCATGGAAGCCGTTGGCCGGATGCAGGCTTGGGGCAGGTGGCGTGGAACCGTTGCGATTGAGGGCAATTTCGCCAGAATGAATGGCGATTGGGGTATCGAGCAAGCCCATAACGCGATTGATCGAAGCCATTGCCCGCTGATACTGATCGAGCGTTTCGCCCAGCCGGGTGAGGGGCCACAGCAATCGCTGAATCATGAAGACCAGGACGCTATAAGTTCCCACTGCCAGCTTGCCTTCCACCGTTTGCAGACCACCAAACACCAGCAAAGCCGTAAATCCCAGCAAAATAATGATCCGAATCAGCGGTACAAAGGCAGCACTGAGGGCAATGGCGCGGCGGTTGCTTTGCTGATATGCCTCACTTTCTTGACGCAGACGATCGACCTCATACGCTTCGGTGGTGAAGCTTTTGATCGTGACAATGCCGCCCAGATTATTCGACAAGCGGCTACTGAGTAGGCTCACTTTCTCGCGCACGTCTGCATATCTCGGCGCAAGCAGTTTTTGAAAAGCGATCGACCCCCACAAAATAAACGGAATCGGCAGCATTGCCATCCACGCCACACTGGGAGCCAGGATAAAAAAGCCCGCCCCGATCACAAGCACTGTTGTAAGCACCTGCAAAATATCGTTCGCGCCAAAGTCAAGAAACCGCTCTAGCTGGTTGATATCGTCGTTGAGAATTGACATCAATCTGCCGCTGTCTCTCGCCTCAAAATACTCCAGCTCTAGCTCCTGCAAATGCTGGTAGGCATTGAGTCTCATGTCGTGTTGAAGCTTCTGCGCCAGGTTGCGCCATAGCCACCCGTAAGCATATTCAAAAATTGACTCCAGACTCCAGATAATAAACGTGAGAATCGCCAAAATCACAAACTGCGATCGAATGTTCACTATCCCCAGATTTGCCAGCCAGGAGTTTTGCTGATTCACTGCCACATCGACCGCCACACCGATCAGGACAGGAGGAGCCAGATCAAAAAATTTATTCAAAATTGAACAGAGCGTTGCCAGTCGCATCTGCAATCGATAGGGTCGCCCATAGTCCAGCAGACGGCGAAGTGGATGAACGGCAGGGGCAGGATGCAAGGCAGACAAATCAGTAGCAGGACGGCGAGGCTTCATTACAATCAGCGTTCCTTAAAGACATTGTTCTATTGTGCCGTCCTGATGCGGGGAATCAATGCCAAGAATCAATGGGGAAATCGATCGGGGCAAATAGCTACCGTCTTATCGTCCTATGTCTGTGCCCACTCCAGAGCAGCCGCAATCTGACAGCCAAGCTGAGCCGGATCGAAGGGTTTCTGCACAATCGCTCTGGCTCCTGCCTGAAGATAAATTTGCCGCTTTGAAGGTTGCGTTGCCCCTGTTAGCATGATGACTGGAATTACTCGCGTTGCGGGGTGCGTCTGGAGCCGTTTTAACGTCTCGACTCCATCTACCTCAGGCATCATTGCATCTAGAAGAATGGCGTCGGGCTGGGTCAGGATTGCTAGTTTCGTACCTTCTTCACCCGAAGCGGCGGTGACAACATCCCATGCTTTCATAAGGTTCAAACTTACTTGTGCAATTTCTCGAATGTCTTCTTCGTCATCGATGATTAAAATTCGCTTCGCGTTCATCAGCTTCCACTCAAAATCCTTTCTAGCAATTCTGTTATGGCTTGTGTTCCGGCGATCGTTTGTTAACGACGAGGAGCAGGGGTAGAGTACCCAGATTGGTTAGCCTTTTATCGTGATTGAGGGCTAACGATTGAGCGTGTCCTTCCACCTCAAGCTTTGTACTCAACCCATTTGAAGCTCTTTAAGCAAATCACAACAGTGAAATATTAGGCATCGCTGGATGAAGATGCGAAACAATGTTTGGGATCGATCGCAACGGCAACCCATCGAATGCAAAAAACCATCGTGGATACGCTGAAGTATGGCAGAACTCAGCCTGAAGCACAGATTTTTGAATTAGTTTTTTGAATTAGTTTACTGAAATCCGGTTATACAGCAGGCGATCGAAAATTTACGCAGTTCAATCCTGGCAGAACAAACAACCCTTGATAGAAATTTGCTGCCAACGGGGAGCGGCAATGAAACGCTGCTCGTTCAGCTTTTTCAGAATCTTATTAGCAATGCGATTAAATTTTCGCGTCCTGAAGAGCTGCCCCAACTAGGGAACCTCGTTTTATTTCACGCTGCCACCGCAGCACAAGCTTCAATTTCATGAATGAAATTCAGCACGATCGTCGTCATTTTTTCGGGATAGAGCAGTCCCCATTCGTGATAGCCTTCCTCCACGAGAACCTGACGAGAATCAGGAATCATTTTCGTCATCGTTTCAGCGCAGGGCAGCAGCGTGGTCAGGTCTTTTTTGGACCATAAAATAAGACTGGGAGCTTGAATCCGGGGCAGTAGAGGCGTGATGTCTTCCATTAGCGAAATCAGCAGTGCGCTGATCACATTTGGCAAATTCATCAGCAGATTGTTGGCAAACACTTGAGGAATGTCCACAAACTGAAGCTTCAGCTTGGGCAATGAAAGCTGCAACGGCATCTCGATCGATCGCCTCAGCAGCACTTCGGGAACCGAACCTGACGGAACTCCGGTACTGTCTATCAAACTAAGGCTTTTGACGCGATCGGGATAGTGCGCTGCCAGCCAAATGCTAATCCCGCCACCCAGTGAATGGCCGACTAAATGCACCGATTCCAGCTTCAGCAGATCGAGCAGTTCGATCAGGCGATCGGCAAAGCTCTGATAGCTGGTAAATAGCCGGGGATCGCTGGACTGATCAAAACTAGGCAAATCTGGCGCAACCAGCGCATGGGAACGCGCAAATAGCGACAGCACTTCCTGATAAGGTTCCGTCGAGATGCCCCAACCATGTAAAAAGAAAATGGGGGTCTGCTGATTTAGATTGCCCGCCGCTCGATAGAACAGCTTGCCCTGTCCGAGCTGAATAGAGTGTCCTCTGAGTTGGTCTTTCATTCGATTGCTTAAGCCGTGTTTCGCAATAGTGCTGTGATGAAGCAATACAGCCGTTTTCAGGCTGATGAAGTACAAAAGAAGTATAAAAAATGGGGTGCAGAAGTTTTACCCTTGGATGGGTGCGAAGCCTCCACACTCCCCATACCTTAAGTGAGTGAAAAAGGCTGTAATGCTTGTATGTATCAAAATAAGAATAATTTATTAAATGGACGAAAAACATCCAGCTTTAGCATGATGCCTTCCGATTCACGTAAAAGAGCATTCTTCCCCAAACGAGCTTTAGCCCGCTTCCCAGGCTGCGGAGGGGTTGGTCAAGTGTTTTTGCGATCGCTGCAGATATAATTCGGTTGCCGGATCAAAGCTCCTCAGCCGTTTTGCGTGTCTAAAGTAGTCGATCGCCTGTCCAAAGCAGCCGTTGCTGTAGGCAGTGCGCCCTGCCTGATAAAAATGCAGAAATTCCTGTGTGTTGGTATCAAGGGGCGATCGCCGATCGCCTAACAGCTCGTAGATCAAAACAGGTTTGGTTTTGCCTTTTACCCGAATCCGATCGAGTTCGCGTGCCCAGATTTTATCCGCGCAGAGGCGATAGGTGTATTCGCTGAGGATAATATCGCAGCCGTATTCTTTCGTGGTTCCTTCTAGACGAGAGCTGACATCCACGCCGTCGCCGATGACCGTGTAATTCATCAAGCGTTGGGAGCCAATGCTGCCCGAAACGACTTCCCCAGAGCTGATGCCAATGCCAATGCGGAGGGGCGGATTCCCTGCTTGAGTGCGAGCGCGGTTCAACTCTGCCAGTCGTCGGCGCATATCGAGGGCAGACTGAACAGCTTTCCAGGCATGGTTTTCGATCGGCAGGGGTGCGCCAAACACGGCCATCAGCGCATCGCCAATAAATTTATCGAGTGTGCCTTCAAAGTTAAACACCGCTTCCACCATCGTCTCAAAGTAGTGGTTTAGCAGCGACACCACTGCAGCCGCCTCCATCTTTTCAGTCAGGGAGGTATAGCCCCGAATGTCCGAGAAGAGGATTGTGACTTCTTTGCGTTCGCCACCCAGCAGCGCGTTTTCGCCCAGCGTGATTACTCGTTCTGCCACGCTCGGCGTCATGTAGCGATACATCGTTGCCTTCATGCGCTTTTCCTGGCTGATGTCTTCCAGCACAATTAGCCCGCCCCGCACCTGTCCTTCCGGGTTAGTGAGCGGATTCACTGTTAAATTAATGCTGTGTTCGATCGGCTGATGCCCCTGTGATTCAAACTGTTGCCAGAACGGGCTATTGCCCAGGTTCAGCGTTTGTTCGGGGACGTAGTGCTTCGCTCCGTAGGTGAGGCTATCGTGCAGGCGCATCTGAAGGTGATCGATCGGCACAACCTCCCAGACGAGCTGACCACTCAACCGTTGCTGCCATGCCTGGTGTTCCTGCCGTTCATGGTTTTGCCGCGATCGATCGCTCTGGGCGGATTCCTGCTTAGGAGCACCACAGCCCAGTAGTCGCAGAGCTGCCTCGTTAATTGTGACAACTTCGCCTTTAGTATTGGTTGAAATCACCGCATCCGAAAGGCTCTGCAAAATGTCTTTTTGATATTGCTTTTCCAGCAGCACTCGCTCGAAGAGTTGGGCGTTTTCCAGCGCGACCCCGGCTTGAATATTGAACGCCTGCATAAACTTTTCGTCTGAGGCGTTAAACGTGCCTTGGAGTTTGTTGATGAGCTGAGTTACACCAATCAGTTTGCCCTCAGAGTTATAGACGGGCATACAGAGAATGGTACGGGTGCGGTATCCGGTCTGACGATCGACGGTGGAATCAAACCGGGGATCTTCGTAGGCATTGGGAACGTTGAGCGATTGTCCGGTGGAGGCAACAAAACCCACGATCCCCCGATCGGCTGGAATGCGAATTTCGAGTAGGGTTTCGCCGTCTGCTTTTGCTACCTTTGACCAGAGTTCGTTGCTTTCGCGATCGAGCAAAAACAGGGTACTGCGGTCTGCCTGCATCAGGATGCGGGCTTCGGTCATGACAACGCGCAGGGTTTTTTCGAGGTCGAGGCTTTGCCCTAGCGAAGAAGTTGCCTTCAGCAAAGCTGATACGCCGCGCTGATTTCGAGCTGCGATGTAGAAAGAATTACAGCTTTCGAGAATAATGCCTATTGATTTAGCAAACTCGCCAAACAGACGTTCGTCCTGAGCATCAAATGGAGCGTCGCTTTGCTTATTGAGGAGCTGCACAACAGCAACCACCTGACCGCTCATGCTCAGCACGGGCATACAGAGAATAGTGCGGGTGCGGTATCCGGTCTGGCGATCGACTTCGGGGTTAAACAGCGGATGTTCGTAGGCATCAGGGATATTGAGGCATTCTCCGGTCACTGCCACCTGACCTGCAATCCCAGCTCGTAGGGGAACGCGGATCTCGATCAGCTCTCCGTCTGCGCCCTGAGCAACTTTTGACCAGAGCTGCTCCTTCTCTCGATCAACCAGAAAAATGGTGGTGCGGTCTGCGTTTAGAAGCTGCCCGATCTTCAGCGTAAATGCTTCTAGAATTTGCTCCAGCAGCGTTTCTAGCGTTTCGTCGTTGATTAGCTCGATTGCCTTGAGAAAGTGCTGAAACTCCCCAGTAATGCGCTCCAGAAGCTTTTGGAATTGCTCCAGGGGCAATGCCTGCATCCGCTCGGTTAGCCCGTGCGCCCGATCGACCTGAGCGAGGGCAGTCAGTAAGCTGGGGGAAACGTCACTCATGACCATTATTAATCACCACAGCGGTGCGGGAAAAGGCAAAACGTCAAATTACTTGTAAAGCTAGAATTACTTGTAAAACTAAGATTACTTGTAAAACTACTTAAGGAAAATTTTACTTTTCTTTTGCTTTAAGTAACTGTTCGTATCCATACTGATTAATCCTCTTTGTTGGATGACAGTCAACCGAAGATCCCCTGAGTTCACTAAGACTTTATTTGCGACCGGAGTGATTCGAGCGATTGGGTTACGGCAGTCGCAATAATCAACCGGCTTCAACCTTGCTCAACCTCTGGAAAATTTGTCAAAATCTGTCTATTCTTTGTAAAAGCCAGCCAAGTCTAGCGTTGTTTACCGGGGCCAATGCTCACATCTAGCACTTAAGTTGATTTCTGCTTTGATTTCTGCCTTTAAAGTTTTAGGGGCTGATTAAGCTTTTAGTGTCATCGGAAATCAATTTTTGCTAAGGTACTGTGTTGACGCTTCGGATTTTACCGATCGCAGTCGTTTCCGCCTGAATGTGCTGAAAGGCGATCGATCGAAACTTTTTCCTTGTGCGTGAATTTTTGACCCATTCCAGCCCCCTGTGCCGGAAGCCCTTGCAGATCCAGATTGCAGACCAGATTGCAGAAAGTTGATGACGCAGAAAAATGACGCAGAAAACAGTTAAACGCTATGCCAGGTTCTTTCTGCTGGCAGGAATTAGCCTCTGTACCCTGATCGCCCTCCAGTTTGGCGAAAAAATGGTCAACGCTTGGGACTTGAGCAATCAGCCGAATGTTGCTTTAGACAATCGCACCCCTGCCATTCAAATTCCGGCTCCTCCCTCGCAGGAAACTGCCCTAAATTTTGAGGTGCGACCTGCTTCGGGTTCAACAGTCGCGCAATCGCAGTCGCAATCACCCCAGCCACAGTCCCGATCGCAATCGCAGTCGGCTTCGCAGTCCTCCAAAGGGGTGATCGCCCTGAACTCGGCTAGGGAACCGCAGCAGGTCGCTCAGGTCAATCCGCAGCAGATCGCCACGGGCAACTGGTACGGCGCATCGTTTCCGGTCGAAAATTTCCAGGCTTATACGTCGCCTTTTGGCTATCGGCAGTCTGCAACGGGTGGCTACAGCCAGGAGTTTCACTACGGGCTAGATCTGGCAGCTCCCGAAGGCAGCTATATTCGCAATTGGTGGGCAGGCAAAGTGGTTGAAGTCACCGACAATACCAACTGTGGCAGTTCGGTGGTGGTGGAATCTGGACCCTGGACGCACATTTACTGTCACATGCAAGGTCACGTCGAAGAAGACGGCAGCGGACGCTACTTGCTCGATCGCGAAGGTGGACTACAAATCAAGCTGGGTCAAACCATCGGCGCAGGAGACCGAATCGGACGAGTCGGCATGACCGGACGCACCACTGGGCCGCATCTGCACTGGGGCTTGAAATACGATAGCAATTGGGTCGATCCGGCTCTTGTAATTCGGGCAATGTATGCCAATCAGCAGCAGGCAGCCAGCGTCAGCCGTCAGGGCATGCAGTAATCGATCGAAAAGCAACAAAACTTGTTGAAACCTCCTTCAACCTGGGACAATTTTTAAACAGAGCGTCGGGGTGGGAGGCAGCAGTGAAAGTTGCGATCGTGCATGAATGGCTAGTGACTCACGCTGGATCGGAGCGAGTCGTCGAGCAGATTTTGAGTCTCTATCCAGAGGCAGATTTATTTAGCCTGGTCGAATTTCTGCCGGAAGATTTGCGGTATTTTATTCGCAACAAGTCGGTTAAGACCTCGTTTATCCAGCGTCTTCCGTTTGCCAATCCTCACTTCCGGCAATATTTACCCCTGATGCCTCTGGCGATCGAGCAGTTTGATTTATCCAATTACGATTTAATTTTTTCTAGCAATCATGCAGTGGCGAAAGGCGTTTTAACGCGCCCCGATCAGCTTCATTTGTCTTATGTGCATACGCCCGTCCGCTATGCCTGGGATTTGCAGCAGCAGTATCTTCAAGGCGCAAACCTGAAAAGGGGAGTCAAGGCGGGAGTTGCTAACCTGACGCTGCATTATCTCAGACTGTGGGATCTGGCGACTGCTAACCGGGTCGATCACTTTATTGCCAATTCGCGCTATGTGGCGCAGCGGATCCGGAAAACCTATCGGCGGCAGGCAGACGTGATTTATCCGCCCGTCGCGATCGATCGATTTCGTGCCCCGTCCCAAAGAGAAGATTTTTACTTCACCTTGTCCCGGTTTGTGCCCTACAAGCGAGTGGATGTAATTGTGGAGGCGTTTACCCGTCTGGGCTTGCCGCTTGTGGTCATCGGGGGCGGAGCGGGCGAAAAACAGCTCCGGGCGATCGCAGGCAGAAATGTTGAAATTTTAGGACACCAATCGGAGGAAGCGATCGTCCACTATATGCAACGATGCAGGGCGTTTGTTTATGCGGCGGCAGAAGATTTTGGCATTTCGCTGGTTGAGGCACAGGCGGCAGGCGCACCCGTGATCGCCTACGGTAAAGGGGGAGCGGTCGAAACGGTGATTCCAGGCAAAACCGGGATTTTGTTTGCTGAACAAACGGTCGAAAGCTTAATGACAGCCGTGCGTCTGTTTGAATCGGGCAAATTTGCGTTTGAGATTGCTGATTTACAGCAAAATGCCGATCGTTTCTCAACCGATCGCTTTCGTCAGGCATTTTCTGAGTATGTAGCGCAAAAATGGTCAGATTTTCAGCAAGATTCAGCAGGAGATGCCCTAGAGTAGTGACGTGAGGAGTAATCGATTGCAATGCAGTTAAACCGAACGTTACGACCTGCCTTAGTGACGCTATCGCTCTCGACGCGATCGTTACCCACGTTTGCGCTGATGATTGCCTCAGACGTGCTGGCACTCTGCTTTGCAGCAATACTGAGCGTCTACCTGCATTTATTTCTAGAAGGACAGTTGCAGCCTACCCTCTACTGGCAGCTCTTTCCGACGCTGGGGCTATTTGTGCTGGCTTATGCAACGATCGGCTTGTATCCGGCGGTTGCGATCAGCCCAGTGGATGAAATGCGCTGGCTCAGTCTGTCTACCACGCTAATTTATCTGGCATTGGCAGCCACCCTGTTTATGCAGCGCGAAGGCGAAGTATATGACCGGGGCGTGTTTGTGCTGGGCTGGATGTTTTCGCTGGTGCTGGTTCCCCTGTGTCGCGGCCTGGTGCGATCGATCTTTGCGCCACAGCCTTGGTGGGGCTATCCGGTCGTGGTGCTGGGGGCAGGCAAAACCGGGGAAATGGTGATTCGGACGCTGAAGCGTCGTCCCGGAATCGGTCTGAAGCCTGTCCTGGTGCTGGACGACGACCCGCAAAAGCATGGTTTGCTGCACGGCGTTCCGGTAATTGGTGGAATGGCACTGGCTCCTAAGCTGGCACGCAAACGACATATTCCTTATGCGATCGTGGCGATGCCTGGAGTGGCACGACATCGGCTGCTATATGTGATTGAGCAATACGGCAGCGGCTTTGCCCATTTGCTGATTATTCCTGACCTGTTTGAGTTTGCAAGTCTGTGGGTTTCGGCAAAAGACATGGGCGGCGTTTTGGGGCTGGAAGTGCGGCAGCGATTGTTGTTGCCCGGACCCAGATTTGCCAAGTTTTTGATCGATCTGATTGCCACACTGTTGGGCGGGTTTATTCTGCTGCCGATGATTGTGATCATTGCGCTGTTGATCAAGCTCGACTCACCGGGACCCATCTTTTATGGGCAGACTCGTCTCGGTCAGCGTGGAGAGGAGTTCAAAGCCTGGAAGTTTCGCACAATGGTTCAGAACGCCGATCGGGTTTTAAAGGACTACCTGGAAGCCCATCCTGAAATGAACGAGGCATGGCAGCGCGATCAGAAATTGCGCTACGACCCGCGTGTCACTCGGGTGGGACGGTTTTTGCGCCGCACGAGCCTGGACGAACTGCCCCAACTCTGGAATATCCTGCGAGGCGAAATGAGCCTGGTTGGACCTCGCCCGATCGTTGAAGAAGAAATTCCACGCTATAAAGACAAATTCTCTCTTTATACCAAAGTCGTCCCCGGGCTCACCGGACTCTGGCAAGTATCGGGACGCAATAACATTACTTACGAAGAGCGGGTCAGCCTTGATGCCTACTACGTGCGAAACTGGTCGGTCTGGCTCGATGTCTACATTCTGGCGCGGACGATCTGGGTCGTGGTGACTGGGGAAGGAGCCTACTAGACTGAACGAATGACCGAAACGCCTTCCTCGCAGAACCGTTTGTTCGATCGCATTTTTCGCGGGTCGCTGGCTGGTTTTCTATACCTGTATGTGATCAGCATGGTGGGCATTGCTGCCTCAATGGGCTACGCGCTGACTCACGGTAAATCAGCCATCGATCGTCCAACGCGCAACAGTTTACTAATTTTGAGTGGGCTGCTGATGCTCAGTTCTTTGCTTGCCTACGATCGCGGCGAAGCCTTCCTCCAGCTCATTCACTTTCTGCCCTTTTTTCTGCTGTTTGCCGTCTTGCCCCACTTTCTTAAGAACGCAGAGCGGTTAGCACTCCTAACGACAGATTGGGTCATTGCCACGATTCCGATTAATCTTTATGCCGGTGTCGAGGCGGTTCTCAAGGCAGACGGATTACCCCGATCGCTGCGTCGAATTCCCTTTGTGCGTTGGATACGCTCTGCTCCTCATGCAGGTCGGGCAATGCTGATGTTTAATCACCCGAATTCGTTGGCGGTTTATCTGGTCGTGATTCTAGCGTTGGGGCTGGGGGTGTTGTATTACCAAAGCGTTTGCCAGTCATTCAAACCTGATAGCTCTCCAGGGGAAACTGCGCCGCCTCGATTGCCGTCCCTCCGCCAACGGCTGCTGTATGTCGGCACTTACTCCACGCTGCTCGGCATCTTCAGTTCGGGTTCTCGCAACGGTCTGCTAATCGCCATTTTGCTAATTCTGGTCAATAGCATTCTGAATCGATCGAATCGAATTGTCCTGATGGCTGGACTGATCAGCCTCACCGGAATCATGGCAGGCGCAATCGGCTTTGGCATTGGCGGACGATCGCTTTCCCTGACCTGGCTCGATGACTCCCGCTTACGGATTTGGCAAATCGCAGGCGGACTGATTCACGATCGCTCCTGGCTCGGCTGGGGGCTGGGCAACTTTAAGTTTTTGTATGTCGATCGCCTGCTGGCTCAGTTCCCTGAATGCGTGGCTCAGCGTCGCGTTTATCGCGTGATTCCGGTCGAATGCGCCGATGCAACTCATCCTCACAATTTCTGGCTGTTGCTGACGAGTGAAGCGGGGTTTCCCCTGGCGATCGGATTCACCCTGTTTATTGGCTGGCTATGCTTTCGGGCAGGACGGGCAATCTTCTCAGACGCGGCAAAAGATCCAAACCTGATTCGATCGAACCGTCAAGCCTTGCTCACAGGCTATCTACTGGCAGTGCTCGCCTTCAGTGCCTTTGCCCTGTTTGATGTCACCTATCACGACATCCGCGTAAACTTGCTCAACTGGCTGGCTCTAGGCGGGCTTTACACGCTTATCCCCAAAAGCAATCCTGCATCCCAATCCTGATCGAGTGCCCCTACTTGTCCTCCTTCGCCGCTAAAATCTCTTTTACTTCCCGCAGCAAAGCTTCCTCTTCAGAGCGAATCGCATCTAGCCGAGCGAGCAATTCTTGCAGCCGATTTTCGGGCTTCACTTCGGCTAACTCCACTTCTGAGATTGGTTTCACTTCGGATGGACGCTTGCCAAAGACAAACCGCACCAGCCAAACCAACCCCACGACCACCCAGCCTATCAAGCGAAATGGCAGCCCCAGCAGCGTCAGCCAAATGTTCTCCGTCAGCCGCCCGATCGCCTGAAGCAGCCCGGCAAACAAAAAAACGACCAGCACAAACAGCCCCACTAGCCACAACGGATGCTGCAACAGCCATTCTAGCCACGGATACTGGTCGAGCCATTCCTGAATCGGTGCAATCAGCGATCGCCAAAACCCTTCAACTGCCCGATTTCCCAATCCCTGCGTCCAGTCCATTCTCTGCTCCCCGACCTAACCCGCCAATCTAACAAAGGTCGTTTAAAGCCGCACCCCGCACCCTGTCCCCTCATCTCCTCATCTCCTCACTCATCCAGCCATTCACCCATCTACCCCGACACCTGCTCGATCGCCTCCCGAATCGCCAACCGCTGCTCCGTGTCATACTTCCATCGATTCAAAAAATCCTCATACTCCCCGCCGCCCGTTTCCGTAGCTGCCCGGAGCTGTTTCGCCTTTTGCTCAATTTCAGGAAGCTGAAGCTTTTGAATTAAGGCGGTTGTACGCGATCGAACCCGGTCCGATCCCTGCGCCATATCTAAATTGTCATTACGACGGTGAGTGATTGCCACCGCGGTAGACATTGCCAGGTTTTTCACCAGCAGATCAGCAGCGACTTCAGGTGACGTTCGTAGGGCACTGATTACTGCTTCGGTTGGATGGTCGGCAAGGGAGCGATCGTCCGTCAGATACCCCACAAAAAAGCCGCGTGCGCCGTCTACCGTCTGAACCAAAGCCGCAATTGTCTGTGCAATTTCAGCGTCAGATAGTGTACCCTGTTCCATGCGAGACACTAAAGCTTGAGTTAGCTCGATCGCTTGCTGAAAGGAAATATTGGCAGGAACGGCTAGCATAGGGTTGCTTCCTCATCAGTCGGGAACTTTCTCACTCAGGAGCTTTCATTGTATGCCGCAGACATTGGTATGCCGCAGATTTAGCGAAAAGCCTCTCTCACTTTGTTAAAAACGCTATAGAATTCAGTCAAGCCTGGAATAGTCCAGATGCACTAAATCCAGCGTGTCCCTCGGATAGCAGCAGTTCGCCCTATGGCAATTATTTCCTCTAAGCAACCTTCACCAGACAGCCCAAAGCCGGGTGGCTCGAATGGCAAAACCCGAGGCAGAGTCGTCGCTGCCCCGGATGACCTGCTTCAGCCCAGTGCCAGCCCAGAAGAAGCGGGTCGGCAAGAAGAAACCCTGCGTCCCCAAAAGCTCAAAGAATACGTGGGACAAAAGGCACTGAAGGAAGTGCTGGAGATTGCGATTAAAGCGGCTCAGGCACGGCAAGAGGCACTGGATCATCTGCTGCTTTACGGTCCGCCCGGATTGGGCAAAACTACAATGTCGCTGATTCTGGCGGCAGAAATGGGTGTGGAGTGCAAAATTACTACCGCTCCGGCTTTGGAACGTCCACGTGATATCGCTGGGCTACTGGTGACGCTGAAACCGGGCGACGTGTTGTTTATCGACGAAATTCACCGATTGCCCAGAGTCACCGAAGAAATTCTCTATCCGGCAATGGAAGACTTCCGACTAGATATCACCGTTGGCAAAGGACAAAGTGCCCGGATGCGAAGCATTCCGCTGCAGCGGTTTACGCTAATCGGAGCAACGACCAGGGTGGGGGCACTTTCCTCGCCACTACGCGATCGCTTCGGCATTATCCAGCGGCTCCAGTTTTACGAGCTAGACGAACTGACGCAAATTGTTTTGCGAACCGCCCAGCTTCTCAACACTCCCACCACCGAAGCGGGAGCCAGCGAAATTGCCCGCCGCGCCAGAGGCACACCCCGAATCGCCAATCGGTTACTGCGCCGTGTGCGAGATTTTGTGGAAGTCAGAGCCAAAGGAGCCACGATCGATCAACCCCTTGCCGCCGATGCGCTGGAACTATTCAAGGTCGATCCCTGCGGATTAGACCTGACCGATCGCCGTCTGCTGACCGTGATGATCGAAAATTTTGCGGGTCGTCCGGTGGGCCTGGAAACGCTGGCTGCTGCGACAGGAGAGGACGCTCAGACGATCGAAGAAGTTTACGAACCCTACCTGCTGCAAATCGGCTACCTTCAGCGCACCTCACGCGGACGAATTGCTACCCCTGCGGCCTGGAAGCATCTGGGCTACGAGCCGCCGAGTCAACAAATGGCGTTTCTGCGGTAAGAGAAGCAAACTCTATTGCCTGTGTACTAAATATGGGCATTAAATAACGGCTGTTTAGCTTGTGATGCTAGAGGCAGTTTAGAAAAGTCATTAATTACTGCTCGAACCGTCTCCCCCCGCGGGTCAATTCTGGGCAGGGTTCTGCTATACCCATTCCGCTTTTGCAATCCCTCTGTCCCCAACTGGCACAATTCCTCTGATTCAGGCGGGAAACACGATGATCGCGATCGCGCTTACCACTACGGATGAAACGCAATTTTCCAAGCAAGTTTATTAAATTAAAAAGGGAGATCAGCGATCGAAGCTCACCTCCCTTTTAAGTATCACTTTTGAGTATGACTGTGGAAATGCAGTAGAAATAAAAGTCTAGCTACAACAGGGGTACAACTTTGGCAGGCTAGGACGGAACAGGAATTCCAGAAAAACTCCAGAGCTCTGCACCGCGCTCGTTTGTCGAGGCAATAAAGAAAAGGCGACCATTAATGTTGGTGAGCTGCCCCGGAGTGGATGACCCCGTACTATTGACATCGAAGAAGCCCGTTCCGGCTGCGGTGCCATCGCTAAACCAAACTTCTGTGTCGTTATTTTGAGTTGCCACAAAGTAGAGCCGCGCTGCCGTACCCTGACCCACGACAGTCAAATTCTTGATATCCGTTACGCCATTGAATTTGCTGTTAACCGTAGACACTTTCTCTGCGGTAATTGCTGTTTGTCCATTCGTGGTTTCAGTCTTTGTCCGCCAGAGCGATTTCCCTGTGCCATCGTCTGCAATGAAGTAAAGCGTTCCGTTCAGATTTACAAAGTTAGACGGACTCGATGGGCCAGCCGGATTAATATCGCGTACCCGCACAGGAATCTGCGGTGTAGCAGCCTGCGAACCTACTGCCGTTTCAGCATTTTGCAGTGCCCATAGCTCTATGCCAGTATTACCTGCATTTGCTGTGAGGTAAAGCGTTCCGTTGATTTCAAACAGGTTGCTCGGATTTGAGTTGAGCGGTTCTGGAGGCAGATCAAATGCGGTGAGCGTGGTGCCGTCTGCATTTAAGCGGTAGAGTTCGGTTTGGGCTGGACCGTTGAGGGGAGCGCGAGCCTGGAAGAAAAGGCTATTGCCAACGGGTGTGAGGTGTTGCGGGTTAGAGGGATCGGCTCCTTGCCAGATGTCTTTTGCGGTACTGATCAGGGTAGAAGTGTTCGCATTTTGAATCCGCAGCAGTTCGTTGCCTGTGCCACTTGACCCCGTGCCCTCGCTGCCTGTGAAGTAAAGCGTGTTGCCCAACGCAGTCAGATTGTTGAATGACAGCGGGTTAAACGCAACATTGTTAGTGGAATCAACGACTGCCTTAATCGGGTCGCTTGAAGTGTCCGTTGCATCAACATAGAACAGACCTTTCGACGCGGCACTGGTTCCAGGTTGCCCAAAGAAGTAGAGACGGTTGTTAACGACGGTAAACTTGGTGGGGTTAAAGCTCGTGATTCCCGGCAGTTTATCCACAACGATTTTCGTTCCGGCGGCAGTTCCATCCGATCGCCATAGTTCCAGACCAGTTGCGCCGTTGTTTGCGGTGAAATAAAGCGTGTTGTTCACAGCAGCAAATTCACCGATCGCACTAAACTTGCCCAGTTCTCGGGTTCCGTCCAGCGTTCCGTCGCTGATCCAGAGCCCGTTACCCGTGCCGTCGTTTGCGGTGAAATAGGCAAAGCCGCCGACCGCAGTTAAGTTGGATGCACTAGAGCCAGAGCTACCAAAAGCAATATCGCGAGCCACACTGGGGAGTGACTGGGTGGGGCTGAGGCGAAGATTTAGCCGATAGGTTGAGCCAGTTCCAGCTTCTTCACCCGGCAGAACCTTACCCGGCAGAACCTTGAGAATAAAGGTTTTACCTGCGCCCAGCGTTCCCCCAAAGATTTCTGCGCTGGTTCCCGGTCGGTTTGAGGGCCCAATGTTTTTATCAGGAGCAGCATTGGGATCAGCAGGTTTCTCGTAAAGCTCGATATCGAGGTTGTCAAACAAGTCAACCATTTCCACCGTCAAGAATTGAGCTCCGCTGGACGGTGTGGTGAATTCATAGTAGTCTACGGGAGATGCTAAGCCGTTCCCTACATAGTTGCGGCGAGTCAATGTGGCATCGGCAAGTCCGGGAATCAAAGTCGCAGGATTCTGCTGATTGCTGACTCCATCGGTCTGGGCGGTAATGGTGAGCTGATAGTTTGAGTTTTCCCCCGCAGCTTTTTGATAAACCCGAACGAAATAGTTGCCCGGAGCCATTGACTGGAGGAACTGTTCTGGATTCGCGCCTACATTCGCTGAAGTCCTAACGATCGTGGTTTGATCTGCACCCAGAATTTGTAAATTGGCATCGCCCGTCAAACCAGCCAGATTAAACAGATAATCGCCTTTAGTTGCAATGCTGAAAGAGTAGGTCGTCTGCTGAGCTGTATCGCTCACTGCACCTGAAACCGGACTTGAGGTTGGAATAGTCAACGGGATTGGCACAGACGGGTCAGTTGGCGGAGGAGGCGAAATCGGGTCAGTTGGCGGAGGAGGCGAAATCGGGTCAGTTGGCGGAGGAGGCGAAATCGGGTCAGTTGGCGCAACCGGAGGCACGGAAGGCAGAATCAGAGTATTGGATAGTCTGAGCTGGTAGCTAGAGTTTCCCTGACGCTGCGTAACTCGCACAATGTAATCGCCCGACTCCAGTTCTGTACTGATCAGTTCATTGCGGTTACCACCCTGTCTGGATGCTCCGACAAGCTGCAAATTTCCCCGTCGCTGATTTCCTCGGAGTTGTCTAAAGTCGATTTTGCCAATGCTGCGGACAACTTGACGCAACGGGCGCGCCAGTCGATATAGCTCGATATTTGCATTGGTCTTTTTTGCAAGCCCTGTCAGTGCAAGGTCGACACGACTGCGTCCATTAACGCTAAAGCGATAAAGATCATCCAGGTCAGTTTTCTGCTTTAGAGAACCTTTGGCAGAAGAGCCAAGGAGTTTTGCTCCGCCCAGTTGGCTATCACGATCGGCTCTTGTTTGCATATCGATTGCCCAATTGCTTCTGCCCTAGCTTTCCCCGTGCCGCGAATAAACCTGTCATAACTTTGACAAATTCGCTTCGCAGTTCATAACTGCTTAATTAAGAAACAAAGAACTCCAAAAAATACGGAAAAAGCAGCGATCGTAATTTTACAGAGCAATATTAGTAATGGTTGCTGATAGTTAGCGGATGAACCTGGAATTCACGGATTGCATCTTGGCAGCAGTAAAGCAGTTGAGAGAAATCGTCAGGTGCGGGGTAAGTAAAAGGACAGGATTAAACCCAAAACAATTAAACCCAAAGCACTGAGAGCGTCCTGCGTCATTCGTTCAGCGACATCGCCCCTCAATTCTTATTAAGCATTGTCTCAATCTGCACGGCTGCGGCTGCCCCAGAGGCTAATGCGGTTTCTACCTGTTGTCCACCGCACCATTCCCCACAGCAGACGATCGGCAGCGGCACTCGACTGATCAGGCAGGATTCGGTGAGGAATTGCCTCACAAATGCATATCGCCAGCGGTGAACCTGAAGTAACTCCGCCGCGTTGAACCAGGGCATTAACCGCTGGGCAGCCCGATCGAGTATCTGTTGACCGATCGCTCGCAGATCCGGCGCATCAAAAATCTGTTCTGCAAAAGCAGCAGTGCTGTGCAGCACCAAAACGGGCTGAGTAGCGTTGGGGCGTTTGCTGCTGTCTAACCCAATCCATTTCAAAATCGGATCGCTCTCCAGCGTCAGGGCTTTCCAAACAACGGCTTGTAAGTCAGCCAGTCGCGCTGCGGGGTAAACGGCAATTGCAGTTATGCAGGGGTCAAACTGAACCGATCGCAGCTTGAGCTGCATTTCTTTTAATTCTTCTAATTCTTCAAAATCAGCGAACGCTTCGGAATCAGCGATTGGCTCCAGTAAGGCGAGTGCCTGCGGTGCAGGAATGGCAACTACCAACGATCGAGCAACCACCGGAGCAGCGATTGTCTGCTCAGCTTCGATCGTAAATTTCCAGCCCTGCCGGGTGGGAAAAATTGACCCCACTCGCTGATTTCGCCGCACATCTAGATCGATCGCCAGCTCTTTTGCGATCGCACTCATGCCCGCAGGTGCAATGTAGCGAGGCGAGGGTGTAGCATCGGCTCTGATCTGCCCAGAGGTATTTAGGGTATGAGCTACTTCTGTCCAGCGAGTTATCACGCCCGCGCTCAGTAGCCGATCGATGAATTCCTGCGATCGGTTGCCCTGCTCGTCCAGATAACGCAACCCGTGGTCGGCGCAGGTGTCGAGCAATCGTCGGGTGGCTGCTCTGCCGCCCAATCCGCGTGATTTTTCCAGCACAATGACCTGATAGCCTGCTTGCCGAAGTTGCTGGGCACAGGTTAACCCTGCTAGTCCTGCCCCAATTACAGCGACATCCACACTTTCCATTGATGTCCCTCGGATGAAATCCTCTATCTTTCAGTAGAATATGGGGAAATGGCTGTCAAATTATAGCCACTGAATTTACGATTAAAAATCTCTCAAAAATTACGTTCACGGGATGATGGAGGAGGGTGGAGCATTGGACGAATTAAGAGTGCCTCTGGAATTGGCAAACGACGAAGAACTCCATCTCCTAACCGAAATTCTATTTCGCCGTCGATTTAATCCGCTTGACTATGTTTACACGCCTCAGCCGATCGAAGTATGCAGCCAATCCCGCCAAGCGCAGATTGACGCGATCGAAGAACGATTTCGGTTTCTGGCGGCGGATGGTGTAACTGTGCTGCGCCGCAAGTCGTCGGATATCAGCTATCGCCAAATTCTGGTACGGGTCTGCCGCTATCTCAAGCTTCCCTACTCCCAGAGCTTCACCACCGAAGAGCTAGAAGCCGAGATTTTTTTGTATCTGCTGCACCGCGCCTGGGAAAATTTGCCTGCCTCAGAAAAACGGGTACTCAATGGCAAGATTCAGCAGGTGGTCAATGAATCGCAGTTGGCTCAGCAATTGCCTCGATCGCCTCAAAATGATCCGGTGGGCCTGCTGCTGAAGGGAGGCAGTGCGCTGGCGGTCAATTCTATGATTCGTCCCTGGCTGTTGCAGATTTTAGCCCGGCAGTTTGCGATTCACTGGGCAACGTATCAGGTCGCAAAAGAGGCGGTCGTCCACGGCGGAGCGGCAGTTGCAGCTCAAATCCAAAATCAGGCTGCGCTCCAGGTAGCATCCCGTGGGATGGCGGTTAACGCGGCTCGATATGGGGCTGCTCGTAGCCTGCTGGCGTTCGTCGGTCCTGCGTTGTGGATGTGGTTTTTTGCCGATCTGGGATGGCGTACTGTCGCAACTAATTACAGTCGTGTCATTCCGGTCATTTTTACCCTGGCACAAATCCGCCTCACGCGAATGGCAGATTTTCAACCTGCTTAAAGCAAGGTATGTTGGCGATAGAGAATCGTTAATCGCAGCGATCGCAGTTTCAGATGGTTTTGTTCAGATGGCTTTATTCAGGGTGTTCAGAACGAGTCCGACTAGAATACAAATTACTCATTAAGAAATGTGGGGAGTCTGCGCGCGTCGCTCGATTGACTTGAGAAAAGTTTGCGATCGCTTGATTCATCGATGGCTTAGTGAGCAAGTTAGCTTTATCAAGTTAGCTTTATGAGGAAGATGCTTCTGGATAAAAGACTATCTTTTTCTGGGGCTCCCCAAACCTTTTTATTCCCAGTTAAATTATTTTTGGGTTAAACAACGTATCGCTTGAAACGCATCTTTAAAGCCACGTTGACTGATGAAACTTTACTAACAAAATATTTGCGGAATCGCTCAATGGTGATGTAGTTCCTGAATTAACTTCACTGCTCTCCCCATAAGGAGAAATCGAATAATAAGAGCAAATTGAATTTCCTTTAGCTCTATGGTTTGGCACTTGCTTTGCTGTTACTTTTTAGAGTCGCTCTCAGAACCGAAACTTATTTAACAAGAAAGAATTTAGGAAGCAAGCGATGACAGAAACCTTATCTGAGAATCAGCGCACCACCACCTACTACGACCTGCTCAAGCTCCATCCTTCTGCTTCTCCGCAGCAAATTCGGCAGGCATTCCGAGATCTCAGTAAGCTCTATCATCCCGACACAACTTCCCTGCCCGCTTCGATCGCCACTGCCCAGTTTCAGCAGCTTAACGAAGCCTACGCCACGCTCAGCAATCCCGACCGACGCTTTGCCTACGATCGCAAAATTGGTTATTCTCGCTTCACCGTCATTCAGCCGCCTGCCGATCTGAATCGTCCTGTTTCTGCAGGCCGCAAGTATCGATCGTCTGCTTACCTCGACCCCACCGATCGCCCCCTGTCTGCTGGAGAACTGTTCGCGCTGTTTAGCCTGATTTTGACGTTTGCAGGTTGTCTGCTGATTGCCGTTGCCATTGCCTATGCGCGAGGTGGATCTGCGCTGCAAATGATCGACCCGCCGATCGGACAGTTGAGAACGCTGCTCTTCGCCCTTCTGCCCTGAGCCACACCACATCCTCAGCAGGTGTTGTGCCCCAATGCCCTCATGCTATAAAGACTGGCTCGAGGGAAACTGTCCGCATGCTTTGCAGTCTTACTGTGATCCAGGGCACAAGCTGATTCGATCGCTCCAGGTAAGATCCCTTTACCATCAGCATGGCAAATGCGTACCCTGTTGCCGACAGTTGCACGGGGCAAATTTATTTGTCGATAGAATGCCTCTCTGGTTTTTTGTGCCGCTCTACGCATTACCAAGATCATCATTACCAAGATCATCTCAAACCGTTTAATTCTGGTGTCTTTTGTGGGCACACTCTTATTTGTAGGGATTTCAGCTTTGTAGGGATTTCAGCATCAGCCTATGGCAAACTCCTCATCGCAGCGGCGTGCCCTGGTCGTCCAGCACAACTTTTCCCCGTTCAGCAATAAGCTGGTTCAGTCCGGCTACGTCAATACTGAGCAAATGCAGCAAGCTCTGGTAGAGAGCCGGAAATCGGGTAAACCGCTAACCGATGTGCTGATGACATTGACGGGTCAGGCTTTACCGCCCGATCTGATTCGCCAGTATAAGAAGCAGCAGCTTTTCGAGCTGAAAATTCTTTACGGCGTTGAGTCCCTCGACCCGGAACTCAGCCAGATCAATACCACCCAGATTGGCCAGCTCATTGAATCGCTCATTCCGGTTGATCTGTGCCGTCGCTATCGATTCATTCCTCTTTCGCGCAGCGATGATCCACCCTTTGTGCTGGTGGCAATGGTCAACCCGGATGACCTAGCAGCGCAGGACGACCTGAACCACATTTTGCGACCGCAGGGCTTAGCGTTACAGCGCATGGTCATCACGACCGAAGACTATCAGCGTCTCATTTCCCAATACCTGGATCAGCAGGTCGAACGCCAGAAGCAGCTTGATTTGGAGTCCAAAGTCGATGTCAAAGGCGATATCGAAAACCTGGAATATCTGGATCTGGAAGACACCGCTGATGATGCTGAGGCAAACCTGGATGCAGCACTTCAAGACCCGGAGGCTGCACCGATCGTTGCTCTAGCAAACAAAATTTTGGCGAGAGCCTTGCAGGATGGCATTTCTGACATTCACGTTGAGCCACAGGAAGAGTTTCTCCGCATTCGCTTTCGCAAAGATGGGGTATTGCGTCAGGGATTAGAGCCTTTGCCAAAGAAAATCATCCCGGCACTGACTGCCCGCTTCAAGATCATGGCGAACCTGGATATTGCCGAACGCCGAGTGCCGCAGGACGGTAGAATTCGCCGCTTGTTCGACAATCGCAAGGTCGATTTTCGGGTCAACACGTTGCCCAGTCGCTACGGCGAGAAAATCTGTCTACGAATTCTGGACAACTCGGCAACTCAGCTCGGACTCGACAAGCTAATCACCGACCCGGAAACGCTGCAGATCGTTCAAGAAATGGTTTCGCGTCCCTTCGGACTGATCCTGGTGACAGGCCCAACGGGTTCAGGAAAAACAACAACGCTCTACTCGGCTTTGGCAGAGCGAAATGATCCGGGCGTTAACATCAGCACTGCCGAAGACCCGATCGAATACTCGCTTCCCGGTCTGACTCAGGTGCAGGTGATTCGCGAAAAAGGGATGGATTTTGCCTCCATTCTGCGGGCATTTCTGCGGCAGGACCCGGATGTGATTCTAGTGGGTGAAACTCGGGACAAGGAAACCGCAAAAACGGCGATCGAAGCAGCCTTGACCGGACACCTGGTTTTAACCACGCTGCACACCAACGATGCTGCAAGCGCAGTGGCTCGTTTGGAAGAAATGGGCGTAGAGTCCTTTATGGTATCCAGTTCGCTCATTGGCGTCCTGGCACAGCGTCTGATGCGTCGCGTTTGTTCTGAATGCCGGGTTGCGTACCACCCCACGCCAGAAGAGCTTTCTCGCTTTGGGCTGTCGAGTTCGGCGGAGCCTGACTTGATGCTGTATCGGGCAACCAGTCTAAGCCATGAGGAAGTGCAGCAAGCTAGAGTCGCCGGAACGCTCTGCTCTACCTGCCACGGCGTGGGCTACAAGGGACGCTGCGGGGTCTATGAAGTGATGCGGGTGACCGAGCGAATCCAGACCCTGGTTACCGAAGGCGCACCCACCGAACGAATTAAGGAAGCTGCGGTCGAAGAAGGAATGAAGACGCTGCTAGCCTACAGTTTAAATTTGGTGCGGCAGGGATCAACCACGCTGGAAGAAGTTGAGCGGGTTACATTTACGGACTCAGGTTTGGAAGCAGAGCTAAAGGCAAAACGCAAAACTTCTCTGACCTGTCGCTGCTGTACCGCAGACTTAAAAATCGAGTGGCTGGACTGCCCCTACTGCACCACGCCTCGCTTCCAGGATTAATTGCTGCCCTTTTCCCCGGCTGAATTACAAAGACCTGCCAGTAGACGCACATCAATCACGGAGATAACCACATGGAGTTAATGATCGAAGATTTGATGGAACAGCTCATCGAGATGGGTGGCTCTGATTTGCACCTGTCCGCCGGGGTTCCGCCCTACTTCCGAATTAGCGGTAAATTAACTCCGATCGGCGATGAGCCAATGACCGCAGATCAATGCCAGCGACTGATCTTCAGTATGCTCAACAATACCCAGCGCAAAAACCTGGAGCAAAACTGGGAGCTGGACTGCTCCTATGGTGTGAAGGGACTGGCGCGGTTTCGGGTCAACGTCTACAAAGACCGGGGAACCTATGCCGCCTGCTTGCGGGCACTTAGCTCGAAAATTCCGAACTTCGATAAGCTGGGCTTGCCAGATGTGGTGCGCGAGATGTCAGAAAAGCCAAGAGGACTGATCCTGGTGACAGGACCAACTGGCTCCGGGAAAACAACAACCCTAGCAGCCATGATCGATCTGATCAACCGCACCAGAGCAGAGCATATTCTGACGATCGAAGACCCGATCGAGTTTGTCTATGAGCCAATCAAAAGCATTGTTCACCAGCGCCAGCTCGGCGAGGACACCAAGAGTTTTGCCAATGCGCTCAAGGCGGCTCTGCGGGAAGACCCCGATATCATTCTGATCGGTGAGATGCGCGATCTAGACACCATTTCTCTGGCTATCTCAGCGGCGGAAACCGGACACCTGGTTTTTGGAACGCTGCACACCAGTTCGGCGGCTCAAACCGTTGACCGAATTATCGACGTGTTTCCGGCCGAGCGGCAGCAGCAGGTGAGAGTTCAGCTCTCAAACTCTCTAGTCTCGGTCTTTAGCCAAACTCTTGTACCGCGCAAAAATCCTAAACCCAATGAGTTTGGACGAGTCATGGCACAGGAAATCATGGTCGTGACGCCTGCGATTTCAAACCTGATTCGTGAGGGCAAAACGTCTCAGATTTATTCAGCCATTCAGACGGGCGGTAAGCTGGGAATGCAAACCCTGGAGAAAGTACTGGCGGATCAGTATAAGTCTGGGTTGATTTCTTTTGAATCTGCCATGTCTAAAACCTCTAGACCCGATGAACTTCAGAGATTGATTGGTGCGCCGCCTGCGGGATCTGCAAAGTCAGGAATGGCTGCGGCTCACTAATCACGCTTCTTGATGCCCCGGCCGTTCTGGGCTTTCCCCAGTCCTGATTTAGCAAATTATCTCCCCCTGTCAGTCAAATGAATAGAACAGGGTAGGATCAACAGGACTGAGCAGAGCCGAAACGCTCAATCCTTGTCATTTCATTTGGTTGCGAACTATGCCTACCTACGTTGTTCGAGCGCGAGATACGAAAGGCAATCCCAAACGTGAACGCATTGTCGCTGAGTCTCCCAGCGATGCCCGGACAGCTCTGCGGGAGCGGGGTTTGTTCGTGCAGGAATTGACCGAGGATCGAGGGCTGCTTGAAAAGCTCAGCACCTTTAAGCTAGAAGACATCCAAACCGCCATGACCAGTGTGACGGTGAAGGATAAAGCGGTTTTCTCGCGACAGTTCGCGGTGTTGATTAATGCAGGTGTTGCATTGGTTCGAGGGCTGGGGGTGCTGTCTGATCAGTGCCCTAACCCCAAAATGAAAAAAGCCCTTCAGGAAGTCAGTGCAGATGTGCAGCAGGGAACCAATCTCTCGGACGCCATGCGAAAGCACCCAAGTTGTTTTGATGGGTTGTACGTGAGTATGGTGCAGGCGGGCGAGGTCGGCGGGGTACTCGACGAAGTCATGAACCGCTTGGCAAAGCTGCTAGAGGATGTGGCACGACTGCAAAACCAGATTAAGTCAGCGATGACTTATCCGATCGCCGTTGGTACTCTGGCAACGATTATTTTCCTGGGAATGTGTATCTTTCTGCTGCCCATCTTCGCCAACATTTTTGATGAACTGGGAGCGCAGCTACCCCCCTTCACGGCATTTATGATTGGGATTAGCAAATTTCTGAGAAGTCCCTATGTGCTGCTGCTGGTTGCTGCGATTTTTGCCGCCGCTTTTGCATACCGACAGTACTACAACACTAAAGTTGGGCGGGTGACAATGGATCGCTTCTTCCTGAAGATGCCGCTGTTTGGTGATCTAGTGCAGAAGACGGCGACAGCGCGGTTTTGCCGTACCTTTGGTGCTCTGTCGCGCTCGGGGGTTCCGATTCTGACTGCTCTGGAGATTGTGCGCGATACCGCAGGAAATCAGGTCATTGCTAATGCAGTTGATGAAGCAAAGCAGGAAGTCCAGACGGGCGGCATGATCAGTCTTGCCCTCCAGCGAGCGCAGGTTTTCCCGATTATGGCGATTCAGATGATTAGCATTGGGGAAGAAACCGGGGAAATTGATACCATGCTGATGAAGGTCGCAGATTTCTATGAAGATGAAGTCGAGCAAGCCGTAAAAGCACTCACCAGCATCATGGAACCGATTATGATCGTGGTGTTAGGGGGAATGGTTGGTTCGATTCTGATTGCAATGTATCTACCCATCTTCAGCGTGATGGATGCCATTAAAGGCTAACCTTCTGCTTTCGTATCGTCATCAACGCAATCGGTTTCTGCCCCTTTATGGGGCATTGTTGTTGCTGAAACTTTTGTTGCTGAGACTTTGCCCAAGCCTATGCCTGTTAAACAAGCTCAATACGAAGAACTTCTGGCGGAATGTAGCGATCGGCGGGGGGCGATCGAGTTGCTGAAGCAGCATCGCCCTTATCTAGAAATGATTCCCAGTATGCGACGACCGGATGAAAGCGTGATTACGCTGCCTCTGCCCCTAATTCGGACGCGAACTCGAGCGGCAACGGTGGGCGACTCAACCGCTTCTTCTAGTCAGACAGCTCAGTTACCCTGCGATCTGGCGATTCTGATGTGCGACCCAGAGTGGCGGATCAAAGCAGGTGGCGAAGTGATTGTCTTTATTCACCGTCCTACCGAAGATTTTTCTGATATGCTGAGTCGCTGGCGCAAAACCCAAATTCTGCTTGATCCGGGTTGTGAATGGGTGATGTCAGAGCAAGAAGCTCATTTGCTCAGCGAGGGATCTAACGAGAGCTACCCTCTGTTTGTGCTGTTTCCAGAAACACCCGATCGCATTCGGCGTGGACTGCGCGGCGCAGGTTTACCCTATGTTATGCAAACGGTCTATGCCCTTGAAGATGAAAGCCTTACTCTACCAACCGCAGAGGCATCTAATCTTGAAGAATAAACCGCCGCTTTGCGGATCCAATCTATATTTTTAGTCGCTGAAGTCATAGACATATTTCTATAAAGTAGGAGCATTCCTATCAGTCGAGCGATAGGGAGTTCTGAGGACTATAAGGGCAAAACTGAGATGCTCCTGAAAATTGGAGTAATTCAGCTTCTAACGAGCGTTACGTAATTTAACAATTCTTTAAGGTTCTTGAGTTCTCTAGAAAGGTAGAGGTAATGAGATTAATTTTTCTATCTCTAGGTATCCTTGACTGCTATGAGGAGTTAAGCGAAACTAACTTAAAGAGTTGAAGTAAAGCCTCAAGGGTCTACTAATATTTCTTACGTTTCAACTCAGATTTCCTGGTTTGGTCAACTTTGATGAAGCTTGGTGCTGAGTTGGGTAGCCGATAGGTTTATGGCAACTTTAGTGGGCTGCTGGCGGTTAGCGATCGACAGCGCAGGCTAGTTCATCTCATTCGAATGGTTCTTTTGAAAGCGGATAGGGTCGAATGGAGACGCTGGAATTCATCATTCATCCAGATGGTCGCGTTCAAGAAAAGGTGACTGGGATTATTGGAGCCTCCTGTGCCGAAGTGACAGCGGCGATCGAAGCTCAGCTTGGTCAGGTTATCAGTCAAGAAACGACCTCGGAATACTATGCTCAGCCTGTGCAGCAATCGATTTCTGCTCAAGCTCAAACCACTTTCGGCGAGTGGTAGATCCGCTTTTGCCGTTCAAGCAATAGTCCAAACCATAGTCCAAACGATTTTATACAAAGTTACCCATGTCTCACTTTAGCCAAATCAAAACCCAAATTCGTGATCTGACCTCGCTTCAGTCGGCGTTGACCGATCTGGGAATCGAGTGGAAAGCTGGTCCACAGCCTGTTCGCGGCTATCGTGGGCAGAGCCGGACCGCTGATGTTGTGATCGAGCAAGACAACGGTTACGACATCGGCTTTAGCCAGAATGATGCTCAGTATGAATTGGTCGCTGACCTGCAATACTGGCGGCAGCCGCTTTCGGTTGAAGGCTTTTTGAAGAGGGTAACGCAGCGATATGCTTACCACACAGTAATGAAGGAAACCGCTCGGCAAGGCTTTCAGCTGACCGAACAGCAGCAAAACCAGGATGGCTCGATTCGTCTGGTGCTGCAACGTTGGACTGCTGGCGCAGCCGTTTAATTGTTTCGAGGCACAATCCTAATTTCCGCGAGTTCTTTCTTGAGTGCGGATGCGATGACTGAATTTTCTCCGATGTCTGCGGCTTGGTCTTCTGATAGCCTCCCGACTGACTCCTCCGCTCCAAGCGGTTTTGAGCCCGAGCTGGGGGGACAGCTTCGAGATGCGCCTGAGCGAACTGGACTTGAACCCGAATTGGGCGGCGTAGTTCGTCAAAGAGGGGTTTATGTGGACGAAGTAACCTGCATTGGTTGCCTGCACTGCGCCCATGTTGCCCGCAACACGTTCTATATCGAACCCGATCACGGTCGCTCTCGCGTCATTCGGCAGGATGGCGATTCAGAAGAGGTGATTCAGGAGGCTATCGACACTTGCCCAGTAGACTGTATTCACTGGGTCGATTACACCGAGCTAAGGCGGCTTGAAGAGGAGCGGAAGTATCAGGTGATTCCGGTTGCGGGTTTTCCTGTAGATAAGGCAGTTTTAGCAGCGAAGCGACGGCAGAAAAAGAAGTCGTAACGCACTTCTATCGTCTTGGTTAAGGTCAGAAGAGTAGGTCATTGGGGAGCATAACGCTCCCTTTTTTGTTTTTGTCGCTTTTTGAAATTTTCGACTACAGTTCGACTACAGGAAGTTCAGCGGGTCCACATCGATTGTTAAGCTCACTCCGGTAGGACAAACCGATCGCAGTCCAGCAAAATCAAGCCTCATCTGGGAGTCGGGCGTGAGCTTGAGCAAAAGTTGCCAGCGATAGCGATTGGCAACACGGGCGATCGAGGCGGGGGCAGGTCCAAGCAGCTTGTCGTCGGGGTCGGAATAAATCGTGCGAAGATAGGCAGCGATTTCCATTGCAGTCTGCTGGACGATCGCTTCATCAAACCCGCTGAGCCGCAGCAGCAGCAGTCGTCCGTGGGGGGGATAGCTGAGCGCAGCTCGATACTCTAGCTCCGTTTGGACAAATGCCTCGTAGTTTTGTGCCTGCACTGCTTTAATCACCGGGTGCGGGGGCGAATAGGTCTGAAGCATGACTCGCCCTGGCTGTTCCCCTCGCCCTGCCCGTCCTGCCACCTGGGTGAGTGTCTGGAATGCCCGCTCGTTTGCCCGGTAGTCTGAGAGATAAAGCAAGCCATCTGCTGCGACAATTCCCACCAGCGTTACCTGGGGCAGGTCGATTCCCTTCGTGAGCATCTGGGTTCCCACTAGCACATCGGCTTCTCCCTGGCTAAAGCGAGTCAGCAGAGCGCGGTGTGCTCCTTTAGCGCGGGTCGTGTCGCTATCAAAGCGCAAACAGCGAAGCTGGGGAAACAGATGATTGAGTTCCTGCATAACGCGCTGTGTGCCGCTGCCGAAGTGTTTCAAATAAGGAGAATCACACACGGGACAGGTGCGCGGATGCCCTTGACCAAAGCCACAGTAGTGACAGCGCAAAGACTCATAGCCGCCGGGCTGAGGTTGGTGGTAGGTCAAAGAGACATCGCAGTGGGGACAGTCCAGCACATGACCACAGTTGCGGCAGGAGACAAAGGTGCTGTGCCCGCGTCGATGAATAAATAAAATTGCCTGCTGTTTCTGCTGCGGCAGTTCAGCAAGGGCAGACTGAAGCGATCGGCTAAAGATCGATCGATTGCCCTGGTGCAATTCTTCGCGCATGTCCACAACTTCGATCGGCGGCATCGGGCGGTCGTGAATTCGCTGGGGTAAGGAAAGATATAGAGTTTGGGTTCCGGGCTGTTCAGCGAAACCTTGAGCAACGGTTGAATGATTTGCCAGCCAGCTTTCCAGCGAAGGCGTTGCCGATCCCAGCACTAGAGGACAATTAATTTGTTCTGCTCGCCACTGAGCGACGGTACGGGCATGGTAGCAGGGCGCAGGCTGATCCTGCTTAAAGCTGCTGTCATGCTCCTCATCAAGAACGATTAATCCCAGCTTGGGTAAGGGCGCAAAAATTGCCGATCGCGTTCCGATCACCACTTGAGGACTGCCGCTGAGCATTTGCCGCCAGGTGTCGTAGCGTTCGCCGTCTGCTAGGGCACTGTGATAGACATAAACCTGCGAACCAAACCTTGCCCGGAATCGATCGGTTAGCTGCGGCGTCAAGCCAATTTCGGGAACCAGCACCAGCACCGATTTGCCACTCCGCAGTACTGGGTCGATCGCCTGAAGATAAACCTCGGTTTTGCCTGAACCTGTGACGCCATGCAGCAGCACCGTTGAATAGGTGCTTAAGGCGGTAATTTCAGCGCAAGCTTTTTGCTGGTTAGGATTCAGCTGCTTAGGTTGGTCGAAGGCGATTGTGCCTGATTCCCTTCGCAGCACTTCTCTAGCATGAATTAAAAGACAGCCTTTTTGCTCCAACGTTTTGATCACCGATGACGTAACCTGGCAGACTTGCAGCAGTTCGGTCAGCCACAGTTCACCACCGCTGCGCTTCAGCACGTCCAGAATTTCTTGCTGTTTAGGTGTCAGCGATATTGCAGGCAGATCGGCAACCAGAGTCACGGCACGTTGCTGTTTGGGACGAATGGGAGCAGGCGATTCTAAATAGCTTTCCACCCAGCCCCGACGCAGCAAATCGCGCAATCCTCGATCGGCTCCGCGCACCTGTCGCTGAAGATATTGCCAGGAATAATCGCCCTGTTTCTGCTGCTGAAGCAGTTCGAGCAATCGGCGAGCGATCGGCTGCAAGAATAAATCTGCCTCAGTTGGAATCGCTTCAGGTTTCAATCGGATGCGTCGCTGCGATCGTCCCAGTAATCCCGGCGGCAGGGCAACCCGGATCACCTGCATCAGTGGCGTGCAGTAATAGTCGGCAACCTGATTGAGTAACGACCAATATTCCGGCGGGAAGAAGTTTTGCGAGACGACTTCAGCGATCGATCGAATCGATGCCGCATCCAGGTCGGGAGGCTGACTAAGCAACCGAATAGCAATGCCGCCTACTTGCTGTGTCCCAAAGGGCACGCTAACCACATCTCCAGGCTGCACTTTGAGATCGTCAGGGATCTGGTAGGTATAGAGTCCCTGAGTTCCTGGACAATCCACCAGCACCTCAACCCACTGGAACGACCCGTAGGACACGTTTGCTTCAGCCGCAATTGGTAACTTTCCCGCAGCGGTGAGGGGGGTGTCAGGCATTGCAGCGACAACCCCAGTGGGGGAACTGCTTCGCAGTGGACGAACGGTTGGCATAAGATCAAGCGGCAGTGTTAAAGTAGCGCAGTAGTTGACGAATCACGCTGGATGTAGCAGAGTGTAGCAGTTTGGGGTGAGGTTGTTGCAGTTTAGCCAGTCTATCGAGATTTTGATACTGAAAAAACCGCAAATCTGCCTATAGATAGACACGCATCCAATTAGACTATGACTGACTTGATACATTATTCGGTCTTGCATCAGAATTCGGTCTTGCATCACTTGCATCAAAGGAGTTCGGGTGACTCAATTTGCCTTCTGCTCGATCGAACGGCAAGGGGTGAATTAAGGAAAGTGCTAATCTCCGATTTATTTAAGTTAACAAAGATGCCTCGTTTAGGCTTTGTAGAGCAACCTTTCTGCACGAATTGAAAAATAAAGACCATTGCTCTTGCCATTTGCCAGAAGCTTGCTATAGTAATCTCAACTTTACTCGCTCCGGTCAATGGCAACAGAATGAACGCTTTAGTAGTGTGATTCATTCAGCAGCGTTATAGAGCGCAACAATAATGGTGGGTGTCTCGGCTAAGTTCAAATTGATTAGGTTTTTGTTTGTCTATTTTCAGTAGAAAATTCGCGACGCAAGCACCGGTTCAAAAGGGCGCATTAGGTTACTCAGTCAGCAGTCAACAGCTTATTGCTTAACTCCCTCTAAAGTTAGGCTTAGCTCTGGCAAAGTTCCTGTAGATTAGCCTTAGCTAGAAGATATCGTGCGGAAAAGTTGAAACCCCTGTGGGGAGGGGCTTTAACCCATAATTAGCTTCTTAACGTGAGTAAACCGCATTTCCCTTGAAAATCTAATGGTTTGTAGGGTCAAATGGCTCGATCGCCCTTGGACAAATCCAGCAGGAAATAACAGTTCAAGATAGGAAAAATTAAATGATTCTTTAATTTGAAAAATAGTTTCAACTAAAACTTTTCTCGCAGCCTTCATTCGTTTTGTTAATTCTGTTACTTAAGCTTTTTATGAATTAAAGCTTCTCGCTTATCTCATCCTGCCCTTTGTAGCTTGTAATTTAGCTTGTAATTTCATCCTGACTCCGACAAACGCATGACAAATACTCTTATGGACATGACAGATTCCCTTCAGCTAATGACCTTTGACGAGCCCGATTTGCTGCATCAGACTCCAATTGACTTGCGATCGATCGAGCAGACCGAGTCGCAATCCACGGCAGAAAACGGCGGAGCCATGATTGAATTTGACTCTGAGGAAATCGAAGAGTTATTGACCAATCCTGCTTCGGGATACCGCAAAACGATATCTGACGATGCGGTGGGTGCTTTCTTTAAAGAAATGGCACGCTATCCGCTGCTGAAGCCCGACGAAGAAATCGAGCTAGCTCGACGCGTCAAGTTTCTGGCAGATGTGGAAACACTGCGAAACCGTTTAGAAAAGCAGCTCGGACATCCCCCGGTTAAATCAGACATCGCCGTTGCGCTAGAGCTTTCTGAACGGCAGCTCGAACATCGGCTGTATTTGAGCCGCGTTGCCAAGCGTAAAATGATTCGATCAAATCTACGGCTGGTGGTGTCGATTGCTAAACGCTATCTCAATCGCGGTGTCCCTTTTCTAGATTTGATTCAGGAAGGCGCACTCGGTCTCAACAGAGCCACCGAAAAGTTTGATCCCGATAAGGGCTACAAGTTTTCGACCTACGCTTACTGGTGGATTCGTCAGGGGATCACCCGCACGATCGCGAACGATGCCCGTACCATCCGCCTGCCGATTCACATCGTCGAAAAGCTAAACAAGCTGAAAAAAGCGCATCGGGAACTGCGGAAAGAACTCAACCGAAACCCCACCGAGACTGAACTGGCAGAATCCCTGGAAATGACCCCAGAGCAGTTGCGAAACTTGCAGCAGGTCCGTCGTCGATCGCTCTCGTTAAACCACCGAGTTGGCAAAGGCGAAGACACCGAACTGATGGAACTGCTGGAGGACAACAGCACCCAGTCGCCCGAAGCTCAAATGAGCGAATCGATGATGCGGCAAGAAATTTACTCGGTTTTGGGAGAAGTTCTGACCGAGCGGGAGCGGGACATTATTGCGTTGCGCTACGGCTTAACCACGGGCGAAACCCACACACTTGAAGAAGTGGGCGGCATTTTTAACTTGTCGCGGGAGCGGGTGCGCCAAATTCAGACTAAGGCAATGCGAAAGTTGCGTCGTCCTCAGGTGGCGGCTCGGCTCAAAAGCTGGCTGCGCTAAATCGGGAATTCTTCGAACAACAATCTTGGGCGGAACTGGGAATTTGTTTCAGACGATCGCGCAAACGCTAGCAATTGCTGAAATACTGGTTGAGGCGATTTGCAACCTGATCTCCCATGACTTCTGTTCAACCGTCTCAAACTGTTCTGATTCGTGCGGCACAGCCCGCAGACACAGCAGATATCTTTGCGCTGATTAAAGCTCTGGCGGAATATGAGAAACTGTCGCATCAGGTGACGGGCAGTCTTGATCTGCTCAAGCAGCATCTGTTTAGCGATCGTCCCTGTGTAGAAGCGATCGTGGCAGAGGTCGCCGGAAACTTGGTGGGATTCGCGCTGTTCTTCACCAACTATTCAACGTTCTTAACCAAGCCCGGAATCTACCTCGAAGATCTGTTTGTGCTGCCCGACTATCGCGGACTGGGCATTGGCAAAGCCCTCCTGTCTCACCTTGCCAAACTGGCGGTGGAGCGAGACTATGGGCGGCTGGAATGGAGCGTCCTCGACTGGAATGCTCCGGCGATCGGCTTTTACGAGCGGATGGGCGCAATGGTACTTCCCGACTGGCGAATCTGTCGCGTCACGGGCGAGGCAATCGATCGACTGGCACAGCAGGTTTAATCAATTCCCCCCTAAATCAACCCTTCCCGCTCGATCGTCTCAATCACCTGAAGCCCACGTGGATCGCCAACTCGCAGCATTGCTGAACGGGCATCTTCGCGCACGCCCATTTCCTCGTCTTCGGCGAAGGCTTCGATCAGGGCATCGATCGCCGTTGCATACACCACGTTTGAAGGCAGTTCGCGGCAAAGTTGACCGATCGACCAGGCGCAGTTACTTCGCACCGCCGCTACCGGATCGCGTCGCAGAGCTTCAATGAGAGGAGGCAGTGCGGTAATAATGGCTTCGTAGCCGATACTTGCCATTTGCGCCAGGGCACTCGCCGCCCAGAGCCGCACCGCAGAAATATCGGTTCTCAAGGCTCGCATCAAGGGTTCTAACGATCGACGATCGCGGCAGTTTCCTAGTGCCCAGACGATGCCTTTGCGGACATAGCCATTCCAATCGCGCTGAAGCTGATGAATCAACGGCTCTACAGCATCGGAACTGGGATTGCGCCCCAAGCCATAGGCAGCACTGACCCGAATCAGAGGACAGGCATCAGTAAGCAGGCAAATCAGAGCGGGAATGGCGCGATCGTCTTCGAGCTCGCAAAATGCACGGGCAGCCAGCATTTTCTGCTGGTTATTGTCAGAGTCCAGCAGCCGCAGCATCACGTCTGGATCAGGCTTTTCGGCTTCAGCGTCGATTGGCTCGATCGCATCTAGCGGATCAGTCTCCAGCTCAGCATTGAGTACGGTTAAGTCGTCGTTGTCATACATACTGCCACTTTACAGCAAAGCTTGCCCTGTCGTTTACGCTCGATCGGTAGGTCTATTCCGTCTGCTTAAACCAAAACGGTATATTGGAATCAGGCTAATCCGGCTCTGGTTGAGGTGATCTTTCCTGAGCAGGATGAGGCACTGTGTTGCGTCTGGTTGCAAATCTTATGATTTGTCTGCTAGCCGCCGCTTTACGATTTGACTGAGACCCCTTGCAAACCCAGCCGTTCTAAGCAACTCTGTGCAACAACCCTCCTGCTGACCGATTGCGAGTCGTGCGAAGCTTTGTAAGGAAGCTGCTTCTTGTACCTCGACCTGTTTTCCGTAGGGATCGACAAAGTACTGCCAATGAGCCTCCAAACTTCCGTTCTGGAAGAGTTATTGCAGATCGCGCCCCAACTGCGACCCCAGCTTTACTTCAAGTCCTCCCTGACTGCCCTTTCGCACGCAATGGAGGATCAAGTCCTGGCGGGCGGATCAACTTCTTCACTGGTGATTGCCAGCTTCCAGCGTGAGCGATTTTATCGCCAGGAGGCACACCGCTACGAACGCATTGCTGCTCTGACGCCCCAAGTATATGTGCTGGCTGCACCTGAAACCAGTTTTACAAGCGCATCGAGAGAATATGAAACGATCGCCTTTGAGCCAGACGATCGCCTCAGTCAGGAATGGCACCTGGTGGTGATTGGGCAGCAGTATGCGGCTTGTTTGCTTTGTCAGGAACGCTATCCCGCTCCTGTTACCAGTCGAGGAGAGGCGGCAGGCATGGATCAAACGCGCCGCTTTGAGGGCATCTGGACGTTCGATCGCCAGGTGAGCGAGCAGGCAGCAAAACTCTTGTTGAACCGCATTCAGGTTTATCGACCGGAACTAAGCGAAAAAATTGAGCAGGCAAAAGAAATGTTCCTGACCCACCCCCTGCCGACCGAAGGACTGGGGGTTGACCCCGATCCGTTTGCTCAGCGACTGGTGACTTATTTGCAGGCGGGACAATACAAATTGCTCAAGGCATACCGATCGATCGCTGCCCAGGAACGACGAGAACGATTGGTGAATTCGATTACGTCTGCCATTCGTCGATCGCTCGACCCCAACGAAATCTTTAAGGTGGCAGTGGCGGAGCTGGGACAGGCGATGGAAGTCTGTCGCTGTGTGCTGTATCGCTGCCGGGCAACGGATACGACGACGACGATTAGCTACGAATATCGATCGAATCCATCAATCCGTTCACTGATGGGCGAGGAATGGTTACTGAGCCGTAATCCCCTGTTTCAGACCGTCGCGCAAAAGCAGGAAAGCCTCTCGGTTCCCAATACCCAGGATTCAACGTTTGATTTCTCCCCGATTCAGACCCGGCTCGATCGCTGGCAAATTCGCTCGTGGCTAATGGTTCCCGTGGTGTATCAAGGCAAGCTGCTCGGCATGATGGAACTGCATCACTGCAAGAGCGAACCGCACGCCTGGACTCATGATGAAATCGGCATGGTTGAGGCGATCGCCACACAGCTTGGTGTCGCCCTGATTCAGGCAGAATCCTATGCCAACCTGGAAGACCTGAACCAGCAGCTTGAAGCATTGGAGCGCACCCGCAGCAACCTGATCGCCATTACTGGACACGAGCTGAGAACGCCGCTTTCTACGATTCAGGTCTGTCTGGAAAGCCTGGTGAGCGAACCGGATATGATGCCCGAACTGCGGCAGGTGATGCTGAATACGGCGATGACCGATGCCGATCGCATGAGAAAGCTGATTCAGGACTTTCTCACTTTGTCGCGGCTGGAAAGCGGACGAGTCGAGTGGCATTTGGAGCCGATCGCTTTGGAGGAAGTCGTTAGCCTGGCGTTGAGCAGCATTCGCACCCGCCAAGCAACCGAAGAACTGCCGCGCATCACCGCAGAAGTGCCGATCGAGCTGCCCCCGGTGAAGGCAGACGGCGAATGGCTAGTGGAAGTGTTATCGAAGCTGCTGGATAATGCTTGCAAGTTCACCAACCCGGAAGGCGAAGTGACTATCGAGGCAAAGCCCAACGGCGGCAAAATGCTGGAAGTGACGGTTATCGATACGGGACGCGGCATTGAACCGAATCGATTGGAGGCAGTCTTCGATCGCTTCTATCAGGAAGAAGGGGCACTGCGACGCACTGCAGGCGGCACGGGCTTGGGGCTGGCAATTTGTCGGCAGATTGTGCTGGGCTTGGGCGGTAAAATTTGGGCAGAATCGGCAGGACGCGACCAGGGCAGCCAGTTTCATTTCACGCTGCCGATCGCCCAGGAAAAGGAACCTCCCCCTCCCCCCGCCAAGCCTCCTCGCAGCTCCAAATCTTCGCGATCGAAGTCGAGCGATCGACGGGCGGCAATGAGTTAGTCATTCAAAGTCCCCTATTAATGGGGATTTAAGAGGCAATGCAGCACCTCGGATACTGCTCCAACATTCTTTCAAGCTTTAACCGCAAGTCTATGAGTCTTCGTCCTTTCCACGTTGCATTTCCCGTTACTGACCTGGCAGCAACCCGCAATTTCTACGAAACCCTGTTGGGTTGCTCGATTGGGCGCACCTCCGATCGCTGGATTGACTTTAATTTTTTTGGGCATCAAATCACCGCTCACCTGGCTCCGTCTGCCACAGGGACACCCACGAATCCTGTAGACGGCAAAAATGTTCCGGTGCAGCACTGGGGCGTGATTCTGGAAATGAACGAATGGCAAATACTCGCCGATCGTCTCACCCAGCAGGGCATTGAATTTATTATCAAACCCTATACTCGCTTCAAGGGAGAAGTGGGCGAACAGGCAACAATGTTTTTTCTCGATCCGAGCGGCAATGCGCTGGAATTTAAGGCGTTTGCTCAGGATGAGGCGATTTTTGCCCGGTAGTGAGTGAGCAAGTGAGCGGCTGAGTCTTTATCAGGGAAGGTCGGGACAGGTGAACTGGTCTTCAACTGCGGTCAGCGTGACTTCCTGAGTTTCGTTTGATGGGAGGAGCGTCTTTTGCAGTCGGAGGGTAGCGTCGGTTAGTTCCAGAAATTCTAAAACTTGAGCCTCCTCTGGCGATTGCTCCGTCACCTTCTGAGCGATTCGCACAAGGTAAAACTGTTAAAAGGACGATCATCTCGTTCCTTAACCAAGGAGTTTTCGAGCTGTGTTCAAGCTCCTGAAGTAGCCCCGTTTATGCTGGAGCTAATGCTGTCGTCAAAAGCTCCGCAAGTGGCGCGGCGATGGTTAAAGGGGATAATTGCCTGAATCATGCACGAATTGAAGCAATACTGAACGCTCTGAGGCAAAGCAAATTAGACAGTTCCCAGCCGTTCATTGTGGCAGTTCAGGCTCAGATCGATCGTGCTGCAACCGATTCCTTTGCCTGGAAACTGTTTGAACTCTGGTTAGAAGGCGCACCTTCCAGAGAAAACTGGGCGATGATGGCAGTCGGCCTGCCGCTAATGCAAATTAACGGCATTGCTCGCTGCACTCGGTCAGCCGTCCGAAACCATAAAATTTGTCCCGGGTCGAGTTTGTCTGGGTAGTCAGGGCTTAGTCATCGCGCCCATTTCCCTAATCCTTCAACGATCGGGCAACAGAATCATGCTCCAGCCCTGGGTCACGCACTCCTAGCTATCCCCCCATCCCCTTCCTCCCCTCCTCATTTCCTCTCTCCCCTCCCTCCAGCTGCTAAATCCACTGTCTAACCCGTAGGCGAGTCTGCCCGCTTCACGCTAGGATCAATGTGACAGTTACCCGAAGTGTCTCTCATGTTTATGGACGAATTGACCCCTGTAATCCGCGAACTTGCCGGACATCCGATCGCCTTTCTGGGAGGTTTTGTCTCTGGGCTACTGCGGCTCAATCTCGCAGACGATCCGGTTAAGAGCTGGCTTGAGCAGCAGTCTGGTGTCACGCTCACACAAAGCACGCCGTCAAACCAGACCAATGGCAACGGAAACGGTCCTCAGCAAATTTCGATCGATTAAAGCACCAGCTTGGAAGGGATTAGCCTTCCGATTGAGGATTTGTTAGAGGATTTGCTAAACGAGATGCTGCACTGCTCTTTCCTGATTGATTGCACTAGGCAGAGATCATCGTTTAGGCAATCAGAAAATCGCAAAAATGATCGATCGCCACACTTTTCCTAACCTGTGTTTATTCATGGCAAGGGGGATATGCTATTCAGACGGCGATCGATTTTTGTATTTGCATTCCGATTTGTATTTGCATTCCAATTAAATGCTAGGTTGAAGTGCTGTATTGAACTGAATGACAAAAGGTTGAGCAGTGAGCAGTACAGTTATTTCTTGATGGCATGAATGCGTATAACGATTTTAACTATCCGGCTAATATGGGGCTGCTCATTAGGCAGCTATTAGCTGACCCTAAATGTGAAGACCCCAAGCGTCTGGAGCGTTTTGGATTTAAGGCGTACTTCCAGAACGATGAGGACGGAATCATTCAAGAAATTTTTCAAAGAATTGGAATTAAACACCATGCATTCATTGAGTTTGGTGTGTGCGATGGCTTAGAAAATAACACTGTTTACCTGCTTTACTAGAGGTGGGGAGGACTGTGAATTGATGCCAGTCAGAAGCTTTGCGAGATCATTGCAAAAAGCGTTCAACCTGTTGTGCCCATTGCTCTCACAGTCGTCAATCAATTCATTACTGTAGAAAACATAAACGATTTATTTGTTCAAAATGGTTTCGAGGGTGAAATCGATTTGCTTTGTATTGATATTGATGGTAATGACTACCATGTTTGGAATGCCATTGAGTCTGTTTCTCCACGGGTCGTTGTCATTGAATACAATGACAAATTTCACCCTCCTGTGAACTGGACTATTGCCTATAACCCTGCTCATGAATGGCGAGGGACTGATTATTTTGGTGCGTCTCTCAAAGCTTTAGAAATCTTGGGTTTAAAGAAAGGCTACAGGCTTGTTGGCTCCAACCTTGCTGGTGTTAATGCTTTCTTTGTGCGAGAAGATTTAGTCGGCGATCGCTTCGCCGCACCATTTACCGCAGAAAATGACTATCACCCACCGCGATACTACTTACTGCCGTTCTACAGCCAATTAGGACATCAACCCGATTCTGGAGAATGGGTAGAAGGTTAAGAAGCGTTTAGTAGCCGATTAAGGCTCCAGGCAAGGCTTCAAATTGAGGTTTCAAACAGTGACTCGCGTCTGAGAAGCCTCAGGAACTGTCTTAAGCAGAAATGACTTAAGCAAAGGGGTAGAGCAACTCTCCCATCCAGCTTTCGACCTGATGACGCAGACGAGCCGAAGGATGGTGTGACTGTCCTTTCGTTGCGGGCAGTGCTTCGATCGCCCGATGATAGTCTCCAACGGCACAGTTCCAGTCGCCCCGCAGGTGATAAGTCCGTCCTCGCTCGGCGTAGATATGTCCTTCCAGGCGACCCAGACAAAGCGCCAGCTCAAAGCTTTCCAGGGCACGATCGTACATCTCTAGTTCCCGGAACGTGATTCCCTGATTAATCCAGACTCGGACATTGGCAGGGTTCAAATCGAGGGCAACATCGTAGTCCAAAATTGCCTCCAGGAATTGACCCTGAGCCGCATAGTAGTTCGCCCGGTTGTTGTAGGCACTGTCTAGCTGCGGATTGAGTTCGATCGCCCGGTTGTAGTCCTCGATCGCCGCTTCAAGCTGTCCGCTCTGGAAGTAAACCAAGCCCCGGTTGCTATAGTCGCTTGCGCTATTGGGGTAACGCTCGATCAGTTCGCTGAACAGGGCAACCGCAATATCAAAATGCCCTTGCTGCGCCTGGGTCAGTGCCTCCTGCCGCAGAAGTTGGTCTTGCTCTGCGCGACTAATGGTTGGCTGGGTATGAGAAAAATCTGCTGTTCGCTGTTTTCTGGTGAACCTGGACTGCCAGCGTCGCTGAAGAGGACGGTTCACGCTGCAATCGGGTATTCCTGATCCAGTTGGGCAGGGCGTACGGTTATCCCGTGAGGGGGACTGCTTCCCATTAGTTCTTTTACTTTGGCTGGCGAAAGTGCGTATATTCATGCCATCCTCACAGTTGCTAAAGCTCGTGGAGCCAAACGGATTTGAATCTCAAGATCAGTCTCTAAGTTTTGGATGTTTGAAACATCCTTCTATAGGTCACTTAATAAGCTGTCCATCGTACGAGTTTAAGGTTGAAACTACGGAAATCAAGGGAGGCTCTCGAATCTTGACAATCTCCCGCAAACGGGTCGCTAGGTAGAGTCCGTAAGGATTTCACGGCTAGTTCGTGCTTCTATCTCTATCAGTAGTATTGCGGAGTAAACCTGCGTTTTCTATAAAAGTTTAAGGAAGTCTAAATTATTTCTCTTAAGCTGCGATAAACCTTTTGTTTGACTAAAACCTGGAGTGACTTTTTAAGCTGAACAAAATTGTTAATTGCCTTCCTCATGCGATCGCCTCCAGGCAAGAATTGTTCCGCATTGCCTGACGCTGAGACGAATGAGTGTGTTCCACTTTGTGTTCTTGCATTCTTTTGTGTTCCTGCATTTTGTAGAAATCAGCACAGCGAACCCTTCTGACCGTAGAATCTTTAAAGCTTGCCTGAAACATATTTTTTTGCACCGCTTCCTTTGTCTTAAACAAAAAACTGCGCCGCGTTTTCTGAGAACAAGGGGAAAATAGTGTAAAGTTTTATCTCAGTGCATCCTGCTCGTTCCTACGAATGGGCCTGCGAACGAGGGCAAGTCGCTCAATTTAGCTGTAAGGAGAAAACAGACGATGTCGGAGGCAGTTCAGCCCCTGACTGTACCGAGGGAATTCCTGGGCGCGCCGAGGGCATGGAATCCAACGCTGCTCATGTTCCTGGTTTCAGTAGTCATGGCAATCCTATCCACGATTGGCTATTGGTGCTGGCACGTCCCCGACTGGATCTGCTTTTGCGCCAATGTTCTTGCGCTCCATATGGTGGGCACAGTCATTCACGACGCATCCCACAACGTTGCCCATAGCAATCGAATTGTGAATGCGCTGATGGGTCATGGCAGTGCCCTGCTGCTGGGATTTTCCTATCCGGTCTTTACCCGCGTCCACATGCAGCACCACGCCAATGTAAATGACCCAGAGAACGATCCCGACCACTATGTGTCTAGAGGCGGCCCGCTCTGGCTGATTTCGGCTCGCTTCTTCTACCACGAAATTTATTTTTTTAAGCGACGGCTGTGGCGCAAATATGAGCTTCTAGAGTGGGCAGTCGCTCGGCTGATTGTGATAACGATCGTCGTCCTGGGGATACAGTACGGCTTTGTTGGCTTTATCTTTAATTTTTGGTTTATTCCTTCGGGCATTGTTGGTCTGGCTTTGGGGCTGTTCTTTGACTACCTGCCTCATCGTCCCTTCCAAGAGCGCGATCGCTGGAAGAATGCGCGGGTCTACCCCAATCCCATTCTGAACGTGCTGATTATGGGGCAGAACTATCACCTGATCCACCATCTATGGCCCTCGATTCCCTGGTATAAGTATCAGCCTGCTTATCGAGCCACAAAGCCACTCCTCGACGCAAAAGGCTGCCATCAGACTTTAGGTTTGATGAAAGGCAAGGATTTCTGGAATTTCATTTACGATGTTTTTCTCGGAATCCATTTCCACAGCCATAAGCTTACTGCTGACTCGGCAAAGGCTGAATCTGCTTCTATCACCTCAATTCAGGATAAGTCGCATCAATCAGCAGCATAGCGATTTTGGCTGCCGATTCTGGCTGCATTAGGGGGAATGGGTCGTCCGAAGAAAGCGAAGGACATCTCATTCCCCTCTTTTCTTGTTTCCAGCTCTCCATCCTCAGATCTGCTTTCCATCTCCCTCCTAAGTCGTAGTCATTACAACTTTGCTTAAGCTATATTAAAAAATAGCTAAGATTAGTTGTCTAAGGACTCAGCCCTATGATCAAGGTTGTTGGTATTGGCGGCAGTTTGAGAGCTGATTCTTACAGTCAGCAAGCCTTAGAAATTGCAATGGAGCGAATTGAGGCGTTAGGCGCTGAAGTCGAGGTTTTAGACTTACGAGAGCTAGATCTTCCCTTTTGTGATGGTGGCAAAGACTATCCTAACCATCCAGACGTTGAGAAGCTGCGGGATGCAGTCCGTGAAGCAGATGGGATTATTCTGGCAACCCCCGAATATCACGGCAGCATTAGCGGTGTGCTGAAGAATGCGCTGGACTTGATGGGCTTTGAAGAATTCTCTGGCAAAGTAACGGGCTTTATCAGCGTTCTGGGTGGACAGTCGAACAGCAACGCCCTGAATGATCTGCGAATTATCATGCGCTGGGTTCATGCCTGGACGATTCCTGAACAGGTGGCGATCGGACAAGCCTGGAAAGCGTTTAATCAGCAGGGTGAACTTGTTGATTCTGATCTCTCGAAGCGATTAGACGCCTTTGCTCAAAGCCTGCTGGAAAACACCCACAAGCTTCGCAGTTTGCCTGAGCGTGAAATGGCTTCTGTTTAGGGTTTCCTTATCCCTATTTCCTGTAAGAGCATAATCAGGTTGTTGGGGCAGTTGCCAATCTGCCCTTTAACCGATTATCAGCAGTTTTCTAACACTGGGGCAAGCCGATGACTCATTGCTTCCAGGCTGTAATGCTCCCTGCACCGCTCCCTGGCACGCCGACCCCGATCGATCGCCTCCGCAAGATTGGCAAAGATGTGGGTGATCTCAGCCGCAAGCTGAGTGGGGGAACTAGAATCAACGAGATAGCCCGTATTCCCTAGGATCTGTGGAATATCACCGACACGAGTAGCCAGAATCGGTTTTGCCATTGCCATGCCGTCAGTAAGCTTTAACGGAAACTGAGCCTGGGCTGCTGGCGTGTCTCGCTGGGGGACAACCACAATATCGCTGGCGGCGATCGCCTCTGGCATTTTTTCATGCGAAAGCGCGGGTAATTTGATCAGCCATTGTCCCCATCGCTGCATCAGGTGACTGTCGTAATCGTCGTAGGGACTGCCGCCCACAATCACTAACCGTAAGTCGGGCTGGTTGAGCTGCTCTAACGCCATCAAAATATCTTCAACCCCTTTGTAGGGGCGAGGTGCGCCCGGAAACATCAGCACTCGATAGTCAGAAAGTCCAAAGTGCTGTTTAGCCGCTTGAGCGTCATACCGCTGCGGGTCGAACAATGATATATCCTTGCCGTTGGGAACGCACGTGCCGCCGAAACGGTGCTGGAGAAATTGGGTATGAACTGTTACGGCATTCGCACGCGAGACAAGCTTCTCGATCCAGCTTAGATAAAGCGGATGATCAGGCTGTCGCAAAGCACCCTTCGGTTTCAACACATCTCTAGCAAACTGTTTTAGCGTCGGGCAGTATTTCCAATCTTCTCCGCCATGCCAGCTTAGCTCCCAGTCATCAATGTCCAGGATCAGAGGGCGGCGTGTTTTCAAACGATGAAGCAGGGAAATTCCAAAGCTTGTAGGCTTCGGTTTGTAGGCATAGATAATATCGCCATCAATTTGCTTCATGAGATGACGCGCAGACTGGAAGAATTTGGGATAATCCGTTGGCGCGATCGTCACAATCGGCAAGTCAACTGTATAAGCGATCGCAGGGTCATCGCCAAATCCAAAAATTTCGACGCGATGTCCCAATTGCCGTAAAGCTTGAGCCAGTAGGAACGGACGAACGCCTCCACCCCAGCGACCAGCACCACTTTTTGATAAGTCACTGACTACAAGTGAGACGGTTGGCTTAGTTGTACGACGCTGAAAATCCATAAGTTTTAATGTTGAATTGCTGCGTTAGGTGATGGATGCCAACTTAGGTTAAAAAATGGCATCACTGGGGTTGATTTAGGCGAACTCTTTGATTAGCTCTAGGATTCCCTGGAGTTTGAGGAGATTACCGAGAAAAAGTGAACCTGAAAAAAACAGTGCATCCTTCCCAAAGAACGCACTGGCGCAGTAAGAACTAATGTCTCTAAACTTCTCTAAACTGAAATATATTCAAATCGAACTCTCAAATCTAATCAATCAGATGTAAATGCCCTGTTTGAACGTCATCGAAAAGACGATTAATCTGTCGCCTTTCTGCCTCGCTAAGTGATGTATCTGCCAGAATTACAGAAGTTAGATAAAAATAATCTTTGCAGCTGATCTGTTGGGTTAACCTGGTGCGATTGATCAATCGTCGAGCAGCTTCGGCTGATTTTTGAGCTGTAACGCGAACCATTCTATACCCCTACTCCTACCGTAACTAATGGCAGGACGTTTAGATTTGAGTTGAAGCTGATATGAATTAAAGCGAAATCAAATTGGTTGCCTTTGCCCGTTCTTCTATTCCGCAAAAGGCTTCTTTCTCACAGGCAAAGAGAGGGTGAGAATCCTGTAAAGCCTCAATTAACTTTAGCAGGCCAATTTTTCGGAAACCTGAGCGAAAATACAGAAAGAACTGTGTGAACCCTGGACTCAGTAATGCAAATTCACCGACTTCCTGCCCTATCTGATAACTATATTTTTGTGCTGCATGATCCCAATTCTCAGACTGCTGCCGTAATTGATCCGGCTGAAGCAGAGCCAGTTCTACGCTGTTTAAGCAACCTGAATGCGAGACTAGTCTCGATTTTGAACACCCATCACCACAGTGATCATGTAGGAGGCAATGCTCAGCTTCTCCGAACTTTTCCAGAGGCGATCGTTCACGGTGGAGCATCCGATCGAGGCAGAATTCCTGGACAGCAAATATTTTTGCAGGAGGGCGATCGAGTGACATTTGCTGATCGATCGGCGGAAGTCCTGGACGTGCCGGGACACACCAAGGCTCATATTGCCTATTACTTCGCGCCTGTTCATCCCGGAGAACCCGGTGAACTGTTTTGCGGCGATACACTATTTGCGGGCGGCTGTGGCAGGCTGTTTGAAGGCTCTCCGATGCAGATGGTGAATTCCCTGACCAAGATTCGATCGCTCCCGGATGATACGCGCATCTGGTGTGCCCATGAATATACGCAGAAAAATCTTCAGTTTGCGTTAACGGTGGACGAGCAAAACCAGGATTTACAGCATCGCGTAGCCCAGGTTAATCAGTTAAGAGGACGATCGGAAGCAACGATTCCCTCACTGCTGGGGGAAGAAAAACGGACCAATCCCTTTCTACGCTGGGATCAGCCTGTCCTTCAAACGAAGGTCAAAAGCCATGACCCAATTCAAACCTTCGCTCGACTGCGAGGCATGAAGGATCAGTTCTAGGGTGATGCAAATCTAGGATGACGCAAAGCAGTTTTCCCTACCGGGAATCGTCTCAACCCCTTGCTTCATCTCCCCATTCACTCACTCTTAAAGCAATTCCACCGTCACAGGGGCATGATCGCTCGGTTTCTCCCAGCCACGAGGCACAATATCTACTGCACAAGTCTGGGCACGATCGCGCAATTTCTCTGAGAGATAGTGATGGTCGATGCGCCAGCCGCGATTCCGCTGAAAGCCGCCCGTGCGGTAGTCCCACCAGGTAAATTGCCCGTCCTCATGAAACTGACGGCAGCCATCTGTAAATCCCAGGTCGAAAACCGATCGCTGAAGTGCCTCTCGTTCTGCTGGCGAGGACATAATGTGAGTGTCTTTGCCTTTGGGGTCGTAGATGTCCCGGTCTTCGGGGGCAATGTTGAAGTCTCCGCACACCAGGATTTCAGCGTGATCGGTTTGCCAAGCCTTGAGGTAGTCGCGCAGCACGGCAAGCCAGTTTAGCTTGTATTCGTATTTTTCGCTGCCGACTTCTGAGCCGTTAGGCACGTAAAGATTCACAATGCGAATGCCGTTTAGAACGCCGCTAATGACTCGCTTTTGTGCCTCAAAAGATGCTGCGGAACTACCAACGACTTCAGCAAAGCCAATGCTGACAGCTTCCAGAGGGGTGCGGCTAATCAGAGCAACGCCGTTATAGGATTTCTGTCCTGAAATGTAGGTGTGATAGCCCAGGTCTGTAAAGATCGATCGCGGAAAGTCTTCATCGACAACCTTGGTTTCCTGGACGCACAGCAGATCAACTTCGCTGGATTTGAGCCAGGTTTGCACCTGATCAAGGCGCGATCGAATCGAGTTGACATTCCAGGTGGCAATCTTCATGGCACTCTCTCTAGGGCAGTCCGGGCAGCAAAAAACAGCCTTCCTAGCTTACGGCAATTCGGGCTGTTTGAGGACGCCGAAGCAGCTCCTAAGCTGTTTGCGCCATTGAGCCTGTGACTTCTGTAAATTGGATAATGTCCTGACGTGGGTCAACGTAGGACACTTTGATTTCCAGCCGATCGCCCACTTCAACCGATCGGTTAAACCGCATTGCCATTTCCAGGCCCAAGTCTTCGATCAGCACCAGTCCCAGATTTTCGTGTTCGCGCAGCCAGCGCAGCATTAGCACTTGCCAGACCACATCGGCATGGCGACGCAGATACTCTAAGCCCCAGTAGCGATTCGTTTGTCGCTCGACCAGGGTGGATTCGTAGGCAGTGTTGCTAACTGATTGAATCAGTTCCTGGGCTTCTTCGGGCGAGAAGGGCAGCGGTGCACCCCGCAGGTGTGCCTTGATTTGAAAATGTGCCAGCAGATCGGCATAGCGGCGAATGGGGGAAGTGACCTGCGTATAGGTGTTGAGCCCGAGGCTCGCATGGCGGGCAGGCGTCAAACTAACTTCGCTACGAGGCATACAGCGACGAATCGCGCAGTAGCGCACGGGTCCGGCGGGAAGCTGCATGAGCTCTTCTTCGGGAGGCAATTCGGGCTGGGGTTGTCCCCGAAAAGGCAGCGGCAGATGGTGTTCTTCGCCATAGCGTCCGGCAACTTCTCCGGTCAGGATCATCATTTCGGCGACCAGATTGCGCGAGAGCGAGTCATCCAGTACGTCGATCGTAATCTCGTCGTCCCGCACTTTGATCGAAGATTCGGGCATCCGAATGCTGATTGCCCCCTGAGACTGTCTCCAGGCGTTGCGTCGCTTTGCCCAGATTGAGATTGCTTCGATTTCGGGTTCTGCCTCAACCTGTAATTCCAGCATTTCGTCTACATCTTCATAGGTGAGGCGGTAGGTGGGCTTGATCAAGCTGGGATGAATTTCGTATTCTTCGATCGCCCCCATCTCGTCCAAAATCACACCAAAGCTGAGCGCGGTACAAACCTGCCCCTGGTTGAGGCTCATTGGGCCGGTTGCCAGCTCGGACGGAAACATTGGGATCATTCCCGTGGGCAGATAAACTGTGGTGCTGCGGCGACGGGCTTCCAGATCCAGGTCGTCTCCGGGCATGACCCAGCGCGTCGGGTCGGCAATGTGTACCCAGAGCCGGTGTCGTCCGTCTGGCAAAAACTCGACACTCACCCCGTCATCAATTTCGCGGGTGCTTTCGTCGTCGATTGTATAAACTTTGAGCTGAGTCAGGTCAAGCCGATCGCGGTCTGGGTCAGGCGGCGGTGATGCAATGCGACTGTGAGCCATTTCAAGTACCCTTTGAGCGAATTGGGTTGGAATCTGGCTCCGCCGCAAGAACAAGTTTTCGTGGGGACTCCAGAGGCGAAGGTCTACCAAAAGCTGAAAAGCAGCTTGGGCGGTTTCCGGTTTACCCAGTGCAGACAGGGTTTCCAGAGCTGGGGTGCGATGTGTGGCTTCTTCACCTAACAGCGCGAACCGTTCAAGGGCTTCTAACCGGGGACGATCGCTCACCTGCCATTCTATCGATTCTCCGGTCAGGGCTTGTTGTAAGCGTGACAAAAATCCCTGCCATTCCTGGACTCGCTGTGCCTCGATCGTGGCTTGATGCTTGAGTTCATTCACCTGGGCAACGGGTCGCGGCTCGTAGCGATCGCCCTTTTGCTTAAAGTAAAGCTTGTCTTCGGAGAGTAAATAATAAGCCGCATAGCAAAGCGATGGGCTTGTGTCGGAGAAAAGGAGCATTGCCATTGTTGCGGGTTCGACTGCTTCTCCGTCTTCCACGAGCAGTTCCCAGGCAACTTCCAAGCTAGAAGGATCAAGATAGGGCTGAATCGACTGCCAGAAGCCGGAAATCTCTTTGGACTGATAAGCTTCTCTGGCGATCGTATAGGTGATTTGACGAGGATGCAGCGTGTGGGACTGTCCTCGCTCATCAACGACGATCAAATGCTTTTTTCCTTCGAGGCGATCGACTACCGCCAAGCGGCGCGGTCGTCCTTTCTCCGGCTGATCGCCTTGCAGTCGAAATTCAACTAAAGTGCCCTTTTCCATGTGTGCTGTGACGAGGGTTGTAAGCGTAGGGAATTTTCCACTATCAGCATATCGGGATAGAATCCCCTCCACCCACACCCGAATCCACTAACCTTCCTGATTCACGAACGGCAGGAGCGCGAGAATGCGTGCCCGCTTGATTGCTTGAGTCAGATCGCGCTGCTGTTTGGCAGTCAGACCCGTAATCCGGCGAGGCAGGATTTTTCCTCGTTCGGTGACGTATTTGCGGAGCAGATCAACATCTTTATAGTCGATCGGATCACCAGGCTTGATCGGAGAGACGCGGCGACGAAAGTAAGTCATAGGTCAAGATTTGCTTTATCTGTAGAAGAAATTAGAAAAAATCAACGGTCAACAGTGAGTCCAGGATTCAGGCAAGAAATTACTTAATTTCTTTGTGAGCCGTGTGACGGTTGCAGTGGGTGCAGAACTTTTTCAGTTCGAGTCTGCCAGTCGTGTTACGGCGGTTCTTCTGCGTGGTGTAGCGAGACACCCCGTAGGAACGCTTGTCTGGGTTGCTACGGCATTCCGTACATTCCAGAGTGATAATAATTCGGACACCTTTAGCCATAGTTGGAACGGTTTCTACCGGGCGCGACGATTAAACACAAACTCTTATTATTTCATACGAATCCAAGCTTGTGCAAGAAAACGCGAAATCCTGCTAAAACTTATGCTCTCTGCTCAAGACGCTGAAGCTCTGATTTTGAACCTGACCCAGCCGCTCGACCCAGAAAGCGATCGGGAAATGGTCGATTTACCCGCTGCTGCCGGACGCATTCTTGCTGCCCCAGTCACAGGAACGCAAGATTTTCCTTATTGGGATAACTCTGCAATGGACGGCTATGCAGTACGGCATCAGGATGTGGCTCAGGGAAGTGCAGAAGATCCGGTGATGCTGGAAATTGTCGAAGAAATTCCGGCAGGGAGTGCGCCGCAGAAAACGATTCAGCCCGGACAAGCTGCGCGGATTTTCACAGGTTCGATGCTGCCTCTGGGGGCGGATACGATCGTCATGCAGGAAGACACCCAGCCAGAAGGCGATCGAGTAAAGATTTTCACTACCCCTCAACCTCAAGCCTTTGTGCGACATCGAGCCGCTTTTTATCAGGCAGGGCAACCTTTATTAAATGCAGGCATTCGGCTGGGAGCGGCAGATATTGCAGTGCTGGCGACGGCTCAGTGTCTTCAGGTTCCGGTGTATCGATCGCCCCAAGTTGCGATTCTTTCCACAGGAAATGAACTCGTTTCGCCCGATCGCCCGCTTCAGCCCGGACAGATTGTAGACTCGAATCAGTACGCGCTTGCTGCGCTGGTGGCTCAAATGGGAGCGAAGCCCCTGCCTCTCGGAATTGTGCCCGATCAGCCGGAAGTCCTGAAAGAAAAAATGGCTGAGGCGATCGAATCTGCGGATCTCGTGCTGTCGTCGGGGGGCGTTTCGGTTGGGGATTATGATTATGTTGATCGCATTCTGGCAGAGTTGGGGGCAGAAATTCATGTGCGATCGGTCGCGGTCAAGCCCGGAAAGCCGCTAACCGTTGCCACCTTTCCTAAAGCCAATTCAAGCCGTCCGGTTCTCTACTTTGGACTTCCCGGAAACCCCGTCTCTGCGCTGGTGAGCTTCTGGCGATTCGTGCAGCCTGCGCTTCGTAAGTTATCCGGTTTACAGGCAGGATGGCAACCTGCGATCGTTCAAGGAAAAGTGCTGCAAGACTTGCGATCGGATGGTAAGCGGGAAAGCTATGTGTGGGGACAGGTGCAGTTGAGCGCGGGTGAATTGGCTTTTGAAGTCGCAGGGGGAGCGCAGAATTCAGGCAATCTGATCAATCTGGCACAGACGAGTGGGCTAGCGATCGTACCCGTAGGGACAACTCGTATTGCTGCTGGGGAATCCGTATCAATTTTGCTGGTGAATGGCTTGAGCTAAATGATTAAACTGAAGGAAAAGCTTCCTGCTATTCAGGTTTTGGTAGTTGGGTGATGTGTCCTACCTTGCCCCCTGAATTCCCCACTTTTAGGGGACTTTGAGACTGGATTTACCTTTTTTCTTTCCATTGCCTTCTCTTCCCATTGCCCTCCATGACGCAACTTCCCGATCGAGTCCGGCAAAGCAATTTTCTCAATCAGGTCATCATCGATCGCACCACGACTGAAGAACTGGGGCGGGTCGAAGTTCTGTGGATGTATGTGCCGAAGCATCGAGTGCTGGGGTTTGTGGGGAAAAGTGGGTTGCTGGGCAACAAGAAATTTGCCTTCAAGCTAGAGCAAGTGCAAGCTATTGGCGAAGGGGGGATCGTGACGCAGGGACAGCCCGAAACAACGACACCCGATCGCGTTAAACGGCTTGAGTCTTTGATGCAGCACGAAGTTTGGACGGAAGGCGGGGAACGGCTGGGGAAAGTAACCGATTGTGTGTTTAACCTGAAAACGGGCGAAATTACGCATTATCTCTTCGTTTCTAGCGATATTTCTGGAATTCTGGGCAGTATCTATCAGGTTTCGCCCCGATGGATTGGTAGTATTGGCGAGAAGCGAATTTTGCTGTCGGTGACTGCGATCGTTGAACCTTATCAGGAAAGCCTGCCGCAAAAGATTACGAAAACGGCTGAAACTCTGAAAGAAGAAGCGGTGCAGGAATGGCGATCGATCACTGAAAAAGCCACGGGACAGATCAAGCAAATTCGATCGCAGGTGAAGGAGCGAGGTCAGGAAGTTTCAGAGCGGCTGCGAGAAGAGGCACAAACGCTGGCAGAACGGGCGAAAGAGCAGAGTCAGACCCTGGCAGAGCAGGTCAAGGAACAAAGTCAAATCCTCAGCAGACAGCTTGAGGAAGGAATTCAAACCCTGACTGTGCAGGCGGAAGAAATCTTCGATCGCAGCGATGAACCAGAGACGCGCCAGTATTCCTATGAAGAAGCCGATTTCGATTGGGACTGGGATGAACTAGACGAGGAACCTTCTGGCGATTACCCCGAAGGGGAAACTGCTTTGCATCGCAATCCTCAAGACCAATCCGCTTCTCAGCGCAGTCGGGGCTTTAATACGTTTGTCGATGCGGACCCGTTTTCTGTGCAGGGGAATCGCGTTCCGTCTCACTCCTGGCAGCCAGGAACATCGAATACGAGCGGGGTAGAAGATCCCGGTAATCCGTTTGATTCCAATGCGATCGACGATTTTGACTTCGATGATGATTTCTGGAGTGATGAGCCTGCGTCTTCTGCACCCGTCACCCCAAAGCCAGCCTCCGAAAAGAGCCAGCCTGCTGTTCAAGAAGGTCGCCCTCTGGTTCCGCCCCTTGTCCCTCCGCCTCATCCGATGACCCCGAAGGAGGAACAGTTGCCCACTGCCGATGCTGACGACTTGGACGACGAACCCTGGATCTAATGTCGTGAAGGCGGTAAAGTCTCTATGTGAATCTACGCTGCTTCTGCCATGGGCCACGCTTCTTCTGCGATCGAGATCCGCTCTGTTCAAACCCCACAGGATCAGGAATTATTTCTGGATGTGCCTACCAGAGTTTACAAGGGCGATCGAAACTGGGTTCCGCCTTTTCGCAGCAGCATTGCCAAACAGCTTGCGCCGGATAATGCGTTTCGGCAGTACGGCAGGCTTCAGCAGTTTATTGCAGTGGATTCGCAAACCCAGGAAGCAGTTGGTCGGATTGTCGCGGCGGTAAATGATCGCCTGATTGAACGCGAAGGGCGACCGATCGGACTGATGGGCTATTTTGAGTGCATCAACGACTTTGACACAGCAGAGGCTTTGCTGAAAGCGGCTTGCGACTGGCTGCGAGAACAGGGAATGACGATCGTGCGGGGACCGATTGATTTGTTTACCCACAATCGCTGCCTGTTTCTGGTGCATGGCTTTGACACGCCGCCCACAATCATGATGCCCTACAACCCGCCCTATTACCCGGAGTTTGTAGAAAAGGATGGCTGGCACAAAGCGAAAGATGCTTATGCCTATGACTTTCCGATTGCAAGCGTTCTGCCGGAGGAGTTTGAAAAAGCATACCGAATCGCCACCAAAGCCGGGATCACGTTTCGCCCGATTCGCACCAAAGGCGCAGCATTCGAGGAGGACGCCATCAGCGTCTACAACCTGACAACGCAAATGTTTGCCAATAACTACAGCACCACACCCCGCCCTCAAGAGGAATTTCTGGAAGAAGCTCGATCGATGCAAACCCTGATCGATCCCGATGTGTTCCCGGTGGCAGAGCATGACGGCAAGATGATTGGCTACTGGTTTGGTTTACCGGACTACAATATCGCCCTGAAGCACGTTAACGGCAAACTCGACCTCTGGGGCACGCTGAAATTTCTCTGGTATCGCCGCAATATTGATCAGGGACGGGTGCTCCTGTTCTGCTGTTTACCTGAATACCGCCGCCAAAGGGTTCCCCTTGCGCTAATTTACCTGGGCTTGCAGGGCGGTCTGAAAAAAGGCAAACCCTATAAACGCGCAGAGCTGGGGCACGTTTACGAGGACAATATGCCCTCCCGCAAACTGATCGAGGCAACAGGCGGCAAAATCTACAAAACCTACCGGATTTATGAAAAAAGTTTAGGGTAGATATGCTGCTCAATCCGCCAAGACGCACTTCTCTAAAGACTCACAAAACTGGGACGATGTTCAAGACCTGGAACATCTTGTCAAAGACAAACGATCTGAAAAACGGGCAGCTTCTGCCAAAGGACATGGGATGTAAAGGTTCGGAATGATGCGTTACGGCTTCGTCTCACCTATCCTCTAGGTTATTCTGTCCAATCGATCGCATTCCGCATTCACTCGACCCTCGCAACTATGAAAGCACTCGTCACAGGCGCAAACGGATTTACTGGCTCTCATCTGGTTCAGGCATTGATCGATCGCGGCTTTGAAGTCGTTGCCTTGGTGCGAAAAACCAGCAATCTATGGCGTCTGGCGAAGCTGCCCGTACAGTATGCCTATGGCGACATTACCGATCGCCCTGCCCTAGAAGCCGCAATGCAGGGAGTTCAATGGGTGTTTCATACCGCTGCCTATGTGGAACTTGGTGTGGTAGACGCAGAGGCAATGGAGCGCATCAACGTCGAGGGAACTCGCGCCGTTCTCGAAGCGGCTCAGGCTGCGAATGTTGAAAAGATGGTCTATTGCAGCACGATCGGCGTGTATGGCGATACGCAGGGGCGATCGATCGACGAAACCTTTCAGCGGCAGCAGCAGGGCTTTTCCTCGGCATACGATCGCACCAAATATCTTGCACAGCAGCTTGTCGATCAGGCGGCAGCAAACGGTTTTCCAGTCGTGAGCGTCATGCCTTCCGGGATTTTTGGTGCGGACGATCCCCATTTTGGTCCTGTCCTGAAGACGTTTCGGCAGGGCAAGCTGAAAGTCTGGGCAGGGGGCGATCGCATTACGGGGATCGTTCACGTTGATGACTTAGTGAGTGCGATGTTGCTGGCGGCGGAAAAAGCCCCTTCCGGTTCGCACTACATTATCTCTGCCGGAGAGCTTTCCACCCGCGAAATGTTTGATTTTGTCAGTCAGGAAACCGGGGTGCCTGCTCCGCGTGAAGTGCCCCAGCCAATCGTCCGTCTTGCCGGAACTTTGCTTGACCCGATCGGGCAACTCTTCTCCTGGCAACCTCCGATCAGCCGTGAGCGAGTTCACTACATTTACGATCGCTGTGTGCGGGTCGATGCAAGTAAGGCACAGCGGGAACTAGGTTGGCAGCCGCGATCGGTAGAGGAAACGCTGAGAGATTGCTTGAAGGGTTAGAATTCCAGGAATTCAGAACGGCAATGGATGAAGGTGAGCCTGGCTAGGGAGGTGAAAGTCATCCCATAATTGCAACGCCAGAACCCGCCCCTGCACCTCAGATGTAAACTATCGCATCAGGTGAACTGCCAGACCGGGCTGGTTGTTGCACTGTGACCCTCGCCCAAAATGCCATCCTCTAACGACCCAATGCGATCGGCAACGTCAATAATGCGCGGATCGTGCGTTACCATGACCACCGTTCGATTCGCTTCTTTTGCCAGTTTACGAAGCAGGGTGATGACTGCATAACCGCTTTGAGAATCAAGGGAAGCCGTCGGTTCATCGGCAAAAATAAATTGCGGATTGCCTGCCAGAGCACGGGCGATTGCCACGCGCTGTTTCTGACCACCGGATAAGTCACGCGGCAGGTTTCTGGCTCGGTCTGCCAAACCTACCTGGTCAAGCAGCAGACTGGCTTCCTGGCGAGCGTGCCGTCCTTTAATGCCTTTGAAGTTGAGGGCAACCTCAATGTTTTCTAGCGCAGTCAGAGCCGGGAAGAGGTTAAATTCCTGAAAGATAAAGCCGATGTGCTTCAGCCGGAAGTTGGCAAGCTGCGATCGGCTCAGACGAGTCAAGTCTGTTCCTAGCAGAGATACATTCCCCTCCGTTGGCTTGAGGATACCGCCCAGAATCGAGAGGAGCGTCGTTTTACCAGAGCCAGACGGTCCCATCAAAAGCTGAATCTCACCGGGGTAAATGTCGAGATTGATTTGCTTTAGCGCGTGATAGGACTGTGAGCCGTTTTTAAAGACCATCTCCACATCGCGCACGACGATCGCCTTTCCTCCTGCCCGACGAGTCTCCAGACTGCTATCGCCAATTGGCGGCAATCCTTTTGATGATTCCGTAGCATTGACTTCAAAATTAACGCGAGTCGCTGTCATCTTCACTGTAAGCGTTGAGTGGGTGGGCGGTGGATGGAATGGGCAGCACTGAACAGACAGAAAGAAAGCCCGAACAACGAAGCCCGACAGACAGGGTGTGGAGGAGGAACAGAAATTAAACTGGGATCACGGAGCGCTTTGGGATAGCTTCACGGGAATTGATTGCAAATTCGGACAGCATTTTCAAAATGATATAGATTGCCTTTATTAATTGCCTTTAATGAGGAACTGCTTCGCATCATAGAAACAGCCTTAAGCCTTCAAAGATGCATAACCCGCATACAAATGCCCTGAACAATAAGAACGGGAACGAAAAGAGTTATCGGTTGTGATTCTTGATCGTTATTCATATCTTTTAACATCTGTCCTCGCTATCACACCCTGCCTTAAGTAGATTTACGATTTAAACACGATCGCTGGATCAACGCGGGTCACTCTTTGAATGGCGAACAGTGCAGATCCCACACACATTAAAACGGTGATGCCAAAGATGCCTGCGGCAGTGAGCGGCGTAATCAAAATTGCAATGCCCTGAGTAGCGTACGTCCAGGTTCCCAGTCCCCAACAAAGTGCCAGACTGGGGAAATATCCCAGAACTGCCATCCAGAGAGACTGCTGAATAATAATGCTGTAAATGACGCGATCGGCAACGCCCATTGCTTTTAGCGTGGCGAATTCTTTGATGTGGTCTGAAACCGACGAATAGAGAATCTGTCCGACGATCACCATGCCGACAATTACGCCCACCGTTGCCCCCAAGCCCAGGATAAAGCCCACTCCGGTTCGCCTAATCCAGTAGCTGCGAGTGCGAGTTGCCATCTCAGCACGGGTGTAAGCGCGGGTGTTCGGAAGCGTGTTCTCCAGGCGTTGCTTGAGCTGGTCTAGATTTTGTCCAGCCTCGGCACGGACCAGAATATAGCTGATGGGATCATTGGCTGCTAGGGGACTCGGTTTAACCGTGCCATTCCCTGGCGATGACTCATAAACGTTCCTGCAAAGAAACTGTCCGTTATTCATACGACAGTCTAGATTCGCAGTTCGGTTCCCGGTTACGTAAGCTTTTGCATTTTCGATCGAGGTGAATAGAAAGGCACTGGACGCGATCGACTGGGAATCACGGGTAATGCCTGCGACTTTAACGGGTAAGGAACCAAGCGTCGCCGTATCACCCACCTGCCGGACATCCAGACTGTCTAGCCTGCTGCGATCGATAATCACCTGATAAGGCTGCACATCTTTGAGGTCGCCAGACAGCATCTCGAAATCGCTAAAGAGCTGCCCGTTTGGGTCGAAGCCGAAAATCCGAACCGAGCTAATGTCACCTTGTGGACTGCGCCAGATGCCGCCTCCTAGTGCGAGGGCTTCTGCCCGATCAACCCCCTTCACCTGCTGAGCCTGAGGCAACAGACTGGCAGGGATCGGCAGGGTCAATTCCTGCTCAACCATGTCCTGATTGGCAACCCAAATATCGGCGGTAGAGCGATCGATCAGCAGCCCAACTGAGCGAATAAATCCGCTCAAAACGCCAACCTGAATTGCCACCAGACTCACCGCAAACATAATCCCAGCTTGCGCAACCAGAAAGCGGGGAATATCTTCAAATAAATTACGGCGAGCGATCGAAGCCATATTAAAAGGAGTATGTCAATAGCTAGGCTAGATGGTTCTAAACGGTATCCTCCTAGTGTCAAACAGTTACTAGGAAAAGACATCATCTTTTCGGAGTCACCCGATCGAATGAGAGATCGCCGAAAAGGAGGTAAACAAAGGAATTAAGCTCCAATATGAAGCTTACTAACAGACTCTACTGTGTTCAAGACAGCAAACTTGCTGACCTTGTGCCACTGACTCGCCAAATTCTTTACGCTGCTGAACTGTCTACTGCCCATCGTTTAAGCAATTGTTTCAGCCCGATTAGCGGGTCAGGCAACGAAGAATACCCAGAAGGGTTTGCGATCGAGGTGTCAGCAGGGTGCGGCGATAGGCATCTGCGGCTTTTTTAATTCCTTCTGCCTGAGTCGGATAGGGATGAATGACGCTGGAGAGCTTGCTCAGCCCCACCTTTCCCACGATCGCCGTCGTGATTTCGCTAATCATTTCTCCGGCGTGTTTTGCCACAATTGTCGCTCCCAAAATCCGATCCGTACCGGGTTGGTAATGGATTTTGACAAAGCCCTCGGTTTCGCTGTCGGTAATGGCACGATCGATTTTTTCAAGGGGAATGACAATGGTTTTAATTGCGATCCCTTGCTGTTGGGCTTCCTGAGTGGATAAGCCAACTCGCGCTACTTCTGGATCGGTGTACGTCACCCAGGGCATGACTAAATCGCTCAGCTTCGATCGCCCAATTCCAAACGGAGTGAATAACGCATTCTTGATCACAATCCGGGCGGCGGCATCAGCAGCATGAGTAAATTTCCAGTTCATGCAAATGTCCCCCGCTGCATAGATTTTGGGGTTGGTTGTTTGCAGATAGTCGTTAGTTTGGATACCCTGCTGCAAGTCATACTCTACGCCGATCGCCTCTAGATTTAGCTCCTCCACGTTTGGCGCACGTCCTGCCCCGACCAAGATTTCGTCCACCGTGACCGAAGCTTCCCTGCCCTCACTGCGGTAGGTAATGACCTTGCCTGCTGCCGTTCGCTCCACCCGTAGCACTTCACCTTCTAGGACAAGCTGAATTCCTTCCTGTCGAAAAACCTGCTGCACGATCTCGGCAGCATCCGGGTCTTCTCGCGTCAACACCTGCGCTCCCCGCTCTAGCAGCACCACTTCTGAGCCAAACCGTCGAAATGCCTGCGCTAGTTCACAGCCGATCGGACCTCCACCAACCACTGCCAATCGATCTGGGCGATCGGTCAGGCTGAAAACCGTTTCATTGGTTAAGTAGCCCGTTGTTTCCAGCCCGGGAATATTGGGGGCTGCGGCTCTTGCGCCCGTGGTGATGACCGCTTTCTGAAAGCGAAGAATTTCCCCTGCTACCCGGATCGATCGTCTATCTACAAACTTCGCCTCGCCCAAAAACACATCCACGCCAAGCGACTGAAAGCGATGTGCAGAATCGTTAGGGCTAATTTGCGATCGAATGCGCCGCACCCGCTCCATCACTGCTGCAAAATCGACCGAGGGTTCGTCTACCCCAATTCCGTAACCTGATGCTTTTTTGAGATCTGCAATGACACGGGACGATCGCAGTAAACTTTTCGAGGGCACACAGCCCACATTCAAACAGTCCCCGCCCATTAGATGCCGTTCAATTAGGGCAATCTTCAACCCCAACCCTAATCCGGCAGCTCCGCCAGCTATGACCAGTCCAGCTGTTCCCGCACCAATTACGACCAGATCATAGCAAGCCTGCGGGGTTGGATTTTTCCAGTTCAGTGGATGCACCTGAGCCACCAGAGCTTGATTGTAGTTGTCGTTGGGGAGAATCAACGGTTCAAAGGGTTGAGCGGCAGTCATGGAATTTTCTGAATGATTCGCTCTATCTATTGTGAGATAGACCTCTGTGGGACGGACATTTTTAGATCCAGGCAGGCAAGGACACCCATCCCAAATCCATTTCCATCCCACAATTCATTTAAGTTACAGCGTTTTTCACTCCTGTAAGGTACGGGGGTGTGGGGGCGAAGCCCCCACGCAGGGGCACAGCCCCTGCACCCCATTTTTTGTACTTCAATAGCCTGAACAAGGCTGTAAGTCACGATCCTAAGCCGTCGCTGCTGCCAGATTTTGCGCCACGAAGTCCCAGTTGACCAGATTTTCAACAAACGCCTTCTCGTAGTCGGGACGGCGATTCTGGTAATCCAGATAGTAGGCGTGTTCCCAGACATCCATTGTGAGCAGAGGAGTTTGACCCATCGCCAGCGGAGTCACTCCATCCGGGGTTTTGGTGATTTTGAGCGTACCGTTCTCCAGCACCAGCCATGCCCAGCCGCTACCAAACTGAGTAGTTCCAGCCGTAACGAACTGTTCTTTGAACGCATCATAGCTGCCAAAGTCAGCGTTGATTTTGTCCAGCAGTGCCCCGGTCGGAGTGCCGCCGCCATTGGGTTTCATGCAGTTCCAGTAAAACGTATGGTTCCAGGCTTGAGCTGCGTTGTTGAACAGCCCGCTCTGGCTTTTTGCTGCATCACCGTTGAAGGATGTTTTGATCACCTCTTCGATCGGCTTATCTGCCATGCCTTGCTCGGCTGCCATTTTGTTGTAGTTAGTGACGTAGGCAGCATGGTGTTTGTCATGGTGAAACTCCAGCGTACCGGAGGAGATATGAGGTTCTAGAGCCTTGTAATCATAAGGAAGGGGAGCTAGTTCGTAAGCCATCGTGTTCGTCCTCTCGTAAAATTGTTAAGTTCTATGGACTGAAACGTAAGAAAAGGGAATCAAAGGGAGTCGGTGTTTGCTGATCAAAAGCAGTTTCCCCTCGGGGGAATCGCCTCGCCCTTAACACCCAATCAGCCTAAATCTGTGCTGCATAAAATTCTCTTTTGCAGCAAGAAACAAACTATCGAAAGCATTTTATATCAAAAACTAGAGAATATTAGTATCCTGCCGCCCCCGTCGTTGTTTCTCAGTGACCTAAAAGCAAAATTAGAAGCAAAATCGTTCCCTCTACTTCCCTTACCTCCCTACTTACGATTCTCCCAAAAACACCCAAGCGAATCCGCCGAAAATGCGGCTATCATGTTGCATGGGCTACCGATACAGGTCAATATGGGCAGACAACGTTCGATCCTCGCATTTATCTTCGTGCTGGCAATCGCCGCGATCGTCGTACTAATAAAAGTGCCGCTCCAGCTTGGACTGGATTTGCAGGGCGGTTCGCAAATTACGCTTCAGGTCAGAACCACCGAAGCCGTCCCGCAGATTACGCCTGAAAAGCTGGACGGCGTAAAGCGCGTCGTCGAAAACCGAATTAACGGTTTGGGCGTTTCCGAAGCCGTAGTGCAAACGGTGGGTGAAAACCAGCTTCTCGTTCAGCTTCCGGGCGTAAGCGATCCGGCTCAGGCAGAGCGGGTTCTGGGCGGCACGGCGCAGCTTGACTTCCGGCGTCAGCGATCCGGAACCGAGGCCCAGTTGAGCGTAGAATATCAGGTCTTGCGGGGCTTGCTTCAGGAACAGGTTGCTCTGAGCCAGGGCAACGACCAGGAAGCGATTCAGAAGAATAAAGAAGCGATCGATCGCAGCAGTAAAGCGATCGCAGAACTATTTGATAAAACCGATTTCACAGGCGACAGTCTCAGGAATGCCTATCCGCAGCCGCTCGGGCAGGGAAGCAATACCTGGGAAGTGGTGCTGGTGTTTAACGATAAGGGAGCGGAGCAGTTTGCCCAGCTTACAAAAGATGTGGCAGGAACCGGACGCAGCTTGGGAATTTTCCTGGATCAGCGGCTTTTGAGTGCGCCGGTCGTGGATGCCCGCTATGCTGAAACCGGAATTACAGGCGGTACTGCCAGCATTAGCGGCAACTTTACGACTCAATCTGCCAACGATCTGGCAGTTCAGCTTCGCGGCGGTGCGTTGCCCGTTCCGGTGGAAGTTGTGGAAAACCGCACCGTGGGCGCAACCCTGGGGCAGGACAGCATTCAGCGCAGCATTTATGCCGGAGTTGCCGGGCTGCTGCTGGTGCTGATTTTTATGGTGATTTATTACCGTCTGCCTGGATTAATCGCCGATATTGCCCTGGTACTCTATGCCCTGTTTACGATGGCAATTTTTGACCTGCTCGGCGTGACCCTCACCCTGCCAGGAATTGCCGGATTCATTCTCAGCATCGGTATGGCGGTAGACGCAAACGTGCTGATTTTTGAGCGAACGCGGGAAGAGCTAAAAGCAGGCAAAACGCTGTACCGATCGGTCGAATCCGGCTTTTATCGCGCTTTTTCCAGTATTCTCGACAGTAACGTGACCACGCTGATTGCCTGTGCTGCCCTATTCTGGTTGGGAGCTGGACTGGTGCGCGGCTTTGCGCTGACGCTGGCTCTGGGCGTAGGCGTGAGTATGTTTACGGCACTCACCTGTAGCCGGACACTGCTGCTGCTGGCACTGAGTCTGCCCAGTCTGCGGAATCGGAACTGGTACTGTCCTAACCTCTCTGCTGCTCCTTCTCTTCAAGCCGAAAAAACGTCATGACACTGAAAGTCATTCAACAGCGATCGATCTGGTGGGCAATCTCTGGAGTCGTCATTCTAGCGGGTTTGATTGCCATGCTGATTTCCTGGCAGCAAATCGGTGCGCCACTGCGTCCCAGTCTCGACTTTGTGGGCGGAACTCGGCTGCAGCTTGAGCGTGATTGCGCTCAGCCCAATAACTGTACAGAGCCGATCGATCCGGCAATTGTGCGTCAGGTGTTAGAGTCGCAAAATCTGGCAAGCAGCAGCATTCAGATCGTGGGGCAGGATCAGCAAGCCGTGTCGCTGCGAACTTCTTTCCTCAGTCCTGATCAACGTTCCCAGCTTCAAGATGCGCTATCTAAAGAACTCGGCGCATTTGATCCCCAAAAAACTCAGATTGACACCGTAGGGCCAACGATCGGACGGCAGTTGTTTACCTCTGGTTTGCTGGCGTTGGTGCTGTCGTTTGTTGGGATCATGGTTTATGTAGGCTTTCGCTTTCAGCCGGACTTTGCGGTGTTTGCGATCGTCGCCCTGTTTCACGATGTGCTGATTACAGTCGGTATTTTTGCCATTCTGGGACTGACGCTGGGCATTGAGGTAGACAGCCTGTTTATCGTGGCACTGCTGACGATCGTGGGCTTTTCGGTCAACGATACCGTGGTCATTTACGATCGAATTCGAGAGACAACTCAGGTTGACGGCGATCGATCGATTAATGAGATTGTGGATGATGCCGTGAATCAAACCCTGGCCCGATCGATTAACACAACGCTGACGGCACTGCTGCCTTTGACGGCAATCTTCTTCCTGGGCGGCGATACGCTGAAGTATTTCGCGCTGGCTCTGATTATTGGTTTCCTTGCTGGAGCCTATTCCAGCATTTTCATTGCCAGTACAATGCTTGCTTGGTGGCGGGTGCGAAGTGAAAGAACCGTTTCAGCCACGCCGATCGAAGGGAACTAACGCGTCATGCCCAAAAAACCGATCGCAACCGAACAACGGGTGATCCTGCAAGATGTAAGCTGGGCGCAATATGAGCAGCTCTTAAAAGAACTCGGCAAAGAGCGACAAACACGGCTCACTTACTGGCGGGGCAAGCTAGAAATGATGACCCCGATCGACGCGCACGAGCGATGCAGTAAACTGATCGAGTCGCTGCTGCTGGTGCTGGCAGAAGAAAAACAAATTCCCTTGACGACGATCGCGCCTGTGCTGCTGAAGCACCCGGAATACGGCTATGCAACCGAAACCGATACGGGCTACTACCTTCAAACCAACGCGCTTCAGAAACGCAAGCCCGCGATTGTGCTTCCTGATGAACCACCGCCTGATGTGCTGGTCGAAGTCTCTCTAACCAAAAGCGCGATCGAAAAACTGCCGCTCTATGCCACGTTAGGGATTACCGAAGTTTGGCGATACCTGACAACCGCAGGCGATGATGTTCTCAAGGGCAAACTCCACATTTATCATCTGCACGATTCAGACTACGTTGAGCAGTCTCACAGCCTTCACTTTCCCTTCCTTCCCGCCGATCGCATTCAGCAATTTCTAGAGCAAAGCGACTCGATGAGTTTGGCAGCTGCACTGCGCGTTTTGCGATCGTGGGTGCAGGAGCTTTCTGATTGAGGCTTTTCTACCCTGGGGGAGAGGCTTCATAATCAAAATAAATATGCGAAAACTACTTTTTACAGACAAAGAAACGCTCAAAGTGCGGGCGATCTTTCTGGGCGAAAGCCTGGAACTTAAAGCACTAGAAACCACCGATTACCTCGGTAAGCTGCCACTAGTCGTTCCGGCGGGTGAGCAGGGTTGTGCCGTCTTCTTTCGCTACGGTGCCATTACCCTGTTTGGGTTGAGTCCAGTCGAGGAGGCTTCCTTCTTAAATAACCTGACGCCGTTTGTCACCCAGCCTTTTTCTAAGCCAGAAACTGAGGAAGCCGTGCTACAGCTCGATGTAGTGAACGGTGGGCGTGTCGAAAATGGCGTGATCTGGGTGCAGGATTTCAGCATTGAGCGACTGCAAATTGTGGCGGAAGTGCTGGCAAAAAGTGTTGTGTTAGCGCACTATGAGTCGGGAACCGCCCGCATTTTCGACCAGCTCGAACCCCTGGCAGATGGGCTTCAGCGCACTACCAAAGACGAACGCTGGGGTAAAGAACTGCTGCGGCAATTAGGCAGAACGCTCTCAATTCAGCACAGAATGGTGGGACGGGTCGAAATTACCGATAAGCCCGACTTGCTCTGGGATGCGCCCGACCTGGAAAGAATGTATCTCCGTCTTGAAGATGAATACGAGATTCGCGAACGCCATCAGGCACTTGAACGCAAGCTCAACCTGATTACCCAAACTGCAGAAACCGTGCTGGATCTGCTTCAGCATAATACGGGCTTACGGGTAGAGTGGTATGTGGTCGTTCTGATTGTGGTTGAGGTGCTGCTGTCGGTCTATGACGTGTTGATTCAGTAGCGATCGCCCCAGCCTAGCTCCAGTCGTCGCGCTGAGAGCCACGGCCGCGATAGACCTGCGCCACTTGATGAATCTGGCGTGTCCGGGTAAACAGCTCTTCCTCGGTCATCGACCACTGCTCTAGAGCACGCTCGAGATCTGCCTGAATATCCCTTGCTCCCGGAAACCCGTTGTACCGAATTCGCAGCCGCGCCAGTTCTGCTAGATTGTAATCCGTTGGCTCAGCGTCCAGTAGGGAATTGACGATCGCCCGATCGCTACTCCAGAGCGGATGCTGCTGGTCTTTCTGCCCTGTGTTCTTTTGAGATGCGTCTGCCATCGTTTGCTGCGGAATATTGAGGTGAAAATTGCCCCTCAAATCTTACCGAATTTCCTGCTGGAACGCCTAGCTCTGAGCAAATTGCTCCTGCAGAAAATCGACCAGCAACCGAACTTTGGTAGACAAATGACGATTAACGGGATAAAGCACCGAGATCGAAAGCTCAGGCGCGTGATAGTTGGGCAATATCTGCTTCAGCGTTCCCTGCTCTAACTCCTGCGACACGATAAACGTCGGTAGTAGGGTAATGCCCAGCCCGCGAACTGCCGCATCTCTCAGGACTTCTCCATTGTTAGAACACAGTGCCCCGCGCACCGTCATGGTTTGTTCTCCGTTTGGTCCAACAAGCGTCCACTGATTTTCGATCGCCAATTGCCCGTAATGCAAGCAGGAATGATGGCGTAGATCATCGGGACACTGGGGAATACCATGTGCTTCCAGGTAGGCTGGGGCAGCACAGAGAACTCGTTCAGCGAAAGTGAGCCGATGCGCGATCAGACTTGCGCTGTCCTGGAGTTCTGCAATTCGCACGGTGATATCAAAACCTTCTTCGATCGGATCAACAAAGCGATCGCTCAGGGTGAGCTGCACCTGAAGGTCGGGATATTGCGCCAGAAAGTTTGCCAGGGCAGGCGCGAGGTGCATCGTGCCGAAGGACATGGGAGCATTCACGCGCAGTCGTCCCTTGGGTTCTGCTTGAAGCTGGGTAATCGATCGCTCGGCTTCCTCTAGACTCGCCAGAATTTCTACAGAGCGTTCGTAAAAGGCGAGCCCGGTTTCGGTGGGAGTGACAACGCGCGTACTGCGATGCAAAAGCTGCACGCCCAATTCGTTTTCCAGGGCAATGACGAGCTTGTTGACCGCCGATCGCGACAGTCCCATTTCTCTAGCTGCCGCTGCAAAACCACCTGAGTTCACGACTTGGGTAAAGGCACGCAGGCTATCAAACTTATCCATGCTGACATTGTAGAGTAAATGGATACAGTGCGTTTATAAAATGATGTATTGTCTTTTATTTGGATTCAGTTCATAATCATAGTATGCCGAAAAGGAAAGGACGATCAAAACCACGATTTGCGATATCCTTTTCCACGCATTCCAGAAGACCCATTCTAGGAGACGTGACCTATCACAGGAGATTAAACAAATGATTACCCTTCGACCTGCCGAAGCTAGAGGTGCCGCGAATTTTGGTTGGCTTGATAGCCGCCATACTTTCTCTTTTGGCGAATACTTTGACCCCAATCACACGAGCTTTGCAAACCTGCGTGTGATCAACGAAGACAAAGTTGCTCCCGGTCAGGGGTTTGCCACCCACGGACACCGCGATATGGAAATCATTTCCTATGTTCTTGAAGGCGCATTAGAACATAAAGACAGCATTGGTACAGGATCGGTGATTCGTCCCGGAGATGTGCAGCGGATGTCTGCGGGAACAGGCATTTTGCACAGCGAATATAACGCTTCTAAGACTGAGCCAGTTCACTTTTTGCAAATCTGGATTTTGCCAGAGCGTAAGAGTATTGCACCCGGCTACGAACAGAAAACCTTTACCACTGCGGAAAAGCAGGGTCAGTTGCGTTTGGTTGGTTCGCAGGATGGTCGAAATGGCTCGATTACGATTCACCAGGATGTTGACTTGTATGCTGCCACACTACACGAAGGCGATGAAGTTAACCATCAATTTGAGAATGGACGAGTTGCCTGGTTACAAGTGGCGCGAGGAACAGTTGAGTTAAACGGTCAGCAATTGGCTGCGGGCGACGGTGCAGCGATCGCAGATGAACCCTTGATTACGCTGCGAGGAACGACCCCGAATGCAGAAGTGCTGATGTTTGATATGGCAGCGTAGATAATTGCTGCGGCAATTCAAGACAAGGTTCGTTCAAGACAGGGTTTATTCAAGACAAGCTTCACACTGGGAGCCGACGCATCATGAGAATGCTTGAAAAGTAGGATGCTTGAAAATTCATTTTGAGCGCAGGCACTCGATCCGCGACAGTCCAATCAGAATGAGGGCAAGTAACCCCACCATGAGGAAAGGCGTGAGGAAAGTGCCTAATCCTGCCAGCCCTGCACAAGCGATCGCGGCGATTCCACGTAGCAAAATGATGCGCCTGGAAAGCGAGCGTGGAGTCGCCCACTGAACTGCCGTCAAACTCAGCAAATACAACGCCACTCCGCCACCCAAAATCACAGAGAGCGCAGGAGATAGCCCTTCCGCTGCCGCTGCTGCCTCGATCGCCGCTTGAATTCCCACCCCGATCGCCACAATACCCATGAACAAAAAAACATGGCTATAGCCATATACATACGCATGCATCAACGCCCGTCGATCACCCCGCAAAGCTGAGTGAATAACAGAGTCATCGGCTCGCTCAAAGTACATCCACCACAGACTCACGGCGGCAATAAATCCAGCGATCGCCGTCAACACTTCGTACCACCGCCACTGAAGGTCGGCAACCCCGGTGGCAACTGCAATAATCGCTTCCCCCAGGACAATGATCACGAATAGTCCAAACCGTTCATCCATGTGCGAGACCTGCTGGGGCACAGAACGAATCGTGGCATAGGTAATAGGTCCTGTCGTGATTTCAATCAGCAGCGCAATACCCCAGAGCAAAAAGCGAATCGGCGGAGGAAGGACGATCGACACCAGCCACAGCACCAGCGCAACCGAAAAGCTGAGCGTGTACCGCTTTGTTAATTCTCGCGATTGAGGCACCAACCGCCACGCCTGGAAATATAAGCCAACAATGACCAGACGTAGTGCTGTATAAACGCTGGCAAATTGGGCTGATCCCTCAACCTGTAATGCCTCTGGCAGTGTTAACGCCAGCACAATCATGCCAAACATAATGCCCAGCATAATCAGGCGATAAAAGCCTTGCTCGACATTAAATTGGTCGGCATAGTAGCTGAAGTCAATCCATAGCCACCAGACCGGGATAAACAGGATCGCAAAGCTGGCAATGCCGCCCCAATCGAGATGGTCATGAAGCAGGTGGGCGAGTTCTGCGATCGCCACGACAAATACGAGGTCAAAAAAGAGTTCTAGCCAGGTCGCATGACGTTCTCGATTGCCTTTATGGTCTCCAGCGTAAAGTTGCAGTAATTGCCGTGGAATTGGGTTCATTTGCCTAAGTTCATCTTGCTTAGATTTTGCCTGGATTTTGCTTGAGCTGTATCTAAACTTTTGCCTAAACTGTACCTTCCCCCAGTCCGTTAATTGAGGAGAACATCGCCTCCTCATTTTAAAGTCGCCAAATTAGGGGGCACTATAGAACATTTAACGCTTTCCAAACAGCCTCTTAGGATAGAAGAACAGCTTGGGATAGCCGATCGCTTGAAACCATTTTGGAAATCAGTAGAATCAGGATAGCCCTGAGCCAAAGGCAAAGCTATGACCCAAGCTCGATCGCTTGATTTTCAGTTTCCCGAAGGAGGCATCGCACTTGTCACGGGAGCCAATCGGGGCATTGGACTGGAAGTTGTTCGTCAGCTTGCTCAGCAGGGGATGACAGTGATTCTCGGTTCTCGTGACCCGCAAAAAGGCAAAACGGCAGCCGCAAGATTGAGCGATGAAGGATTACAAGTGCTGCCGCGCCAGCTTGATGTCACAAATTCTGGCACTATTGCTCAGCTTGCGGCTCAGGTCGACCAGGAGTTTGGAAAGATAGACGTGCTGGTGAACAACGCAGGCATTCTGTATGATACCTGGCAGCAGCCCAGCACCGCTGACCTTGATACGGTGCAGGAGGCATTCAACACCAACACGCTCGGACCCTGGCGGATGTGCAGTGCCTTTGTGCCCCTGCTTCGTCGTAGCCAGCACGGTCGCATTGTCAATGTTTCCAGCGAAGCCGGGTCGATCGCCAGTATGGGCAAGAGCACCCCTGCTTATAGCGTCTCGAAAGCGGCACTCAACGCCTTGACTCGTACCCTAGCAGCAGAACTAAAGGATGCTGGCATTTTGGTAAATGCAATTTGTCCGGGCTGGGTGGCGACAGACATGGGAGGTTCAGGCGGACGACCCGTGACAGATGGGGCAGCCAGTGTAGTGTGGGCGGTGATGTTGCCGAATGACGGACCCACAGGCGGCTTTTTTCGAGATGGTAAGCCTTTGCCGTGGTAGGAATCAAACGAAACTCGCTCTTCCGGCGCAACCCCCCAGAATTGACCCCTTTAGGGGACTACCTAACGATGTCACCCTGAACCCTTCATTCCCCGGCGTTGCTGAATCGAAGTATGAAGACATAACTTGAGAGCCTGCATCGCCCCCTAAATCCCCCAATTCTGGGGGACTTTGAGGATCAGTTCCCCCCAATTTTGGGGGGCTAGGGGGGCTAGGGAGGCTAATCATACTCCAATTCAGCAACGCCCATTCCCCGATGCAGCAACACCAAATCGCTTTGCATTGCCGTATCAGGGAGCCTTGGATATCGTTTCAATCTTGCATTAATTCTGCATTCGTTCTTGCATCATCAAGCTCTACATCGAGTTTTGCATGATTCGGTTTTTGCACCATCAGATTTTGCATCATCCAGTTTTACCAAAGCAGTACAAAAGTGAAATATGCGCGATCGATCGGAAGCATTATTCAAAGACAGCTCATGTTTTGCGATTTTGGCTTGATTTTGACCGATTGATTATTGGAGCAGGGTCGGCAGGATTGGTAGCGACGAAACGGGCTGCTACTTGGATGAAGGTAGCGATCGCCGAACAGGATCATTTAGGCGGCGGCTGTGTCCTCTTTGTAAGACGACCACCGATCGGATTACCCAAACGCCAACTGTTCTCAGTCGTACTGAAGCTGCTGGTTTTTTCTTTAATTCTGTTAATTTTGTAACTTCCTGCTCTTCAAAATGACAGTACGGGGGGAGATTGCGACCTCAGGAGTACGGTTATGAGGTTGTTTCGATCGCGGAAATCTCGGTATCGTCGTAGTAGCAGGACAAAGATTATTCTTTTGAACTGGACAGCCCACGTTATCGTCAGGCTTCTCGGCAAGCTTTCCCAGTGTCATTCAATGTCCAGTGTCTCTGCCTGTTTCTTGCCGTCGGTCAGATAGGTAAAGTGTTGTGTATAAGTGGTATCTGCCAACTCTCAGTGAAATTCTGGCGTTGAGTACATCGCCTGTTTCTGCGCCAAATTCTGCGAATCCAAACTCTGTGAATCGCTTTCCGGCACAGCAGCAGGTGCGTGCAGAGCGGGAATGGAGTGGGGCGATCGCTGCCTTAAACGAACTTCTGCAACTCCAGGCTGCTTCAGGCTCTGCTGCTTTGGGCAAAGAAGTGTCAGGGGTGGTGCTGTCGGGTCCGGTTGCCGTGCTGGATCAGTGTTTGGTGCATCAGTTTGCTGCCTGGACGCTAACGGTGAGTTCGCCTCAGGAGCGGTTAAAGCTTCCGGCTGCTGAGAATTTGCCGATCGACTCTGCCTATGCCACGCCGCCTACCCTGCCACTGATGGCGAGCGACCCGCTGGCTGGTGAGCAGTTTTGCCTGGTGCTTACCCCGACTCTAAGTTTGGCAATGGCAGTTGGCGAAACCCCTGCCGGAACTCCGACTTTTCTGTTTTCCTTTGAACCCGAAACCGTATGGCAGGCATGGCGCTCGATTCAGGCAAGGCTGAAGCTTGCGTTTGCTCCTGCTCTTAGCAATCTGGAATCTCTGGTCGAGCAGTTTGCTCCGGTCGCGCCCGACTATCGCACAGTGATGCAGTTCACGCGGCTGATGCTAACCCACCTTCCCGACCCGGCAGACCTGGAGGCAGACGATCGCAAACGGGTTGAGAGCATTGCTGCGCCTAGCGTGAAGCCACCCGCTTACAAAACTGTTCAGCCGATTAAAGTATCTGTGCCGCCTAAACATCACGGGAAGAAGTCAAAGTATCCCGGTGAGAGGGTGTTCACCGTTGAGCCGATTCTTTCCCATGGCGCGGAGACGGTTGTTAACCAGGGCAATGCCTGCCCTGATACCGAACTGCTTCAGGCGATCGCCCATGAAGTGCGGACTCCCCTGACTACGATTCGTACCCTGACTCGACTGCTGCTGAAGCGCAAAGAACTCAGCCCAGACGTGATCAAGCGACTGCAAACTATCGATCGCGAATGCACCGAGCAAATCGATCGCTTTAACCTGATTTTTCGCGCTGCCGAACTGGAGACGACCCAAACTCGCGCTCCGCTCAGTCCGCTTTCACCGATTTCCCTGGCACAGGTGCTTCAGCAAAACATCGATCGCTGGCAGCAGCAAGCCACTCAGCATAGCCATACGCTCGAAGTCAGCCTGCCGCAAAAGCTGCCAATGGTCATCACCGATCCCACAATGCTTGATCAGGCACTCACGGGATTAGTCGATCGCATTACCCACAGCCTGCCGCCGAGAAGCCATATCCATGTGTGCGTCACCCTGGCAGGACATCAGCTCAAGCTGCAATTTGAGTCATACCCGGAAGGCAAATCCAAAGACGGCAAAGAAGAAGGCATGAAGTTTGGCGTGATGCCGACACTGAAATCGATTGGTCAACTGCTGATGTTCCAGCCGGAGACGGGCAATCTTAGCCTGAATATGAGCGTCACCAAAAACCTTTTTCAGGTGTTGGGCGGCAAGCTGATCGTGAAGCATCACCCGCAACAGGGCGAGATTTTAACAGTTTTTCTGCCTCTAGAAACGCGGTAAAGGCGATCGCTCTGCTGAGGTGAGTTCAGTTGTTTTATGGGCTTCCAGTTGAATTGGGAGCTGAATTATGAATTCGGTTCCTTCTCCAACCGTCGAGAAACAGTCTAATTTACCACCATGCTTCTCGACAATAATCTGATGGCTAATAGACATTCCCATGCCCGTTCCTTTGCCAATCGGTTTGGTTGTGAAAAAGGGATTAAAAATAGACTGACGAATCGCTTCCGGCATGCCAGAGCCATTGTCAGCGATCGTAATTTCTACCCAATCTGTATTGACAGTTGAAGTACGAATTGTAATTTGATTCGGATGATCTTTTAGCTCCTGATAAGTCCGCTTTGTGTTACTTTCTTCGAGAGCATCGATCGCGTTTACCAGAATATTCATAAAGACTTGGTTGAGCTGTCCGGGATAACATTCCACCAAAGGAAGCTCGCCGTAATCCCGAATTACCTGAATTTCTGGACGGTTGGTGTTCACTTTCAGTCGATGCTGCAAAATCATCAAGGTACTATCCAATCCCTCATGAATATTGACTTCTTTGACCTGCGCTTCATCTAAGCGGGAGAAGGTGCGGAGAGATTTGACAATTTCTTGAATTCGCTCTGTTCCAACTCTCATGGAGGCAAGCAGCTTCAGAACATCTTCTGTGAGAAACTCCAGCTCTATATCGTCAAGTTTGGCTTGAATTGCTGAAGGTGGAACCGGAAATTCTTGCTGATAAAGCTGGATCAGCTCTAAAAGATCCTGGCTATATTGGCTTACATGTGCCACATTTCCATGAATGAAATTCACAGGATTGTTAATTTCGTGAGCAACTCCAGCCACTAATTGCCCCAGGCTTGACATTTTCTCAGCCTGAATCATTTGAGATTGAGTGCGCTGAAGTTCTTGAAGTGTATTGCTCAATTCTGTGGTGCGTTCTTCAACTCGTTGTTCTAGCTGTTCATTGGTTCGCTCTAGCGCAGTAAAAGATTCGCGGAGCTGCTGCGTCATTTGATTAAACGAACGAGCCAAAACTCCTAACTCTCGAACATTCGATGGATTCACAGTTTGATCGAATGCTCCATCTGCAATTGCCTCAGATGCCTGGCTCAAGCGCAGAATGGGTTGAGAAATCCATTTTGATGTATAGATACCTAGAATCGTTGCCGTAATCAGTGCAGCGAAACAGAGCAGAATGGTGGTGCGGGTGTTGGCATTGATTTCTGCCATGAAGTCCGCTTCGGGAATGACCACAACACTGAACCAATTAATTCCGCGCCCGTCTTGAAGCGGGGAGATTTGTACAAATTGACGACCGCTATCCGTTTGAATCTCAAACTGCTGAATTTGATTAATCTGACTGAAACTCCCAAATTGGTCGCTCAAGGCTTTTGCGGTAGCCTGAATGACAGGATTTTCAGAATTCTCAGCTGGAACGAGTTCTAGTTTCTGATCATGTATTTTGAAGGGTTGCTCAACCTTTGAACTCGCAATCAAATTGCCAGTACGATCGACAATAAACGTTTGTCCGGTCTGTCCGACTGCCACGTTTTTTAGAAACTCATGAATTTGTGAAAGGCGAAAGTTGCTGCTTTGCACCCCTAAAAGATTGCCTGTTTCGCTGTAGATGGGTTGAGATAGAGAAATGGTAACTCTTGAGGTTGCAGCCCCGACAAAAATTTCGCTCCAAATAGGCTGACCCGCTTCCAGCGCAGCTTTGTACCAGGGGCGCGTCCGTGCGTCGAACGGCTGAGTTTGCAGTAATTCAGCCCGTCTACCTCGTTCATCAAGGCGATAGCTCTGGCGATCGAGTCGGTTTGCTTCTTCGATTGTGCGAGCTACAATGAGTCCCTCTTCCAGGCGATCTATAAGAATGTTAGTCCCGCTAGGAGTGGCAATCTGAAGGAAATCGACTGTGTTTTGGTTCACCAAACGCCAATAGAAATGCTCTAATGCGGGGATGTCTGTTACATCAGGCTGCCCTCCTGCAATTCCAGCCGCAATCACTTGATTAATGATGTAGGGCTTTTCCAGATAATTGAGAATTTGCTGATTAATGCGATCGCTAATTTCACTGCGTAACTGGGATGTTGCTTTTTCAACTGATTTTTGACCGTTGCGGATCGCGAAATAACCCGTCAAGCCAACTGCCAGAAAGATTTGCAGCACGAAGGGAATGATTAGGATTAGGCGTAATGGTAGCTGTTTGACTATAAACCGCCGCTCCAGAACTTTGATCGCCATAGCTCGATAGACAAAGAAAGAGTGGCTTTATCGTTCCCTAGCGAATGCGACAAATCCCAACGCTTGATCATTTCCTGCTTGCGTGGCATTTCTATCTGGCATTCCTGTCTAGCATTAAGGGATACGGATAACCAAAACCGGGTAGGAGCCGTACTTTTGCAATCGGGTATGCGACCGGGTATGCGATCGGGCGTGATGGGTTTGCTAGGTGATCGAGGTACGATGCCCAACTTGCTCTGGTTAATTGCTATAAAAAATTGCCATAAAAATTGCCATAAAAAAAGGTGGACCAACCGCCCACCTGATGAAAATTAGTCGTAATTCGACCCGATCGGTAGCACTCCTGCGATAGAAGTCAGAATCGAGCTAAATCAAAATCTCTAGATATGAATACCGCACTCGGTTTTGCCGGTGCCGCGCCAGCGTCCAGCCCGCTCATCCTCGCCCTCGCCAACCGGAGTCGTGATCGGTTCATCGCCAATGCTGGGATAGCCTTGATCGTGGAGCGGGTTGTAGATGACTTTGTGTTCCATCGCGTATTCCCAGGACTGTTTGCGCGTCCAGGCTGCTAGTGGATTAATCTTGAGCCGCTGCTGGTTGTCTAGCTCAAAGACGGGCATATCGGCGCGGGTAACTGCCTGATCTCGTCTGCGTCCGGTAATCCAGGCGATCGTATTGAGTTCGTCCAGTCCGCGCTGAAGCGGTTCAATCTTGGTGAGCTGGTGGAACTTAGCGATATCGGTATCCCACAGAGCCTCGCCGTACTTAGCGGCAAATGCCTCACGCGAATCGACATCTGGAATTTTGTAGGTCTGGAGGTTCAGGCTGTACAGTTCCTTTGCTTTTTCAACCAGTTCCAGCGTTTGCTTGAAGTGGTACAGCGTATCCAGAAAGATGACGGGCACAGGCGGGACGAACTTGAGCTGGCGATACAGAATGTCTGTAATCACTAAATCGTCGATATTAAAGGCGCTCGTCTGCACCAGACCACTTGGAATATTCGCAGCACACCAGGACAAAATCTCCAGGGGGGTAGCGGTATCAAAGCGGCGGTTTAGCTCCTCCAAATCAAACTGACTGATATCGACAACGTGCTGTCCAGCGTCGGCTTCAGGGGAATAACTTGTCATAACCCGTTCTTTCAGGCTGATTTACTCTTGTGTATTGATACCTATTCTATCTTAGAAAGGCACATAAGCCGATCGGCTTAGGAGTTTGATAACGATATGCTGAGAGAGATCAGAATTCCTCATGCAACGCGCATGCTTTATCTGTCTCTCTGCCATGATTATTTCGCCAGGATTCCGCCAGAATTTCGATCGCGGCAGTATGTCCCGGTGGGAGAGCCTGGCTAATTGCCTGGCTACTTGTACTATTCCGTAGAAGGTGTGCGTGAAAGATCTGCATGAAAGATCTGCGTAAAAGAGCAAAGTATCTGTGCTGAGGAGTCTTGCCATTTGCAGGAGCGATCGCCTTGCCGGAAGATTGCCTTGCCAGCAAAGATCGCCGCAAATGTTGCCTCTTTTCTTTTGCCTGCTTGCAGGTGGAACAACGTTACCGCAAAGCTTAACTTTATTCTTACGATGAAACTCATTCTTTTTAGCAAGCCGGGCTGTCACCTCTGTGAAGGACTCCAGGAGAAGCTAGAGCAAATCCAGAGCCTGCAATTTGATCTGGAAGTGCGCGACATTACCACCCGCGACGATTGGTTTCAGGCATATCAATACGAAATTCCGGTGCTTTATCTGGTTGCCTCGTCTGACCCAACTCCTGTTCTGGTTCCGCGTATTTCGCCCCGTGCTTCGATCGAGCAAATCGATCGATTGTTGCAAAAGATCCTATTGCAGAGTTCGAAAAATAAGGCAGAATAATCGCAATTCCAGTCCAGGAGGAGCTGTCGATATGAAGCTGAAAGAACTGCTGTCTCACCTTCCCGCCCTGTCTGTGCTGCCCAATCACCCTGCACTAGAGGCTGAGGTCAAAGGATTAACGACCAATTCCCACGCCTGCCATCCCGGAGATGTGTTTATCGGGATGCCCGGAACCCGTGTGGATGGGGGCGAGTTTTGGCACAGTGCAATGGCGGCGGGGGCGGTTGCGGCGATCGTCTCCCCTGGGGCCGCAGAAAAATCAGCTTCAGCCATTGAATCGCACTGCGTCATTCCCTACCCGGATATGTGGCAAGCCTGTGCCCGGCTCGCGGCAGCTTTCTACCAGTTTCCTGCTGAGAAGATGAATCTGGTGGGGGTCACGGGAACTAACGGCAAAACGACGACGACGCATCTGATTGAGTTTTTGCTGCTTCAGGCACGGCAACCGGTTGCCCTGCTGGGAACGCTCTATGCTCGGTGGGCAGGCTATCAGCAGACGGCAGTTCACACCACGCCTTTTGCCGTCGAACTGCAAGAACAGCTTGCCGAAGCAGCTAATGCAGGCTCCCAAGTTGCCGTTCTGGAAGTGAGTTCCCACGCGCTGGCACAGGGTCGGGTCTGGGGTTGTCCGTTTGAGGTTGGCGTATTCACCAACCTGACACAGGATCACCTCGACTATCACAGAGATTTGGAAGATTATTTCAATGCAAAGGCTCTGCTGTTTAGCCCTGATTATTTGAAGGGACGGGCGATCGTGAATCAGGATGATCCCTACGGTCGTCGTTTAATCGAGCAAATTGAGCGCGATCGAGTCTGGACGTACAGCGTCACCGATTCCTCTGCGGATTTATGGACGAGCGATCTGGAATACGAATCCGACGGAGTGCGGGGCGTTTTGCATACGCCTGCTGGAGAAATTGCTTTTCAGTCGCCGCTGGTGGGACAGTACAACATTGCAAACGTGCTGGCGGCGATCGGTGCGGCTTTGCATCTCGGCGTAGATCTTCCGACGATCGCCCAGGCTTTGCCTCAGTTTGGCGGCGTACCGGGACGCATGGAGCGAGTGCAGACTAATCTCCAGCAAGATATTAGTGTCATTGTGGACTATGCCCACACGCCGGATAGCTTGGAAAACTTGCTGCGGGCATCGCGTCCATTTATTTCGGGGCGGATGATCTGCGTGTTTGGCTGCGGGGGCGATCGCGATCGAACCAAGCGTCCGAAGATGGGAGCCATTGCCGCCGAGCTAGCAGACTGGGCAGTCGTTACCTCTGATAATCCGCGGACTGAAGACCCCAATCGCATTCTGCAGGACATTCTCGCCGGAATTCCTGAAACGGTAGAACCCACGGTGATTGCCGATCGTGCCTTAGCGATTGAAACGGCAATTCTGGAGGCGCAGCCCGGAGATGGGGTGTTGATTGCCGGAAAAGGACACGAGGATTATCAAATTTTGGGAACGGAAAAGGTGCATTTTGACGATCGAGAACAGGCGCGGCTGTCCTTATCAATGAGGCAAAATCAGTAAGGCAAAATTAATGAGGCAAAGAAAACTAGATTTGCAGCATTAACGCTGATCAGGGGGAAGGATGGAGAAAGTTAACAGAAAAAGTACGAATTTGTCCAGAGGGCTGCACAATCGGTATAGGTAGCCCCACCCTTGATCTCTTTCCTTTTTCTATCCTCATAATCATGACAGCTTTGCCCCCCGTTAACCGATCGCTTTATGAGTTAGCAAGTCAGGCTGCCTCTGCTTCCTCGCCGCTGCAACTCAGTCCCACGACATTTAAATCGATGGTAGGGCTGATGTTTGATTTTTTGCTGGAACAGCCATCCCCTGCGGCGGTCTGGGTCAAACTGCCAAGAGGAACAGCCTGGCAGGCAGAACTCAATCGTTTTTGCCAGACCGCTCAATTGCCGCATCAGATCTACCTGCTGCAAACCCAGGCTGAAATGGTGCAGGAAGCCGCCCAAGCCAGAAAAGACAGATCAGTTCATGCAAAGCGATTGGCATCGGCTCCGCAGCCTCCTGCTCAACAGATAACCGACTGGACAGACGACATGATGGACATAACCGTCATTGGCGCGCCTGTTTCCAAAGCCGACCCTGAGCCAGCGGGCAGCAGCAATGTCAAGATTTATTCCCTCACGCTTGCCGCCGAGGCCCAGCTTAAACGAGAGTACTTTGTGCTGGCAGCGACGGCTCATTTTTATGGGCTGATTCTGGCGCATCGCCCTCGATTGAACCGCAACAGCAGCATGGATAGGCTGGCATGGAGTGAGCCGGATCGACTGGCAGGAAGACCAGCCGGGATTCAGGATGACGAAGGGCTGGAACGCAAGCATCCGCTCCTGACGCTGTATTCGTTTGATGCTGCGCTGCTGAAGTCCGTGCTTCAAGGGGTGAATCAGGCGGTGATTTGCGAAGAAACCGCTCGATCGCCGGAAGTGATGCCGCTGACTTGGGAGCAGCTTCAGGCACAGGGCATGGCTCAGAGTCTTGATCCCTTGCTGCTTGCCCAACTCCTGACCAAACAGGTGCAGCGACAGGAAGACTTGTGGCGCAGTGGGGCGATCGATCGACAGCGGGCAAAGCAGGCAGCAGAACTTCAGCAGGAAAACCAGCAGTTACTTGCTCTCCTTCAGCAGAAAAATGATTTTGTCCAAAACCTGGGGCAGGAACTCCGTACGCCGCTTGCCACCATGAAAACTGCTCTGTCGCTGCTCAACTCGCCCAGCCTTAAACCGCCTCAGCGTCAAAAATACATGGAAATGCTCAGTCGCGAGTGCGATCGACAAAACTCCCTGATCTCCAGTGGTTTGTCGCTGCTGCAAATTGAAAATACTGCCGAAGTCGCGCAGGAACCGCTGCGGTTGAGCGAAGTCGTGCCGGGTGTGGTCAGCACCTATCAGCCGCTTGCTGAGGAAAAGGGCGTGCGGTTGGCTTATACCGTGCCAGAAGAACTTCCTCCGGTTGCCTGCTCACTCCACTGGCTACGGCAAATTGTGATTAATCTGCTGCACAACAGCATCAAATTTACGCCCGGTGGGGGTCAGGTCTGGGTCAGAGTCAGACAGCAAGACGATCGCCTTTTGATCGAGTTTCGCGATACCGGAGTCGGCATTGCCACCAGTGAACTGCCAAAAATCTTCGATCGCTTTTATCGGGGTCGCCAATCCGGAGAAGATAGCGGTGTGGGACTGGGGCTAACGATCGTGCAGCAGCTTGTAACGCGCTGTGGCGGGTCGATTAGCGTCAAGAGTAAGCCAGGCGAAGGAACCCTGTTTGTAGTGCTTCTGCCCATTTATTCTGGCTCTGCAAAAACGGTTGATGCGACGCAAAATGGCTTTTCTCCTGGTGGGGGCAGCAGCGAACTGTGAAGTGGTTTAATTACGAGCGTGAGTCAAACTTCCTCCAAGCCTATTTCTTTTTCTTCTTTTTGCTCTTCTTGGAATTGGCAATTGGCGCGTTGCCAAATCCTTCTGGTTTGTAGGCGCGGTTGGTGATTGCTTTTACGGTCTTCATCATTTGCATCAGTACTTAACGGGCTGGGTAGAGCGATTAAGGCTTATGAAGGCTTGTCCTTTCCTTCGTTTTGAGGATTTGCAGAGGCGATATAGCACAATGGACTAGAGCGAATCCGATTCCCCTACATTCCATGAATCCGATCGGCATGAATCTTCCTAATTCCGCTTCAATTTCCGAACGAGTTCGCGCCTTTATTTTGCGTCAGAATGCCTGTAGCCAGTATGAGCTCCTGCTGTTTCGCCATCCGCGTTGTGTGGAGGCTCCCATCCAGATTCCGGGCGGGGGGGTTGATCCCGGAGAGTCGATCGAAGCAGCCCTGTATCGGGAAGTAGCAGAAGAAAGCGGTCTAACCGATCTGCAAATTGTTCGCAGACTGGGAACGGTCGATCGCTGTGACCTGAAATCGAAACGAGTCACTCGCCGTCACTATTACTTGCTGGAAGCTCCATCGACTCTACCCGATCACTGGGAGCACACCGTATTTGGTACAGGGGCAGATCGTGGCATGTGCTTTACCTTTTTTTGGCAGCGTCCGCCGATCGCCTATCCAAAGCTCAACTACTCAATTTTTGTCAATCCACGCGATCTGCCCGAACTGTTTCTGAGTTAGTTTGTTTGCGATCGAAGCAACGGAGCGACTCAAGTTTCAGACGCTTGAGCATGGTTTGACGAGATACCTGAACGAATTTCCGATCGAAGCTCTGGTCGAAGCTTGGGTTGAAGCCTCGGTTGAACGGTCACTTTGCCAAACTTTTGTCAAAATGGAATAGTACGTATATACTCAGTTTGAGCATTCGTAGACCCAGTCGCGTCTGTTTGAAGAATTAGTCTTGTGGCAGCAATGCTATGACCTGATCGACAAACTGCTGATGATCCACCACCGGCTTCGAGATGTAGTCATCTGCGCCGCTTTGCCGAAGGAAATTTTCTCGATCACCTTCCATCGCGTGTGCCGTGACCAAAATGATTGGTAAACTAGCCGTCTGAGGATCGGACTTCAGCATTTGCGTGATCTTGATGCCGTCTACGGGCTTGCCCTGATACATACTGTGTGACAGAGACACATCCATTAGGATAATATCTGCCTCTTGTGCCTGGGCAATTTTCATAACTTCATCCACATTTTCGGTATGTTTAACTTCTAGCCCGCCTCGTTTTGTCAGTATTTTGGAGAATACTCGCGCATTAATCAAATCATCTTCCACAATTAGAACGGTCTTCATCGTTTTTCTCTCTGTTAGCTCTTTATCTAACCTTAGTTCAAGCGTAGAGGATCGTCATGTCCGATCGTCGAATCATCTGGTCGTTTCAATGAATAATTAAATGAAGCAGAGGTGTGAGAAGCCCGCTTCAGAAGGGGACAGTGCCCCTGCTTCCCCAAAACACGCTTACAACTTGCTCACGACCATTGGCAATGCACGCCTCAACCGTCGTGATTTTATGACTCGCGAATTGCAAAGGAATCTGACTCATGGCTGAACAACTCAACATCTTAAATTCAGGACAGGTGATTGCCACCGCCTTGCACACCGAAGTGCAGCGATCGTACCTGGAATACGCCATGAGTGTAATCGTGGGTCGAGCGTTGCCCGATGTGCGAGACGGCTTAAAACCTGTGCATCGACGCATTCTCTACGCCATGCACGAACTGGGTTTAACCCCCGATCGCCCTTACCGCAAATGTGCTCGTGTGGTCGGAGATGTGCTGGGTAAATATCATCCCCACGGTGATCAGGCGGTTTACGATGCCCTGGTGCGAATGGTGCAGACCTTTTCGAGCCGCTATCCGCTGTTGGAAGGACACGGCAACTTTGGCTCGGTGGACGACGACCCGCCTGCGGCAATGCGCTACACCGAAACCCGTCTGGCAGCTGTGGGCAACGAAGGCTTACTCTCGGAAATCGGCGAAGCAACCGTAGACTTTATCGGCAACTTCGACAACTCGCAGCAAGAGCCGATCGTCCTCCCCGCCCAGCTTCCTTTCCTGCTGCTCAACGGCTGCTCCGGCATTGCGGTGGGCATGGCAACCAATGTTCCGCCCCACAACCTGGGGGAACTGGTCGATGGACTGATTGCCCTGATCGATCGCCCCGAACTGCCCGACAACGAGCTATTCCGGCTGATTCCTGCACCCGACTTTCCCACAGGCGGCGAGATTCTCGATACGTCCGGCATTTTTGAGGCCTACCGCACCGGACGCGGCAGCATTCCGATTCGTGGTGTGGCTAAGCTGGAAGAAATCAACCTGGGACGCGGTAGACATCGGCGTTTGGCGATTATCGTCACTGAACTGCCCTTTCAGGTCAACAAAGCAGGCTGGATCGAGAAAGTTGCAGAACTGGTAAACCAGGGCAAGATCGACGGCATTGCCGATCTTCGCGACGAAAGCGATCGAGAAGGAATGCGCGTGGTGATCGAAATGCGGCGGGAAGCGCAACCTGCCCAGATCCTCGAAAAACTGTATCGGCTCACGCCTCTGCAAATGAACTTTGGCGTGATTATGCTGGCGATCGCCGACGGTCAGCCGCGTCAAATGTCCCTGCGCGAATTGCTTCAGCAGTTCCTCAGCTTCCGGGAAGAAACGCTCACCCGCCAGTATCGCTACGAACTGGAAAAAGCCGAAGCCCGCGCCCATTTGCTGGAAGGAATGCTGAGTGCGCTTGAAAATATGGATGGCGTGATCGAAATCCTGCGCCGATCGCCTGATGGTTCCACGGCAAAGCTGCAAATGCAGGAACGGTTTGGCTTTAGCGATCGACAGGCGAGCGCAATTCTCGCAATGCCCCTCAGTCGATTGACTGGCATGGAGCGGCAAAAGATCCAAGACGAATATCAGCAGCTCAACAATCGAATGGAAGAACTTGATCGCCTGCTGAATAACCGCAAGGAGTTATTGAAATCCCTCAAAAAAGACCTGCGAACCCTGAAGCGTAAGTTTGCGGACGATCGCCGCACTCGCTTAGTCTCTGCAGCCGAGCAAGCATCGGCACAGGCAGAACTGGCGCAGTTTGGCGGCGACGAAGAGGCAGCCGAACAGGAAGTCGTACTGGAATTTACCCAGAAAGGCTATGTGCGGCGATTCACGCCCAAGGCATACCAGAAACGGCAGGAAAAGCAGGAAACTCCCGTGACCCAAACCCTGACCGAACTCGAAGACTTCCCGGTGCAAACGGAAACCGCCAATACCAGACACTCGCTGCTGATGCTGACCAAAGACGGTAAGGCATACAGTGCCAGTATTGCCGCGATTCAAGCAACCGCCCGCCAGTCAAAGGGAACGCCTTTAGTGACGCTGCTGCCTGCGACGGCGCAAACCGATCCAGAGGCGATCGTCTCTCAGCTCATCCTGCCTTCAGCGCCCGAAGATTTGGAAGGGCTGGATCTGGTGCTGCTGACCTGCGAGGGACGCATCAAGCGCATGCCTCTGTCAGAGTTCACCAACCTCACCGCACGCGGCATTACTGCCCTCAAGCTCAAGGAAAATGACGAACTGCGCTTTGTTCGCCTGACGCAAGCCGGAGAGCAGCTCATTCTGGCAACTTCAACCGGACGACTGCTGCGGCTCGAAGTCAACGACGAGCAAATTCCTCTGATGGGGCGATCGGCTCAGGGACAGCAAGCCATGCGCCTCCACAAAAACGAGCAGCTCGTAGACTGCATCACTGCCCTGCAGGAAGATGATCTGCTGCTAATGACTGCACAGGGCGATGCAAAGCGTATCCCGGTTTCCACGCTCAAGCTCATGTCTCGCGGTGGGTTGGGCGTTCAGGCAATCCAGTTCTCATCGCGATCTGACACTTTGGCTGCCGTTGGGCTAGCGTTGCCGAATGGAGAAGTCACAGTGCTGACCAGTGACGATCGCCTTGCGAAACTGCCGATCGACAAAGTGCCCCTCTTGAAACGCAGCGATGCAGGTGATCCAGTGCTGAAACTCAGTAAGTCTGAAAAAGTGGTGCGCCTGTTTGAGAATGAGGCGATCGAGCCGGAGGAAGACGCGGCTGGGAAATCCGCCTGAGCTGAATAACTTGATACCAAACAGTAACTTGCACCCAGCAGGGTACTAAACAGGGCACTAAACAGGTAGGTGTGTAGTTCTGCTTAGCCTAATAAGGATGGTTGAAAAGTATCCAGTGTCCTACATTGCCCCCTAAATCTCTCAACTTTGAGGAACTTTGAATTCCTTAAAGCGAGCCAGGTTTCCCCCAGAATTGGGGGGCTAGGGGGGCGGTTCGGGTTCCTCTGTTAACACTTCTCAAACGTTTCCTTGCTGCCTAAAGCAAGTTCACCTACAATAACTAGCCCGTTAGAGCGAGGTGAGACAGCAGAGGACTGAGCTAGATTATAGTTCAGTGGAAGTGGGGAGCTTTTTTAAGCCTTCGACGTTCAATAAGTTCAGTTTTTGCTGAACGGATTAAAGATGGTATCCTTAGAATTAAGTAACGTTAATGATCTCTCTGAACCCTTGAGCAGCGACCCGCCGTTTGAAAAAATTCGTTTTATTGAAGAAGTTGGCTTGATGTTCGAGCTGGTTGGCTTTCCTCGCATGGCAGGGCGCATCTTTGGCTGGCTATTGATCTGTGAGCCGCCCCAGCAGTCTCATAGTGAGCTGGCTGATGTCCTCAAAGCGAGTAAAGGCTCGATCAGTACGATGACGCGGCTGCTGATCCAGATTGGTTTTATTGAACGAATTAGTCTGCCGGGCGATCGACGCGATTATTTTCAGATCAAGCCCCATGCGTGGACGCAGCTCACTAAGCAGCGAATTGTTCAAATTACTGCTTTTAAGGAATTGGCTCAGCGCGGAATGGATCTGATGGGCAATGCTCCTTCTCCGCTGAAAGAGCGTCTTAAAGAAATGCGTGACATTCACGCTTTCTGGGAACGAGAACTGCCTTTGCTCGACCAACGGTGGGATAAAGAGCAGCATTCCAATCAATCGGATGATTAGTTTCCGGTCATTTGGATGATTCCTTTCAGGTTCTTGTATCGCTACCTTGTAGGGCAAGTCTGTGCTGAATCTTTCTAGCTAGAGCAGCTTTATCTGCCCTGGCTTTTTGACTTCACCTTTTTCGTCTTTATTTCTGTATTTCTGTCCTGTATCTGTATTGTTTCTGCTCAAAATACAATCCGCCTACCATGACTATGCAACTTCCTTTGATTGGTAAAGTCCGTCAACCTGCTCCCTGGGCGATCGGGTTACTTGCCGCCGGATTGCTCGGTACAGGCGGAATTACCTATGCAGTCATGCAGCGCAATACAGGAACGCCTGACGTTGCGACCATGACGGTTCCGGTCGAGTCTCAATCTTTGCGGGTGCGAATTACGGCAAGCGGCACAGTACAGCCCATCCAGACGGTGAATCTGAGTCCGAAAACTTCTGGCGTTTTAGCAGAACTGCTGGTGGAACAGGGCGAGCGTGTGCAGCAGGGTCAGGTGGTGGCGCGGATGGAGTCTCGCACCGTTCAGGCGCAGCTCACTCAGGCGCAGGCAAGAGTGGCTCAGGCAGAAGCGCGGCTGGCAGGCCAGCGAGCAGGCAACCGTCCGCAGGAAATTGCTCAGGCAGAGGCAAGAGTCCGGCAGGCAGAAGCGGTGGTGAATGCAACTCAGGCACGGCTGCAACTGGCGCAAGACCGGGTAGTTCGCAACCAGCAGTTGGCAGACGAAGGTGCAATTTCCCAGGATGCGCTGGATGAAGTGATCAGCAATGCCGCTAATATTCAGGCAACTCTGGAGCAAAACCAGGCGAGTGTGCAGGAAGCCCGCCGCAGTTTGGATCTGGTGCAAAGCGGCAACCGCAGCGAAGACATTGCCGCCGCCCAGGCAGAACTCCAGGAAACACGGGGCAATCTGGAAGGCGTCGAAGTGCAGTATCAGGATACGCTGATTCGCGCTCCGTTTAGCGGCATTATTACCCAGAAGTTTGCGACTGAAGGGGCATTTGTCACCCCCACCACGTCCGCTTCCGAAGCAACCTCAGCTACTTCAACGGCGATCGTCGCTTTGGCAGAAGGCTTGGAAGTGCTGGCAGAAGTGCCCGAAGTGGATGTGCGGCAGTTGCGCATCGGTCAGGCAGTCGAGATCCAGGCAGATGCTTACCCGGATCAGGTGTTTCAGGGACGGGTGCGCCTGATTGCGCCAGAAGCAGTGGTACGGCAAAATGTAACTTCTTTCCAGGTGCGGATCGAGCTGACCAACGGTTTAGACAAACTGCGATCGGGCATGAACGTAGACACTACTTTCTTGGGCGATTCGGTGAAGAATGCGGTCGTGGTTCCCACGGTGGCGATCGTGACAAACAACGGCGAATCGGGAGTTCTGGTTCCGAACGATCGGGAACAGCCCCAGTTCCGCCCAGTCGTGCTGGGAACCACAGTGGGCGACCAGACGCAGATCTTAGAAGGCGTTCAGCCTGGAGAGCGGGTGTTTACCGACATTCCGCCGGACTCTGAGTGGAATAAGCCGAAACGTCAATAGCGTCAGTCGTGCTGCTGACCTTGGCTCCTGACCTTGACCCCTGACCCTTCCGACTAACTTACCTTCATCAATCCTTTGAGATGGATATTCTAGAAAGCGTCAATATGGCAGTGAAGACGCTAACTGCCAACAAACTCCGCAGTACGCTCACGATGCTGGGCATTATTATCGGCAATGCGTCGGTGATCACGATGGTCGGCGTGGGTCAGGGGGCGCAGCGATATGCGGCAGGACAGTTTGAGTCGCTGGGTCCAAACGTGCTCTTTATTATTCCGGGCAGCGAAGAAGCAAACCGTAGCACGATCGATGTTCCCCGAACGCTCACCCTGGAAGACGCAGAAGCGATCGCAACGCAGGTTCCGACTGTGACTTCTGTTGCGCCGCAGCTTCAGAGCCAGCAGCCTGTGACCGCCGGAAGCAAGCGCAGCAGTATTTTGATTCTGGGAACGACGCCTGCTTTCACAGAAGTGCGAGATTATGAAGTCGATCGCGGACGCTTTTTCACCGAGCAGGACGTAGAGCGCAGTAACCGGGTGGCAGCCTTGGGAGCGGATACTGCCCGCAAGCTGTTTGGTAATACCAATCCGGTGGGGCAGCAGATTCGCGTCAAAAACATTAGCTTTGAAGTGATCGGCGTGATGGAGGCAAAAGGGGCGTTTCTGGGCAATAACCAGGACGATACAGTGTTTATTCCCCTCACCACCATGTCGAGCCGGATTACGGGTGCTCGATCGCCCTACGGCACAGAAGTCACCTTTATCTCGGTCGGCGCAAAGGACGAAAAGACGATTAATGCGGCACAGTTTCAGATCGCGAACCTGTTGCGGCTCCGGCACAAAGTCACTACCGAAGACGATTTCACGATTCGCAACCAGAAGGACGCGCTGGAGATTGTCGGCAATGTGACGGGCGCACTCACCCTGATGCTGGCTGCCATTGCCGGAATTTCACTGTTTGTCGGCGGCATTGGCATTATGAATATCATGCTGGTTTCCGTGCGGGAGCGCACCCAGGAAATTGGTCTGCGAAAGGCGATCGGGGCATCGCAGCAGGATATTCTGACCCAGTTTATGATCGAGGCAATTATTTTGGCAGCGATCGGGGGTGTGGTTGGAACGGCGATCGGAGTGGGGGGTGTGACGCTCATCTCAGCCGTGACTCCCTTAAAGGCAGGTGTTTCGCCGATCGCGATCGTGCTGGCAGTGGGTGTGTCGGGCGGCATTGGCTTATTCTTCGGCGTGTTTCCGGCGCGTCAGGCAGCAAAACTCGATCCGATCGTGGCACTGCGGAGTGCATAGGGAGAACAGATGCAAGCGATTATCCGACTCGAACATATCGAAAAGACTTATGGCGCAGGCGATACGATCGTCCATGCGCTGCAAGATGTGAATCTGGTGGTGGAGTCTGGCGAATACTGCGCGATTATGGGTCCGTCGGGTTCAGGGAAATCTACCGCGATGAACGTGATCGGCTGTCTCGATCGCCCCACGAGCGGCAGCTATTACCTGGATGGGTTGGAGGTGGCGCAGATTGACGATTCGGAACTGGCGCACATTCGCAACCGCAAGCTGGGTTTTGTGTTTCAGCAGTTTCATTTGCTGCCACAGCTTAGCGCAATGGAAAACGTGATGTTGCCGATGGTGTATGCAGGCGTTCCGACAAATGAGCGCAGAGAACGGGCGGCAGAAGCACTGACTCGCGTAGGACTGGCAAACCGCCTCAACAACAAACCGACTCAGCTTTCCGGCGGACAGCAGCAGCGCGTTGCCATTGCTAGAGCGATCGTCAATCGTCCTGTGCTTTTGCTGGCAGACGAACCCACTGGAGCACTCGATTCCCACACAACGCAGGAAGTTTTGCATATCTTTGGCGAACTGAACGCCAGCGGCATTACGGTGGTGATGGTGACGCACGAACCCGAAGTTGCCCGCCAAACGAATCGCATTGTCTGGTTCCGCGATGGGCAGGTGATGTACGATCGCCTCACGCCAGCCGATATGGCGCAGTTGGTCATGGCACCATCGGCAAACTAAAAACTGCTGAGCGGTTTATCCTACTCAGGAAGGGCAGGTTGTGCATCTAATCCATTTCTAAGGTTAGATGCTGCTTATTTAGGCAGACCGCTACTGTAAATACGATAAATACGATCGAACTGTGTTCCGAACTCCCTTTGCGGATTCCTCTTTTGGGCGGATTCCCGTTTTGGAATGGGGTTTGCGATCGCCGCTTGGCTACTTGTCCGGCTTTGGGTGATGGGCTGATAGAGGCATGGGAGCGATTGCTTTGATTGCAGCAGGGTCAACTTTGCCGATAACGATCGCGGTAACGATACGACTACAGGACGGGTGCTGCCCACCGGGGTGAATGGCAACATTCCTGCTTCTGGCTCTGATATTTTGCATCTGATATTCTGCATCTGAGACTTTGCAGCTGTGAGTTAACCATCAAGTTAACCAGTTGGCGTTAACCAGTTAGAGTTAACCATCAGTTGAATGTGAGTTAATCGATTGCGCTTGAACCAGAACAACTCGTTTTTGGAGGTCAGTCAATGGGACTCGTAGAAATCCTGGAAGAATATGCCAACGGCAGAAGAGACTTCACCGGAATTGACCTGAGTGAAACTAGCTTGGTCGGCGTCAATCTGAGCGGTGCCATTCTGGATCATGCCGATCTGAACGGTGCAAACCTGAGTCATGCAAATCTAAGCCATGTGCGGTTGCAACATGCCGATTTGAATGGTGCGAATCTGAGCCACACGAATTTGCAGGGAGCCGACTTGCAAGATGCCATTCTCGACGGGGCAATTTTACAGGGAGCCGTGCTTGATCATGCCAATTTGAGCCACTCTGAAATGGCAGTGGCAAACATTACCGAAGCTCACTTAAGCGAAGCCAATCTGAGCCAGGCAAATTTATCTGCGGCGAACCTCGAACAGGCAGACTTGAGCGGGGCGAACCTGGAGGTTGCGGACCTATCACAGGCAAATTTGCACGAAGCCGATCTAAACCAGGCAAATTTAAACGGGGCGAATCTGGAGGGAGCCAATACCGAGGGAACGCTTTTAGAGGGAGAAGGCTGATCCCGTAGCGATCGCGCTAATCCTGATATCTCCTGCTCTCCTGCTTTCACTTACGCCCAAAACGTAAGGATTGCGAGTGACGGCTTGAGTTCAATATGACCTGCTCAGGCTCTAGAAGGAGGTCTGGGCAGCTTTCTGATTCGTGTGAATTGACTTTCTTTGAAGGAAGGCTAGGGAGGATCTGCCGAATCTCACCAGCCACTCAAGCTCTCTTTCCAGCCAGCCGCTAAGAATCGAACTGAGAATCTAATATGATGTCCTAAACTAGGATGTCCAAACTAGGCTGTTCACAGCCTATCCAATGCTCTTTTGGACTCGTTCTCACAGGTTTTCTGTAACGTATGCGTCCTGAACAACCGACTAGTAGAGAAGCTCTGGCTGCCCCAACAGATGCAGAATTACTCATCGCATTAAGCGCGGGTGAAATAGACGCATTGAGCACAATCTACGATCGCCATGCCGGGTTAGTGTATGGGCTTGCGCTCAAAGTGCTTGGCAATCCTCAAGAAGCAGAAGACCTGACTCAAGACATTTTTCTGATGTTGGCCCGAGGCTGTTCTTATGATCCACAGCGTGGCTCGCTCAGGACATTTCTTGCAGTTCTAACGCGATCGCGGGCGATCGATCGGGTACGATCGCGCAGCAGAACCCTTGCATTTCTGGCTCGCTGGAAAGGAAGCCAGGCTGAACGTGCATCCGATCCACTGCTCGAATCCGTATTTCAACAGGAGCAATCCCAGGAAGTGCAGGCTGCGATCGCCCAACTCTCGGAAGAGCAGCAGCAGATTCTGAAGATGGCTTACTACGATGGTTTGAGCCAGTCACAAATTGCCGATCGCCTAAACATTCCGCTTGGAACAGCGAAAGCGAGAGCCAGAAGAGGATTGATTCAATTACGCCAAACCCTTGCTCACCTCACTCGCTAGTTGCCTATGTCGTCTCCAGAATCCTTACAGCGATTGATTGCAGGCTACGTTCTCGGCACACTCGATTCAGAAGAAGCTAAAGAATTGGAGCAGCTCCTAATCGTCGATGCGACGATCGCCGCAAGAATTGCCCAGATGCAAAAAACCCTGGAACTTGCTTATGCGCCGCCCGAAGTGCTCCCCCCCGCTCGGCTGCGATCGGCAATCTTGGCAAAAGCTTATGCGGGTCCTTCTGCAGATTCGCTTGCCACTCCATCCGCTGGCTATTCCTCTTGGCGAACTTGGGGAAAAGCAATCGCAGTCGCCGCTGCCGCCCTCATTGCCGCACTAGGGATTGCCAACTATCGCCTGTGGCACGCACTTCAAACTGCACAAAATGAAACGCAAGCAACGCAAGCTGCCCTGGCTTACTCGCTGCAAGCGACAGCAGCCAACAATCCCGCAACTGCAACAGTAAAGGTGAATCCTACGACGCTCGAAGGCACGATCGCGGTTCAAAACCTACCGCCGCTGCCACCGGGTCAAACCTATGTTCTCTGGACTGTTCTCCAGCCGAACGCGCCCTTCACAACGGATGCAAAAGGCGCAATTTTAACCAAAGCATTTCAGGTTGACGATCGTGGCAGTTTTTCGCAAACCATTACCATGCCTGAAGTTTATCGACAGCGCAATCTCGTTGCGAAAGTTGCAGTAACGGCTGAGCAGGCGATCGCGCCCCAGCAGCATAGCGGATCGCCCATTTTGATCAGTGACTTGTAACCATTTTTGACTTGTAACTGTTTTTAATCCTTTTCCTGACAGCGTTTATTTCACCAAGCGGAATGCTTCCCAGGAAACAATTTTGTGAGTGATTCGGATTCACGGCTTCCCGCTTCAACTCGCTCTGGTCGGTATAATCGATCCTCACCAGCATCATACTCAAACAGCTCAGCATAACTCCCTAATCCACGGCAGTAGCATGATGCGGAAATAATCTGCATAAGTAGTAAATTTGGGGTGTTATGCAGAATCATTCTGCCTATCCACCCATTAGGGGATCTTATGCAGATTATTTCAGTTTATTAATAGTTGTGCCGCTGAATGATCGGTGGAGACAATCCTTAAAAGCTACTTGTGGGTCTCTAATGTTAGGTTAATTCCAGTTCTCACAACGTAAGGTTGTTGGTTTTTGATGCAAGCTAATTTTACGATTCGTGCTGCTAAGCTTGAAGACCGACCAGTTCTCGTCACGTTAATGGAGTTGCTTCAGGATGCTGAGCGTGAGTTACATCTGAGCAGAGCACTGGGTTCAGAAATTAGCGATGCCCATCTCACGTATCTTGAAGAACTTGTTAAGCAGCAGAATGGTCAAATTTACGTTGCAGAGTCCCAAGAAGGCATCCTTGGCTTTGTTGCTTGTTTCGTTGAGAAACTTGATGAAAGCGATCTACATGTTGTTGAATCAGAGCGAGAATACGGTTACATTTCTGATTTGTATGTTGTTTCGACGATGCGAAAGCGTGGAGTTGCTGCTGCTCTGATGCAAGCAGCTGAACGGCATTTTCTGAATTTAGATTTGGAAGTTGTTAGAGTGGGTTTGTTATGCAGCAATGAACTCGCAGCCAAGTTCTACCAGAGAGCTGGATATCAACCGTATGAGATTTTGTACGAAAAGCGACTCAATGAGTAATCGCAGCACAACAACGCTGTTGCAGCGGACTAGCAGGGTCAATTAGTGTTGCAGTAGGTTGATCAGTTGCCGCTGAACAGCAACATTATGCGGCTGCGTTCTGCTTATCTTATGCATCCCTAATAATTCAAGATTAATAGAGGCAAGCTCAGTGCTGTTTCGAGATCGGCGTGGGAATATTTACGAAATTCAACGTTTTTGTCGATATGCCTTGGGTGTAACCCCTGTTAGCTTGCGAAATTGATGGGTAAAATGACTCTGATTATTGAAACCACACTGAATAGCAATCTCTGAAATTGAAAAATGGTGCTGGTTTAACAATTCCTTTGCATGTTCAACTCGTTGCTGCATGACATATTGCCAGGGAGAAATTCCCATGGAGTGTTTAAAAAGACTGGAAAAGTAACAGGGGTTGAGATTTGTTACTTGCGCCAAATCAGCTAGCTGGATCTCTTGTTCAAGATGAGCATCAATGTAGTCTAATACCTGGTTTAACGCCAACTTCCCCAGCCCCGGTTCAGGCTTTGATCGCCTCAGGGGTTGTGATGTGTAGTTTCGGAGCAGATGAATCGCTAAAAGGTTCGCTAATGAATCTAGATATAATCGGTTTCCCCAATCTGCGATCTGGATTTCCTGTTGAATGGATTGTGTAATTCCTTCAATGTGTGGATCGCGATGTTTAAAGGTGCTGATTAGCTCGATCGCATGAGGATAATCGGCTTCTAGCGACAATCGTTCTAAAAAAGCTGGCTCAATGGTGAACGCTAGTACTTCGTCTGGTGTTGCACAGGCAGCAGAAAAAGGAACCCCTGCGGGAATTAACAGAAGATCGCCTCGGTGTAGTGAGTCATCATGCGATCGCCCATCCATACAGAATATTTGTCGTGAAACGTTGCTCAATTCAAGCAGCAGAACGTGATGGGTTAATCCGCCTGATACATCACATTCGCCAGCAGGCTGAATCTGATGTTCAATGATAAATTCGCCTGAGTGGAGGCTTTGGCTAGATATCACCCGCTCTGGGCGAGTTAGCTCCGCTGAATGGCAATCTGATTGGGGAGACATGTCTTTGATCTCACTGACACATTGGCATAGAACATCAAGGAATTTCGATAAATTTCAAAAGAATCTGACAGACAACTGTTTAGCAACATATCGATAATAGACACCTTTGGTTGAGTTCACCAAAGACACTAGGCGATCGCAGGTAGAGTTATGCAAAAAACTGAGTTTATCAAGAGACTTGTGCTGCTGATTACACTCCTCAATTTGACAAGCTGCCAACTCTCTAACCCTTCCCAAAGCAACAATCAGCCGCTAAAAGTTAACGATGCGACATCAACTGAGGAGACAGATGTTTCCCTCAATTGGTTTACAGATTCGCAACTAAAGCCGACCGATACCGTTTCTGCTGCTGAAGCAAAAGCATTTGTTCATAACGTTTATCAAACGATCGACGATCAAATCTTTGATCCTGCCTTCAAGAAAGCAGAGCGTAACCAGCAACAGCAAGACCTCTTAGCGACGCTCGATACTCAACCAGGTTGGTCAAGGGCAGAATTGACTGAACGCATCAGCAATGAACTGAACAAGCTTTCAGTATCTCACTTGAGGATTTTAGATCCGACAGCAGGTGCAACACTATTTCGCATCTTTGAGCAAAAACCATTACCTGATACCACACCGACTCCATCAGTTTCCGCCGAGATGAGGGGGGAGGTTGGAATTCTTCGAGTCGAAAGCTTCATTGTTCCTCTCATTACCAAGGCAGAACTTGATCGAGCTAAGGCTCAACTGGCTCAAGCCCAAGTCATTCTCATTGATGTTCGTGCAAATGGGGGAGGTTTTGGGTCCAGCGTTAGTTATTTAGTTGAGGATATCATTGGACCTGACAAAGTAGTGTCAAGAGACAGAACTCGCGAGGGTTTAAAGGTGCAGGAGCCGTACATTTTTCGAGGGTATTTTGATGATGCGATCAACGCAGAAGCCAAGGCAGAAATTGAGCTTTCAGAAACCCATCCCTATATCGAGTGGCGGACACGGTTAGAAGCCCAGGTCGATCCAAGACCTCACTTTATTCTAGTTGATCACCAGTGCGGATCAGCGTGTGATTTGTTTGCAGGAGTTATCAAAGACTATGGCTCTGCCAAAATTTTAGGAGTCCGGACAATGGGTGCCCTGTTAGGAGGTGATGCCTTCAGATTGAGATGGCAGGGCTTTGCCCTAATTGTTCCAATCTCTCAGGTTATCTCACCCAAAGGGCACCTGATTGAGGGAGTAGGAGTTCAACCCGATATTGAAATTCCTGAATGTGCAAACGGTGGGAACCAATGTCTGGAAAAGGCGATCGAAATTGCAAATGCGGCAATCTGACAATCATCCTCCGATTGAGGAATACTTGAAGATGCGATCAAGACGAGTTAAATCGATAAGGATGGCGTTTTTTGCTGTAACGACAGCAATGCTGCTCAACCTAGTAAGCTGCACGGGTAGTAGATTTACCCCTTGGCAGTCATCACAACCTTCAGTGCAATCTTCCATGTCTCAGGATACAGAGGAAGACGTTTCATTAGACTGGTTTACTTCATCAACGCTAAGCGATACAGATCCGGTTTCTTCCTCAGAAGCCAAACTGTTTGTCAATGACGTTTATCAAAAACTGGATGCCAATATTTTTGATCCGACCTTTAAAGAGAATCTTCGAGAACAAACCCTCAAGGAATTAATTGCTGAAGTTGATACGAAATCAAGCTGGTCAAGGGCAGAGTTAACACAACTCACCAACCAATATTTGGAGAAGCTTGCTATCTCTCATGCGAGAGTATTCGATCCGGTAGAGGGCGAACAACTGTTTCGTCTATTTACTGAAGAATCTCCATCAACACCTGAAACGGAGGTTGTTTCAGCACAGATAAGCAATCAAGTTGGAATTTTGCAGGTCAAAAGTTTTGTTACGCCTCAAATTACCAGACGTGCAGTTGAGCAAGCAAAAGCTGAACTTTCTCAAGCGAAAGCAATTCTCATCGATCTACGTGGAAATGGTGGCGGTGTTCAATCTGCCATTAGTTATTTGATTGAAGACATCATCGGTCCTGACAAAGTGTTTGCAGTAGAGAGAACGCGAGATGGAATTGGTATGCAGGAACCCTATATTTTTCGAGGATATTTTGATGACTCTGTGAAAAACATTGGTCTTGCTGAAATCAAGTTAACTCAGGAGAAGAACTTTATTGAATATCGAACGCGATTTGAAGCCAAACGTGATCCAAGACCTTACTTTGTACTGGTTGATCACCGATGCGGATCTGCCTGTGAAGTATTTGCGGCTGCCGCTCAAGATCATGGATCTGCTCAAATCTTAGGGGCTCGGACCAGTGGCTCAGTCTTAGGGGGAGGGGTTTTTAAGTTGAGATGGCAAGGATTTGTTATTCTTGCTCCGATCGCTTACACCGTCTCACCTGAGGGCAATGCGATCGAAGGCAAGGGGGTACAGCCCGATATTGAAATTATTGAATGTGAAAATAGTGGCGATCGCTGTTTTGAAGGAGCAGTGGAAATCCTTCGCAACCGTATGTAAGTTTAAGGAATAAGCAGGATGCAATGGTTTGTTCTACTCTTTGGAGTATTGATTGCAGCAATTGGATTTGGAGCAATTTATCAAGGACTTGCCACAAAGCGCGATCGCCAAAAGTTTCTGCCACCTGGAAAGATCGTTCAAATTAACGGCAGGAACTGGCATATCAAGTTATGGGTGAAGGTTATCCAACAGTCATTGTCGATAGTGGAACCGGAGGTACTCACCTGGATTGGCAGTTGGTGCAGCCCAAAGTTGCCAAATTTACAAGAATCTTGACCTACGATCGGGCGGGCTATGGCTGGAGTAATTTAAGTTCAGAACCACGTACTGCTGAACAAGTCGTTGGTGAACTGCGACAGCTTTTAAGAGAGGTTGAAATTGAGCCACCCTATATCTTAGTGGGAATGTCTTTAAGTGGTTTATTTAGTCGCTTATTTGCCTATCACTATCCAGAGGAAGTCGCTGGGATGGTTTTAGTAGATGTTGCTCATGAGAGGATGTATGAGGATACACCAGTCGAATGGGTTGAATTAAACAAACGACTGGAAGGACTGTTAACTCCCGTGGTGCCAATTATAGGAAGTATTGGGCTGCTTCGTTTGCTCGTCGCTTTTGATGCTCTGCCTATGGCGGCTGGTTTATTTCAAAAATTTCCACCTTCAATGCGACCTCTTGCCAAGGCACTCTATTCTCAAACTCAGTTTGGCAAAACCTTTGCTCAAGAATCGGCTGCGGTATCTATCAGCATGAGTCAGGTTGAACAAGCACGTCGAATAAAGCCATTTCCTGATATTCCTCTCATTGTTTTGTCGGCTGGAAAGCCAGAATTTGACATTACACAAGAGGTGCTTGAGAAGCTGCAAGAGTTACATGCAGATCTAGCCACTGAGTCACTCCAAGGCGTTCATATTGTTGCTCACGAAAGTGGACACGCAATCCAACTCGATAAACCAGAATTAGTCGTTGATGCAATTCGTCAAGTTGTTGAAAACGTGCACTGCAGTAGCGCCCCATAACCCTGTTGGAGCGGCCTGAAGAAAGATCTAGATGAGAATGCAAAAGTTGCTGGCAGCCGCTCAGCCGGAACGTTATGCTACTCCGTCCCGTTTCAAGCAGTAAGAGGTTGTGAATAGTCTCAGACATGGTTATTGATGAAGCAATTGCCCAAGCTGCTCTGACCCATTACGATTTGCCGAACGTTCAACTTACGTTTTTGGGACAAAGCCAAAACACAACATTTCGAGTTGAGACACCAACAGAAGACAAGTTTTTGCTTCGCCTTCATGCTGGTATTGAGGCTGCTGGCGAGGGTTGGCAAGAGGTTTGGAGAGCACCATCCGCGATTCAGTCTGAATTGCTATGGTTGAATGCGATCGCTCAAGACACCGAGTTGACAGTGCCTCAACCCATGCAGAATCGTTTGGGTGAATGGGTAGCGAGCATTGCTGGGGCAAAATTAGGGGCTTCAATATTCTGTTCATTATTGCAGTGGGTAGAAGGTGAACATCTCAATGGTGAACCGACAGCACAGCAAATTCAACAGTTGGGTGTACTAATGGCGCAATTGCACCAGCATTCAAGCAGTTGGTTGTTGCCAGTTGGCTTTTCTCGCCCCACCCATGATGTAGAGCAGCTAAAAGCCGCAACGTCTCAACTTGGCATGTTGGTGCAAAACGGCACAATTTCACTGGACGATTACCAAGTGTTCCGAAAGGCTGCTATGCAAGTTCAAGAGTTTATGCATAGTCTTCATCGAACGCGCGACACTTGGGGCGTAATTCACGCTGACTTGCACCAAGGCAATTACGTGTTTTGTGGTAAAGAAGTTCGCCCAATTGACTTTTCGCGCTGTGGCTTTGGTTTTTACCTTTACGATATTGGTCAATCGCTTAGAGATGCTGAGGCATCATTGCGTTGGCATTTCTTCGAGGGTTACTCCAGTGTTAGGACATTACCAGCAAATTATCAAAGCGCTGTTGAAGCATTTTTTGTCGGTTCAACAGTGGAAAACTTTGCTTTTCTCAGTGCCAACCCACAGGAACATGAATGGCTCTCTCGTGCTGTGCCTTATGTTGTCGAGAACCACTTGCACCCATATATGCAGGGTGAGACGTTTCTGCTCCTTAGGTAAACTAGACAATACTGGCATAACAATCCGGTCGGAGCGGACTGCCGAAAGTTCTTGGTTTGGATGCAAAAGCTACTAGCAGCCACTCAACCGGAACGCTAGCCTGCCTTCCAATCGATCGGGAAATTTTACTTTATGTTTGAGATTCAGCTCATTTTGTTCTCACTTTGGCTCCTGTGCTAGGGTTGAGCCATCAAGTTTGAGTGAGATGAGCGTAAAAATCAATGATTGAGCGTGTTGCTTTGCTTCACTGTAACGCCTGCTGCTGATAGTTCATTAACTCCTTAATTCCCTTCTCGGCAACATCCAGAATTTGATTGAGCTGGCTGCGGCTAAAGCTTCCTGCTTCTGCGGTTCCCTGAATCTCAATGAGGTTCATCTGATCATTCATCACCACATTACAGTCAATCTCTGCAGCGACATCTTCTTCGTAGTTCAAATCCAGATAAGGCTGACCTTCCAGCAAGCCAACTGACACCGCCGCGATTTGATGGCGAATAGGCGATCGTTCTAATTCTCCCGATTCGAGTAGAGAGCCGATCGCATCACAGAGAGCAACATAGCCGCCTGTAATTGCCGTTGTGCGGGTTCCGGCATCGGCTTGCAGCACGTCAGCATCTATGGTTAGCGTCCGTTCTCCCAGTGCCTGCATATCCAGGGCTGCCCGCAGGCTTCGCCCAATGAGTCGCTGAATCTCCTGGGTGCGTCCCGACAGCTTCATAAACTCTCTTGCCTGCCGCTGCTGGGTCGCGCTCGGCAGCATTCGGTATTCGGCGGTGAGCCAGCCCTGTCCGCTGCCCTCTAGAAAGCGAGGAACGCCTCGCTGGATGCTCACAGTACAAAGTACCTGGGTATGGCCGCAGTGTGCCAGCACAGAGCCAGCCGCATAGCGGGTAAAGCTGCGATCAAAACGAACGGGACGGAGCTGATCGGCTTGCCGACCATCGGGACGATGCAAAGTCATAGAGAAGTGCCTCACAATTCTTAATCAGGATACTCGTGATTGAGGGGGAAGGATAGGTGGGTCGGTAAGGGGGTGAGGGGATGGGGAGTAGTTTTGAGGGTGGTTTTGGGTTGGGAAAGTTGCCCGGCTAAGTTTTTATAAGCGTGATGAATGAATTATATGTAGCGTGGGTTGTTGGAATTCTAATTTGAGATACGCTATATTTGTTCCGCGATCGATTGTCTCTGGTCAATTTCATCGTTTTGTACTAAATTTGTACTAAGCTTGATGTGCTTTGAAATCAGGGTGAGAAGGATCGATCGTGCGTTAGCCCTTGCCGCATGACTGTTTAACGTTTATTCCAGAACGACTCATGGTTTCCCAACTCGAAGTCCCCGCCCGTGACAGTAATCATTGCCTGCCCCATACGGTTGAAGGATTGGTGCAGGTGTTTACCTCTCCGCACCGTAGCTTTTTTACGAGTGTTATGGCACAAGCCCTGCGAATTGCTGGACAGGGAACCTCGGTGCTGATTGTGCAATTTCTGAAAGGCGGGATTCGACAGGGCTATCAGCATCCGGTACAGCTTGGGCAGAATCTTGACTGGGTGCGGTGTAACTTGCCGCGCTGTATTGACACCCCTGACCTGGAAGAATCTGAAGTCGTTGCCCTGCGTGAGCTGTGGGAACATACGCGCTTGATCGTCGCTGAGGGCAAGTATTCGCTGGTGGTGCTGGATGAACTGAGCTTGGCAATCCACTTTGGTTTAATTTCTGAGGCAGAGGTCGTCGAGTTTCTAGAGAACCGTCCTACTCAGGTTGATGTGATTTTAACGGGTCCAGAGATGCCTGCTGCGCTACTCGATCGGGCAGATCAAATTACGGAGTTGCGGCGAACTCATCGTCCTTGAAGCGGTTTGAGCCGAATGATCTTCCCTACGTCGCCCCCTAAATTCCCCAATTCTGGGGGACTTTGAGATAAGAACTTGAAGTGCGATCGAAAGAGACCCTACCGATTCGATCGCGGGTCGATACTATCTCGTAGACCATCACCTAGCAGGTTAAACGCCAGCACAATCAGCGTGATCATCAGTCCTGGCAGAATGATAGTCCAGGGGGCAGAAAGGGCGTAGCCGTTAGTGAACGAGTCAGAGAGCAATGTGCCCAGCTCCGGTGTGGGAGGTTTTGCGCCCAGTCCCAAAAAGCCTAAACCTGCGGCTTCGAGAGTGGCAGTACCGATCGCCAAAGTTGCCTGAACGACCAGGGGAGCAAGACTGGAAGGCAAAATATGGTTAAAAATAATTCGTCCTGGCTTCGCGCCAAATGCCCGCACGGTTTGCACAAATCCCTGTTCGCGCAGAGACAGCACCATGCTGCGGGTCAGGCGAATGAAGATTGGAATCTGCACCACGCCCACCGCAATCATCACGCTCTGCAAACTGGGTCCGACGACGGTTGCCACCGCGATCGCCAGCAGAATCGAAGGAAACGCCAGCAGAATATCGCTCATCCAGCTAATTACCCGCTCCAGCCAGCCGCGAAAATAACCCCCAATTAGCCCCAGAAACGTGCCGATGATCAGTCCCAGCCCGACGGACACAATACTGATCAGCAGCGAAATTCGAATGCCATACCAGACTAGGCTCAGCATATCTCGCCCCAGCCCATCGGTGCCGAAGAGGTGAGTGCCGCTGGGTGGACTTAGCCGGGCCGCAAAATCCCTTGCCGTTGCCGGATCAAACGGACGCAGCACTGGAGCTAAAATTGCCAGCAGAACGATCGCCACCGTGAGAATTAAGCCAACCCGCGCCGAAATCGATCTGAAGAACCGCTTGCTGGCTTTTTGAAACGAAGATTGATGAACGATCGGACGAGCAGGCAGAGTTTCCATGAGAATAAACCTGTGAATCGATCGGAGATAATTTTGAGAAACTGTAGACTGTGTTAGGCAAAAGCTCTAACCTATTAATTTGAAACAGTGAAGCTAATTGAAACAATGAAGCTAATTAAAATAATGAAGCTAAGAAGTAATCAAATGAATTGATTAGAGCAAATTAGATAAATCTTTTTGAACGATTCTGAATGTGAGATATTAAACTCTGAATGTGAAATATTGAACCTTGAAACTGATGCGTTACGCTGTACTGCCACATTCTAGGATGAATAATTTAAGAATCATCAATTATTTATACTGAATGCGCGGATCGAGAAAAGCGTAGGAGATATCAACTAAAAGATTAATGAGTACAAAGACGATCGCCACAAACACAACGCCTCCCTGAACAACCGGATAATCACGGGTGAGAATGCCGTTATAAATCCAGGAACCTAAACCGGGCCATGAAAAGATCGTTTCGGTGAGAATTGCGCCGCTGAGCAAAGTGCCAAACTGTAAGCCGACGATCGTGACCACAGGTAGCAGAGCATTTTTTAGCGCGTGTTTATTGATCACCCAGCGTTCCATAAGTCCTTTTGCTCTGGCAGTGCGAATGTAGTCCTGCGACAGCACTTCCAGCATGGCACTGCGGGTAATCCGGGCAATAATCGCTAAGGGGATTGTGCCTAGCGTGATTGCAGGCAGAATTAAATGCGCGACGACATCGCTAAAGGCACGAAAGTTGAGCCGCAGCAGCGAGTCAATTAAATAAAATCCGGTAATTGGCTGAAGATCGACGGCAACGCCCAAACGACCGCTTGGCGGCAAAAGCTGCAAATTTACCGCAAACAGATACACCAGCAGCAGCCCCAGCCAGTACACAGGCATCGACACGCCCAACAGCGATGTACTCATGGCGATGTTATCGATCCAGCCATTTTTCCGCACGGCTGCAATAATTCCCGCCGGAACGCCGAGGACGATCGCCACAATCATCGCCGCGAGCGACAGCTCAAACGTCGCCGGAAAGCGGGTGGCAATTTCCTGAGTAATCGGAATGCCGCTAATAATGCTTCTGCCTAGGTCAAACCGAATCAGGCGACCCAGAAAGGCAAGATACTGCACCGGCAAAGGCTGATTCAGTCCTAGCCGCTCCCGCAGTGCCTCAATCTGATCCGGCGATGCCCGTTGACCCAGAAGAACGATCGCCGGATCGCCAGGAATGAGCTGAAGGAAGAGGAAGACGAGGAGCGTGATGCCCAAAAGAACAGGAAACAGATCGAGGAGGCGTTTGGCAATGTAGCGGAGCATTTGGGGGAGCAGGGTGGAGGGGTCGGGAGGTTAGGTGAGTGGAGGGGTCGGGGAGTGGGTGGCTGGATGGAGTGTTAGATGCGATCGCAGGTTGGGGTAGAGGTTAAGTGGGGCTGAGTTGCTTTTTGTTCTGTCCAATATTGCCAGGAACACGATTGCCAGGAATACGGGCGGCACAACTCCCTGATGTCTCACTCCCTCACCTCCCATCTACTCATTCACCCATCCACCCATTCACCTCTTTAGCTCTTCTCTACAGTTTCAAACGACTCTGAACCCAGTGGACTCGGTGACCAACCGTTGACATTCGCTCGCTGAGCGTTCAAAGGTTCTGAGTGAACGATCGGGACGCGGACGGCTTCGTCGGCAATGAGTTTTTCCGCTTCGCCGTAGAGTTTAGCCCGCTGTGTCTGGTCTGCGGTTTGGCGTGCCTGATCGAGGAGTCGGAAGACCTGGGGGTTTTGCCAGTTGCCGATGTCCTTGGTGCCGCCTTTGCCGAAGTGGTAGTAGAGGAAGTTATCGGGATCGCCGTAGTCACCCGTCCAGCCCAGCATATAGGCTTGATAGCCCGGTGGCTTGAGGCGATCGTCTAGATAAGCCGCCCAGTCTTTTGTATTCAGCTTGACCCGGATACCCAGCGTACTCAGGTCAGACGCGATTGCTTCGGCGATCGGTTTCGGCGTGGGGAAATAAGGGCGAGACACAGGCATGTACCACAGTTCCAGATCAAAGCCGTTCGGATAGCCTGCGGCGGCGAGCATTTGCTTAGCTTTATCGGGGTTATACTCAAAGTCCTTGAGGCTGGCATCCTGGAAGTTCTTCAGCGACGGGGGTGTGAAATGCGCGTCGGTGGTTGCCAGTCCCGACCAGAAAGCATCGACGATCGGCTGTTTGCTGATTGCCATCGCGATCGCCTGCCGCACTTCTTTTTTCGCCAACGGCTCATAGCTGGGGTTGAGTGCCAGATAGCCGACGTTGAACGGGGGACGACGAACTTCGGTCAGGTTGGTGTCAGATTTTAGTTCGTTGAGCTGATCCGGCGCGATATCCACAGTGAAGTCAATGTTGCCTGCGCGCAGTTCGGCTAAACGTGCCGAAGGCTCTTTGATAAAGCGAAAGACAAGAGTATCTTCTTTCGGGAAACCAGACTTCCAGTAGTTGGGATTTCGGGTCAACAGAATGCGATCGCCCGTGCGCCATTCTTTGAACACATACGGACCCGTGCCGACTGCCTGTGCGCCTGCAATGCCGTAGTCTGCACCTGCTTTCTTGATCGCATCCGGGCTGGCAATGCCAAAGTAGCCAGAGGCGATCGCTGCCGGAAAGGCGGCAAATGGCTGATTGAGAACAAACTGGATTGTAGAATCATCCACAACCTTGATGTCTCTGAGAATCGAGGCATCGCTGCCTTTGTAGCCGCCAAATAGTCCTTCCCACACTGCATAGGTTTTGCCTGCGTTGCGGAAGCCCTGGGGATCTTGAGGATCCCACCAGCGATTGAAGTTAAAGCGAACGGCTTCAGCATTCAACGGAGTGCCGTCGTGGAAAGTCACGCCCTCGCGCAGCTTAAACGTCCAGGTTTTGCCGTTGTCGGGCGAAGCATATTCGGTTGCCAGGGCAGGTTCCAGCTCGGTGGTGCCGGGTTTGTAGTCGAGCAGGCGATCGTAGATCTGGTGCTGCACATAGATCGAGTTGCCGTCCTCAATGTTGCCCGGTTCCAAATTTGCCGGATCACCGCCTGAGCCGAAGACCAGTGTGCTGGCCTCTGACGTTTGGGCTGCTGGGCTGCCTGCGCCAGAAGTTGCAGTGGGCTGCTGAGTCGCGCAGTTCGAGAGGGTAACGGTCAGGGCAGCCGTGAGGACAATCAATGCTGCCTGCCATCGTTTAAATCGTTGGATCATGCGTTTGTCCTTATCAAGTAAAAAATCAGGTGAAATTTACTGCTTGGTAATTGCCGCCCAGGGTTCTGAGCCAAACGGGCTTGGTGTCCAGCCAACCAGGTTCGATCGCTGTGCTAGCAGCGGTTCGGAGTGGACGATCGGCAGCCGCACCGCTTCCTCAAACAAAATGCGATCGACTTCGGCGTACAGCTTTACCCGATCTGCAGTGTTGGCGGTTGTCCGTGCCTGGCTCAGCAGGCTGAAGACGCGATCGTTTTTCCAGTTGCCGATGTCGGTTGTGGAGCCTTTGCCAAAGTGGGGGTAAAGGAAGTTATCCGGATCGCCGTAGTCACCCATCCAGCCCAGCAGGAATGCCTGGTATCCGGGGGATTTAAGGCGATCGGCAAGGTAGCCTGCCCAGTCTTTGGTGTTGAGCTGAACGCGGATGCCGATCAAACTCAGTTCTGCTGCCATTGCTTCGGCAGTCGGTTTTGGGTTGGGAAAGGATGCGCCGTTAATCGCGGGATACCACAGTTCCAGGTCAAAGCCGTTGGGATAGCCTGCATCTGCCAGCATCTTTTTCGCTTTGTCCGGGTTGTACTCGTAGTCGCCCAGGCTAGTATCCTGGAATTCCCGCATTGAGGGGGGCGTAAAGTGTGCGTCCGTGGTTGCCAGACCCGACCAGAACGCCTCCACTAACTGCTTGCGATCGATCGCCATCGCGATTGCCTGCCGCACTTCTTTTTTTGCCAACGGCTCATAGCTGGGGTTGAGTGCTAGATAGCCCGTGTTAAACGAAGGACGACGCAATTCCTTTAGATTGGGATCGCTCTGAATTTCCTGCCGCTGCTGGGGCGAGAGGTTTTCGGAAAAGTCGATCGTGCCTGCTCGGAGTTCTGCCAGTCGCGAAGAGGCTTCTTTGATGGTGCGAAACACAACCTGATTTGCTTTCGGTAAGCCTGCCTGCCAGTAATTGGGATTTTTTTCCAGAACCACCCGATCGCCTGTGCGCCATTCTTTTAGCTGAAAGGGACCTGTTCCCACTGCCGGAGATCCTGCAATGCCATAGTCTGCGCCTGCTGCTTTGATCGCGTTCGGGCTGGCAATGCCGAAATAGCCAGAGGCGATCGCTGCGGGAAATGCTGCAAACGGCTCTTTCAAGACAAACTGAAGCGTTGTGTCATCTACCACTTTCATGTCTTGCAGCAGTGAATCAGGCGATCCTTTGAATCCGCCAAACAGGCTGACCCAGGTTTCAAAGGTTTTGCCTGCATCGCGGAATCCGAGCAGGTCTTGCTCGTCCCACCAGCGATTGACATTGGCGCGGACGGCTTCAGCATTAAAGGGAGTGCCATCGTGGAAAGTCACGCCTTCGCGCAGCTTAAACGTCCAGGTGCGTCCGTCTGGAGAAGCGGAGTATTCGGTTGCCAGTGCCGGAGCCAGCTCGGTTGTCCCCGGTTGGGCATCTAACAGGCGATCATAGATCTGCTGCTGCACAACGATCGAATAACCATCGGTAACGTTGCCCGATTCCAGCGTCACGGGATCGCCGACCGAGCCAAACACAAGCGTACTGGCATCGACGGTAGGACTGCCCCCCGGATTTGCAGCCGGATTTGCAGCAGTTTGAGGGGGAGCCGTCCCGCAGTTAGAAAGCGTTACGGTCACGGTAGCGGCTAAAGCAAAAAGGACAAGCCACCCTCGTTTAAGTCGCCCAATCATAGAAAGTAAAATCCTGCCGAAAGGCGTTGTATTATCTCAAGCGTTCTCAAAACACAAAGCCGAAACACAAAGCCGAACCTAAGCAACCTCTAAGCAAATTTGATATACCTAAAGTTTGATACACCTGAAAACAGTAGCGACTGCGATTCACGTCAGTCTAAATTGCAGATATTTTTTTAAGGTCCTGCCCCAATAAACTGACAATCTGTTACAAAAGCATCAGTTTATCAGAATGATTGAGGGACGATCGCAACACCCCACCCAATCTACTTTCAATTTACTTTTAATCTGCTTTTACCAGTATGCCGTAAGCTCAAACCCAGCTTAATTCTTAGCAATAATTAAACAAAAACTGGTGCGTTAGGCTTGCGTTAGGCTATTACTGTAAGCGAATTTCCTGGTAAGGCAGGTCGGTTAAGGAATTCAGGCTTGTCGATAGAATCTCACATTCACCAGGGGGAAATATCTCTTTCAAAAGATAGATTTCTAACAGTATTGTGTCTGCTTGCAGATTAGAATTCCTGTCGAAATCGCTCTTTTGCTAATGTTAAGAGAGTATTAAATCTTGTGATTTCCTGACAGGTTTAACCGTTTATTTTGTCTTTTACTCTAAATTTTTTACTCTAAATCTCTATGTCCACCCCGATTCTTGATATTCGCAATTTGTCTGTTGATTTTCGGCAGGAAAAAGATTTGATTCCTGCTGTTCAAGATGTCTCTTTTCAACTAATGCCGGGAGAGACCGTTTGCGTGGTTGGCGAGTCAGGGTCGGGGAAATCGGTCACGTCGCTGGCAATTATGGGGCTACTGGTTCCCACTGCTCAGTTGCGCGGCGAAATCTGGTTTCAAAATCCGAATCGAAATGCGGCTCCCGTGAATCTGTTGGGCTTGCCACCGGACGATCGCCGGGCTTACCGGGGCGGACAAATAGCCATGATTTTTCAGGAGCCAATGACTTCGCTCAACCCGGTTTATACCTGCGGCTCTCAGGTGGTGGAAGCGATTCGGCTACACAGTCCTGTTTCCGAGGAGGAAGCCCATCGGCAGGCGATCGATCTGTTCCGCGAAGTGAAGCTGCCGGAACCCGAAGCGATGATGGAACGCTATCCGCACCAGCTTTCGGGCGGACAAATTCAGCGCGTCATGATCGCAATGGCACTCAGCGGCAACCCGGCGCTGCTGATCGCAGACGAACCCACAACTGCACTGGATGTCACCATTCAAGCAACAATTCTGGAGCTACTGCGCGAAATTCGCTCTCGCCGTCAGATGTCGGTGCTGTTTGTGACCCATGATATGGGCGTGGTGTCTGAAGTTGCCGATCGCGTCGTCGTGATGTATCGCGGCAAGGTGGTGGAAGTCGCTAACGCCTACAATTTGTTTGCCCAGCCTCAGCACCCGTACACCAAAGGCTTACTCAATTGTCGCCCCACGCCCGAATGTCGCCTGCATCGGCTGCCCACGGTTTCTGATTTTATGCAGGTAAAAGCGACTCCAGAGGGCACAGTTCAAATTGAACCCCGGCCGCGCAGCGTCATCGATAATAATCCGCGCTTTACGCCTGTCTCTGCTGCCGAGCAAGCCGATCGCTATCAGCAATTAATTCAGCGATCGCCCCTGCTGTCTGTCCACCATTTAAGCAAAAGCTATCCGGTGCGATCAGGCTTGTTTGGTCGCAAGACTTTCTTTAATGCAGTCGATGATGTCAGCTTTGATGTATATCCGGGGGAAACGCTCGGTTTAGTCGGCGAGTCGGGCTGCGGTAAATCGACGCTGAGCCGTGTTCTTTTGCGCTTAGTAGAACCGACCGCAGGCGAAGTAATGTTTGACGGCAAATCGGTGTTTCAGCTCAACGAGTCCGAGCTGCGAAAACTGCGCCAGGAAATGCAAATTGTTTTCCAGAACCCCTACGGCTCAATGGACCCGCGCCAGAGTATTGGCTCTGCCCTGATCGAACCGATGATGATTCACCATATCGGTCATAGCCATCAGGAACGTTACCAAAAAGCGGTAGCTCTCCTGGAACGAGTCGGCTTAGACGAAAGCGCAATGAGCCGAATGCCCCACGAGTTTTCCGGCGGACAGCAGCAGCGGATCTGCATTGCCCGGACGCTCACCTGCAATCCACGCTTTATTATCTGCGACGAGTCGGTTTCTGCGCTGGATGTCTCGGTGCAGGCACAGGTGCTTAACCTGCTCAAAGACCTTCAGCAAGATTTTGGATTGACCTACATTTTTATTTCGCACGATCTGAGCGTGGTCAAGTTCGTGAGCGATCGCATTATGGTGATGAACCAGGGCAAGATCGAAGAAATTGGCACGGCTGACCAAATCTATACTAGCCCGACCCGCGACTACACCCGCCAGCTCATTCGCGCCATTCCCAGCGCAACGCTTGATGAAATTCAGGAGCGATCACGGTTGATCAACGCTTAAGTCTGCAATCAGGGTACAAATTGCCCATTAAATTCAATCAGGATTAAAGTTAATGAGCATTAGAGTTAACGAGCATTAAAGTGCAGTTCCCTAAAACACGAAATTCCGCCGCTCGATATCATCAAACTCCACGTTCTCCAGCGTTACCAGCGTTTTGAAGGGTGCGTCGCCGCCATTGCCGTCTGCGTCCACCCGGATGATTGTGACATCCTCATCCTCAAGCACGACAATTACATAGTCCTCAAATTTATCGGAGCTGGTGAAATCGTCGCCCTGGAACAGACGGCTCAGATCCAGCACATCGCGACGGCGATCGAAATCCACGATCGTATCGCCCCGATCCTCGAATGAATTGTAAGCAAAGCGGTTGCGTCCACCGCCGCCACTCATGCGATCGCGTTCCAGTCCGCCCACGAGCAGGTCATCACCGCGTCCGCCCAGCAGCACATCTCTCGCGCCCTGCCCAGACAGTCGATCGCTGCCCCTCCCTCCAGATAGGGTATCGGGACTCGTTCCGCCTTGCAGCAAATCATTGCCCGCATTGCCGCGCAGATCATCTGCATCGCTGCCGCCCAGGAGCTGATCGTCTCCCTGATTGCCCACTAGTCGATCGCGTCCAGCTTCGCCAGAGAGGCGATCGTCCCGCCGTCCACCAAAAATGCGATCGTTGTCAGTGCCTCCGAGCAGCTCATCATCCGAGCCTTCACCGAAGAGGCGATCGTCGCCTGCCCGTCCTTCAATGCGATCGGCGTTGTCACTACCGCGCAGTACATCGTCACGTTGGGTTCCAATCAGAGTAATACCGGGAGGGCTGGGAGGTTTCGTTGCCAGGGGTTGGGCGACAAGCAGATCGCGCTCCTCATCGCTCAGCAGATCCTCTGCGGCGGGCAGTCTAGCAAGCGTCTCCGCATCGGCATCTTGGATCAGGGGGGCACGATTGGAAGAAAAGCGAGATACAGGCATCTTTCTGGGAATCAATGAGTGGGGTGAACGATCGGACTGCGTCACTTCCGCCGACCGGAAAGATGCAGACCCGAAACACAGAGATAAACAGGGATAAAACGCTGGGGCTTAATATCAGCCTTCAGACTTTAAGACTCGCAAAGTTTACCACGTCGAGCTGTCTTGGTTGCGGCTTATCCTGGAATCTGACGCGGAGCAGCACCCAGAAGTTTCTTTTGCTATGATGAGATGCCTCGATACGGATTTCTCTGTTCTGTTATCGACTGATCACGCCTGGTAAATGGCTACTCTCGGTTAAGGGGTGAGTCCTCGGTCATGCAGCTCCCGATCTCGGCTGGAACTGTTTTACAAAATCGCTATCGCGTCCTCAGCATTTTGGGACAGGGCGGCTTTGGACGTACCTATCTAGCAGAAGATCAGGGACGATTTAACGAACGCTGTGCCCTGAAAGAATTTATTGCACCCCACGGCAGCGACTACGCCCTCAGTAAGTCAAAGGAGCTGTTTCAGCGCGAGGCGGCGATTCTCTATCAAATCAGCCATCCTCAGATTCCGCAGTTTCGCGCCACCTTTGAGGAAAATGCGCGGCTGTTTCTCGTGCAAGACTATGTGGATGGCAAGACTTATCGCACCCTGCTCAGCGATCGCCGCGCTCAGGGTAGAGCTTTTTCAGAAGCAGAAGTGCTTCAGCTCATTTTGAATCTGCTGCCCGTGCTGGCTCATATTCACAGCAAAGGCATTATTCATCGGGACATTGCGCCCGATAATATTATTCTGCGTCAGACGGATGGGCTGCCCGTGCTGATCGATTTTGGCGTGGTGAAAGAAATCGTCACCCGCGTTCAGGCACTAGAGCAAGCCGCCGAAACCGTTTCGCCGACGACGGTGGGCAAACTGGGCTATGCACCGATCGAGCAAATGCAGACCGGACGCGCCTATCCCAGCAGCGATCTCTATGCGCTGGCAGTCACCTCTGTCGTGCTGCTGACCGGACGCGAACCGCAGGATTTGTTTGACGATCGCACCCTTGCCTGGAACTGGCAACCCTGGGCAAAAGTGAGTCCCGGCTTAGTGCAGATCATTAACCGGATGCTGAGCTATCGACCGGGCGATCGCTACCAGTCTGCCGCCGAAGTCGCCCAGGCACTCCAGACGTTCGCCAACCCCGCAACCGTAATTCAACCCTCGACCCTCTCGACTCCCCCTCCACAAAGCAGCCCTCCCTCACCCCCCTCTGTCCCAACTCCCCCTACCTATCGCCCCACCCAGCCTGCCACCCCAACCCCGCCCCCCGCTCCAAATGTTTCTCAGGTTCGCACGATCGCCGTTGGTCGCCCCCTGGAACCCACCACCAACTATCAAACCTCCAATTATCAAACTGCTGCACCGCAGCCAAACCGGGGTGGACGAGCGATTCCGCAGCCTGTCGCGTCTTCTGCCTGGGAAAATCCCCTCGCGCTGATTGGCATGGGGCTAGCGCTGGCAACCGTGACCGGAATTGCTGCCTGGGCGATCGTCAGTGCGATTCTCAACAGCTCTCAGCCGCCGCAGCCATCGCCGACCATTGCCCCTACGGCGACCGCCTCACCCACTGCTACTCCCACGCCCAGCCCGACTCCGGTGGAATATAGCCAGCGCATTGAGCTACCAGCTACAGGCGAAACCCGTGTGCTAGAGGGCAACCTGAAGGCAAACGATGTCGCGACCTATCTGTTTCCGGCAGAGCAGGGGCAAGCTCTCACGGCGGCTCTGGAAGGCGAGGGAATGCTGCTCAGTGTTCTGGCTCCCGATCGCCAACCCGCAGACGATCGCGCCGATCGTGTGTTGTCCTGGCAGGGCAGCCTTCCGGTGAGCGGGGAATATGCGGTGCAGCTCAGTCCGGTGCAGGGTGTGGCTCAAAGTAACTTCAAGCTCAATCTCAGCCTTCAGCCCGCTCCCGCTCCCGAACCTTCGCCCAGTCCCTCGCCCAGTCCTTCTCCGGTTGAGCCAACGATCGAAACGATTCCGGTGAATCCGACGGTAGGCACTCCGCTGACCTTAAGCGATCGGGCGAGTGAAGCGGTGATTAAACGTTATGTTGTGGAAGTACAGCCCGGACAGGTGCTAAGTGCGGCGGTCGTAGACGGGATCGCTGTCACACTGAATATTCGTTATCCAAATGGTCAACCCATCCCCGATGCGGAACGAATTGTGAATTGGCAGGGACGGATCACTGAAGCAGGGGCTTATCAAGTTGATGTCCTGTCTCCCACTGCAACTAGCTTTACGGTCAGTATTACAATTTCTGATCCCGATCTGCCGCCCGACGGTTCTCAACCCCCATCTCCTTAAATTTTTAAGCCATGATTCCTTCTCCTTTTCGCCCCGGACGCGCAAGTGATTGGGCGATCGATCAGCTTCCCGGACTCAGTGCCGAAAATTGCTCGCACCTGCAAGCGCAAGGCATTGAAACCACGCGCCAGCTTTTTCAGCAGACCCGCACCCCCAGACAACGACAGGAGCTTGCCACTCGCCTGCAAATTCATCTTCAGCACGTCAATAAATGGGCAGCCCTGGCAGATTTGTCGAGAATTCCGGCGATCGGCTGTCAGTTTTGCGGCTTGCTGCTTCATGCAGGCATTAGCTCGGTCGATCAGCTTGCCGAAATGCCCCTTCCCCGATTGCAGCGGCTAATTATGCGGCTCCAGGTCGCAAATCTGCGGCGACAGGATCTTTGTCCCTCTCTGGGACAGCTTTCGACCTGGATCGAGCAAGCAAAGCCGTTCGCGAAGCACAATCGCGCTTAGTCCGCGCCTAGTCGGGATACCAGAACATGCCCTTGATGCCTTCCGGGTCAGACATAAAGCCCAAACCCCGGTAGAACTCAACCACATGGGGGTCGGCAAACAGGGTAATGTTGCTGATGTCTTCGCTCCGCAGTTTTTTGATCATCTGACGCATCAGTGCCTTGCCCAGCCCCTTGCCCTGAAAGTCAGGGTGGACGACCACATCCCAGATTGTGGCGTTGAAGGCGTGGTCTGAAGTTGCCCGTGCAAATCCGACTAACCGTTTTTGTGCGCCGCGCTGCTCCCACATGGAAACCACAAGGAAGCTGTGCTGAATTGCTTTTTTGACTTTACGAAGGGGACGGCGAGACCAGCCCACCGCATCACAAAGTTCTTCGAGTTCGTACAGGTCGATTTCTCGATCGGTGCTAAAAAAAACGCGGGAATTGCCAATCATGACACCGGGCGTTCCCTGTCCTTCTATTTCAGTGGGTTGTGATGAGGCAGCGTCAGAAGTGCTAAACAGGCTTTTCCAGAAACCCATGTAAGCGCGGTGAAAGTAGTACAGGTTTGATCGCAGTAATAGTTAGTATAGTGCGTATCTTTAGATTCCATTCGTGTCTGGGCGATCGGTCTGAATAAATCTTCAGGAATCCGGGAACGCTGGGATCAGAAGATAAAGCTGGGGCAATTCGTGCGTCTATCCATACCGCGATTGCTGTTTTTTGTGATTCACTACTCTCAACCAAACGGTATGGCTCCGGGTTTAAAGTCGTCCACCCTAGAACTCTTAAAGCGATTTAATCGATCGTTTCCTCAGTTTTATGAGCAGTTTGTCAGCAGTGAGATCCAGCTTCAAAATTTGCGGCTTGCCTACCAGTTGTTTAAAACTCGGCAGGCAGTGATCGAGCTCAGCCCAGAAGGAAGTAAAAGCGCGCTGCATTTTGCCTACCGCAATCAATCCTTTTTGCTGAGCGATATTTTTGGTGTCCTGGCGGCGTATGGGCTGACAATTCATAGCCTTAGTCTCTATGGGCAGGTTGATCCGCCCATGCTGGTTTTTATCAAGCTGGTGATTTCGCGAGGCGGCAAAGCCCTCACCGACAAAACCGCAGAAAACGTCAGTCGGGCAATCCGCGAAACGCTGGCAGGGCGGTTTGAAGTTGAAGAAATGCTGGCGGTTGAGTTCAACCTGGATGCAGGCTTGGAGCAGGTCGAAACCGAGTTTTATGTCGATCCGGTGTTCCACCTGCCTGCCTTGCTGATCGAGGCAGACAACCAGCCCGGGCTTTTTTATAAGGTGATGTACGCCATCTGGCAGGAAGATCTGCTGGTGGTAAATGCAAATTTATTGGTCTGGCGGGGGCGGACTCGCCTGATTCTCTACCTTTTGGGTCCGAACGAGAATTTGATTCCTGAGTATTTGGGGCAGAAGATTGCAGATGGGGTGAAGCAGCGGTTGTTGGGGCGGAGGTTTTAGAGAGTAGGTAGGTAGGTGAGGGGTTGGGGGGAGTGCAGGTCGATCGCTTCGCTGTTTCCCAAAGCGGTAATCGTTGAGCAGAATAGAGAGTTCTTGTGTTTCAATGGTTCGGTTAGCTCTCTCGATAGAACTGTGACCGATCGATCGCCCCTCCTAAAACAATTTGCTCCGATTGCTGCTGTTGCCACCACCCCGCAGGCGGTTCAGAGACTCAAGCCGCTATGGGAAACGGGGGAAGTGACGCTTTACGTTACTCCGGGGTTGGCGAGTGAGACAAATTCGCCGTTTGTGAAATCCTATGGAGAGTCGCTGCGGGAAATGCTGCCGCTGCTGTGGCAAACGCATGGAGCGCTGGTATTTTATCTGGCGATCGGGGCAGTAGTGCGCTTGATTGCGCCGTTGGTGCAGGACAAAACCCGTGACCCGGCAGTGGTGGTGGTTGATGGGGCAGGCCATGTCATTAGCCTCAGCGGGGGGCATCAGGGCGGAGCCGATCGCCTGACGCGGACGATCGCGCCTTTGCTTCAGGCAGCGCCGATTCTGACCGGGGGCGCAACCGATCTTAATCTGCCGGGGGTGGATGTGCTGGGTTTGCCCTTTGGCTGGCAGAAAGGCAGCGGTGACTGGACGGGCATCAGTGCGGCAGTCGCGCGTCAGGGACGGGTGCAGGTGATCCAGGAGGCAGGCTCAACGCTATGGCAGCAGCTTCCAGAGGGACATCCGTTTGTGTTTGAAGCCAACGATCGATTTGAAGCCAGCGATCGGGCAGGAGAACGCCCAGACGGGCGCATCTGGATCAGTCCGATTCAGCGACGCTTTGCCCCAGAGTCAGATTTTCCCAAGGTGCAGTGGCATCCGCGTGTGCTGTGGGTGGGCGTGGGCTGTGAGCGGGGGACTTCTCGATCGCTGATTGAGTTTGCGATTCAGGAAGCTTGTCGTGCAGCGCATCTGGCAGAAGGCTCGATCGCCGGAATTGCCACAATCGATCTCAAATCCGACGAAGCAGGCATTCTGGAACTGTGCTGCGATCGCCAGTGGGCACTGCGCTGTTTTTCTGCCGAAGCCCTGCGATCGATCGAGGTTCCAACGCCTTCTGCGATCGTGGATGCCGAAGTGGGAACGCCCAGCGTGTCTGAAGCAGCGGCAATTCTCGCCAGTGAAGGTCTTTCGGATTCTGCTCAACCTGTCGAGCGGCTGCGCGTCACCAAAAAGGTTGTGCGTCAGGAAGGACAGCCTGGAGCAGTCACTGTTGCGATCGCCCAGGCAGAACGAGAATATGTCGGGCGTACCGGACAACTCTGGCTCGTAGGCATCGGTCCTGGTGAGCTCAATCAAATCACTCCGGCAGCACAGGCGGCAATTACCCAGGCAGATGCCGTCATTGGCTATGGTCTTTATGTGGATCTCGTGCGATCGCTTTTGCGTCCGGGGCAAATTGTGGAAACACTGCCCATTACTCAGGAACGCCAGCGCGCCGAACGGGCGATCGACCTGGCACAATGGGGTCTAACGGTTGCCGTAATTTCTTCAGGTGACTGCGGCATCTACGGCATGGCAGGTCTGGTGCTAGAGCAGCTCAGGGCAGGCGGCTGGGATGGCAAAACACCGAACGTGCAGGTTTTCCCCGGCATTACCGCCCTTCAGTCCGTTGCTTCTAGAGTCGGCGCGCCCCTGATGCACGATTTTTGCGCTATTAGCCTCAGCGATCTGCTCACCCCCTGGGCTGTGATCGAGCAACGGTTGACTGCTGCTGCCCAAGCCGATTTCGTCACTGCCCTCTACAATCCCCGATCGCAAACCCGCACTCAGCAAATGACGATCGCTCAGCAAATCTTTTTGCAACACCGTCCCCCCGAAACCCCGGTTGCGATTGTGCGATCGGTTTATCGCCCCGAAGAACAGATTACGCTGACGACTTTAAGTGAACTGAAGCCTGAAGCGATCGATATGCTCACCACTGTTCTGATCGGTAACCGCAGCACCTGCCTTCACGAGAACTGGATGATTACTCCACGCGGTTATCTTGGTTTTGGGGATGAGGGCATGGGGAGATAAGGGATATAGGAATAAGGCGATGAGGGGAAAACACAGCTCTGGAGCAAATGCTTCGTCTTCCTTTACTGTCTTGACGGGGTTCTATTCTGTCTCCCTTTCCCTTATTTCTGATTTATTCTTTGCCTCTCTACTCCACTTCTGATCTCCCTACTCAGCCCCACTCTAAATTAATTTTTGTATCGGTCTCACTCAATTTCTGCGAGTTTCCTGTCACTTCTAGTAAAACTTCTTCAGACAAGCTTGCTACAATCCACCCACAGTCTTTCCCTGACGTAACAGTTTGCGACGCTGGGGGAACCCTGACGCTAGGATTGAAGCAACAAAAATCCCGTTCCTCAATGACTGCTACTTGACAGGAAGTGAACCCGTGACTGCTCAGAAAGCGCAAATTGAATCGCTGATCCAGGAAATTGATGAGGTGCTTAGCAAAACGGCTCCCCGGTTGCCCTGGATAATGTCCGCCGATGCAGTGCAGCAGCGTCAGGTGTTGGAGCAAACGCGCCGATATCTTTTGTCGCTTCAGGAGGGAGGGGCGCAGTCGATCGCTTCGCAGCCCCCGGCAGGAGGAATCGAGGCTCCGGTGGGCGAAAACGGTTTTGATTTCAGCCGGGCTGATTCAAGTAAAAACGCCAGCGAAACTGGGATAGAGACTCGTGAAGCCGCTCCGGCGATTGATTCTCCCCCTGTGAAAGCAGCGTCGCAGCAATTTGTGCCGCCAGCTCCACCCCAACCCGCTCCAGCCTCTGCCCAGACCGAAGCGGTGGAGTCGGCTCAGCAGGCATTGCAGGCGGTGGTGCAGGAAATGAACTATCTGCGATCGAACTTGTTGCAGCCAATGCGATCGGATTTGGATGGGTTGCGGCAGCAGCGAGAAATGCTTTTGCAGGAAATCCGGCAGCTTGAGGCACAGCGACAGCCGTATGCTCTGCCCCAGCAAAATCAGCTTTTGATGGAGTTTTTGCAGGCGGCATTTCGCCAAATGCAGGAAAACCTGTCGTCGCAGGTCACGCAGATGATTTCGACCCTGCCCCAGAGTTCAGGTGCAGCCCTGCCAGAAGGTTCATCGGGCTTATCCAGCAGCGATCTGATGGCACTGAGTCCGGCGCAGCGACTTGAGCAAATTCAGCGCGTGCAGACCCAGTCTGATCAGCTTTTGCTAAAGCTGGATTCCTCGCTGCAAATTATTTTCAACTCCCTTCAGCAAAACGTCCAGACTTATCAGGACTCGCTAGAGCAAGGTTTGAGCCGGATGCACAACCTGGGGCAGCAGGGAGAAGCGATGTTTTCTGCTCTGGTAACGCGACTGGCAGAACAGCTTGGACGAGAAGCCTCTACCTTTTTGCAGACCTCGATCGAGCCGGGAAACTGGGAGCCTGCTTTGCCCCCGGAAGGATTATCTGCGGCAGAACCGTTCCCCCAAGCTGCCCCGTCATCTCGTCCGGCAGAACCGGAGCAAACCGAGGGAGACATTACCCGCCTATTGGATGAACTCAACGAGCTAGATGCTGCCCAGCCCGCTCAAGTTAATCACCCCTTTGTGCGCGATACATCATCGAGTGATACATCACCACTGAATGCCGATGACCTGGACTCGCTGGATCTGCTTGACCTGGAGCTAAAGCAGCTTGACCTCGATAGCCTTTCCCCAGAACCGTTTGCGATCGTCGATGAGGACTTAACGCTGTTTCAGGATGAGCCGCTCAGCTCCTTTTTGTCTACAGATCTAACGGTGCTGCAAGATGACTCAGAACCCGAAATTCTCCAGTCGCTGGCTTCTACTTCCGTCGAAGAAAACGCCTTCACAGAAGTTGATGATGATCCTTCCGAAGTGCTGGATCTGCTGAATCAGCTTGACGTTGAAATGCAGGGCACCGAAGCAACCGAGCTGCAATCAAACTTGGCGATGCCCTCTTCTGAGACATTGCAGCCCATTTCAGAAGCTGCCTCAACCGCGGAACTGCCCCTGGTTGCCTCCCCAGATAACCTGTACGAGGATGAGTTTTACCAGAGCTTGTTTGGCGAGGCCAATTCCCAGTCTGTTGTTTCGCAGTTTCCTGAAGGAGGAATCGCCACCGAAGATTTGTTTGCGGATGTGGAGCTTTTCGAACCAGGAGAAGCGGCTGCAACCGTTGACCCCGCCGATACGCCCGCCCCGGATCCGGCAGAGATGCTGCCCAATCTTTCGATCGAGGAAGATTGGTTTAGCGGTTTCCCGGAGGCAGTATCCTACTCTGGAACTGTGGCAGAGAGTGAGGACTTGACGATCGTTGAAGCTCCAGAACTGCCGCAAACGGTTGAGAATGTTTTGCTACCGACTGCAAACCTTCAGCCGCCAATCCCTCAGTCGCCCCCCCAGCCGCCGATATCGATCGAGCTCGACCCGCCTAGTTCGACTCCTGCTGAGGTTCCTGCTGAAGCGGTCACGATTGCTCCCCCTGCTGAGGAGGAATCTGCTCAACCAGCTGACGATGCGATCGAAACTATTAGTTCGCTGCTCGATCTGGTTCCCTTTGAGCTGTCATCCGATGTTTCTACTGATGTTTCTGTTGAGGACTTAGCCAAACGAGAAGCAGGACCAGAAGAGCAAGCCTTTGAGCTGGCACAGCCCGAAGAGGATCTCCTGGCAGATGAACCCTCGCACCCGGACGCACTGCTGAATCTCAAGCTACCCGTCGATACCCTGGAGCAACTCGCACAGGATCTATCGAGCCTGGAAGGAGGTGACGCAAACTTTACGCTGGAAGACGCGGCGGATTGGATGCTGCCAGATGTTGCGCCCGTGCCGTTCATAGATTTCTTGGAAGAGCCAGTCATTTCCATCGAATCGCCTGAACGATTGGCTGAGCAGCCAACTGAGCAACCGACTGAGCAATCAACTCAGCAACTGTCCGAGCGATCGTCTGAGGAAGTCTCTGCGGAATTTGTAGACCCGGCAGCAGCAGACCCGGCAAGAACGATCGCTCAATGGTTTGACCCGAATCCGCCAGAAGCATTGCAGCCCACCTTTCCCGATCCGATCGCCGCTGAGGAAACTGCTTCCGATGAGCCGTATGCTTCGCAGTTCTCCGAAGAAGGAATCGCTTCACCCGTGATTGGGCAGAGCGAAGAACCGATCGAGGATTTGTTTTCAAATTATTCTGCGCCGCTTGAGTTGGCTGCGGACTTATCTGGTTCGGCTGAGGATTGGTTTTCTGATGATTCTGATTCATCTGCTTTGCCTTCTGATTTGTCTGCTTTGCCTCCTGTGGATGAGTCTACCGAGCGGCATCTATTTGATGACGCTTCTGATCAGCCTGCTTTTGCGGAAACGGCTGCGGCAGATCAGCCTACGAGCCGCGATGCGCTAGAAACGAACCCCTCCAACAGCAATTCCTTCACCCTAGAAGGACTGGAAGGACTGTTTGAAAACTTGCCTTCGATCGGCTCAGCGCGCCCAGTTGAGCCAACGCAGCCAATCCCAGATGCCTTCGAGGAGTCAGAAGTGGCATTATCGCTGCAAAGCAGTTCTGCCGATCAAGTCGCGCCTCAGGAGGATAGCGAAAAAAAAAAGTCTTAACTGACTCTGCATCGCCAGACAGTTCACTCTCCCTAGAACTTGATGCAGAGTTAGATTTACTAGAATCCGAGCCTCAGCCGGTACCTGAAGACGCATTGCTGGAAGGGACGCTCTTTGACGGCACATTAGGAGATCTCGTTGCTGATTTGCTTCAATCTCCGCCGCTGACTGAGCAACCCGCTGAAGCGTCTGCACGTGAATGGTATCTGGGACTCGACATTGGTACGACCGGAATTTCTGCTGTTCTGCTGAATCGATCGATCCAACAGCTTTATCCAATCTACTGGCAAGCCCCTTCCTCTGCAATCGAACCAGAGACCGCTCAGGCATCTGCTCAAAACCGGACGAATCAATCGAGCGAAAAACAGTTTCGCCTTCCCCTGGCAGTTTCTCTAATGTCTGGTCAGTCGGATGAGGCACAGGACGCCCTGATTCGCGACTTTAAACCCTACCTGAATCTGACACTGCCTTATGATGCGCCCCGCTTCTGGGATGCTTTGCTGGGCAGTCAACCTATGTTGTCCTGGTCAGATGCGCTGCCAATTCCGCTCATGACGCTGAGGCAGTCACTTCAGGCGTTAATGGCTTCGCTGGCAGTGGGTTTTCCGGAAGCTTTTCTGCCCTGTGGTGCAGTCGATCTGGAAGCGGCAGATCTGGCGATCGCGCTTCAGCAGCTTGTTGGCGTAATTGTTAGCTTCCCTACCGGGTGGTCGGAGGCGTATCAGTTTAACGTGCGCGAAGCCCTGCTGTCTGCCAAACTGGTTGGCCGCCCAGAGCAGATTCTGTTTTTGGAGGAGCCGATCGCCGCGATGCTTGCCGCCTTTGCCGGAAGTTCCCAGTCTTCTCTGAAAATGCCGCAGGGGCAGACTTCCCAGGACATCGACTGGCAGGGGAACACGCTGATTCTAAGTGCGGGGGCAACCCAGACAGAACTGGCTCTGGTTCAGCTTGCCAACCGTGATTCTGAAGCGCAGCCTTCCGAAACCAATCCACCTGCGATTACCCACGCTGACTTTCATATCCGCACGCTTGCCTATGCGGGAACGGCGATCGACCAAGACATCATCACTCAATTGCTCTATCCGCTGTTGCCTGCAACCGACCCAGTTCGGAACGATCTGGAGCAAACTGCATTTCCAGCAGTGGGTGAACCAGACGGGCAAAAGCGCGAGGTTCTTCAGCAACGGCTGCGGCGTACCAAAGCAGGACGATCGCTGATTGAAACTGCCCGTGCCCTGAAGCTGAATCTTCAGCAGCAAAATCGCTTTGTGATTCAAATTGCCCAGCAGCAAACAACGTTGCTCCGACAAGACTTGACTACCAAAGTGCTGTTGCCCTACGTCCAGCGGCTCAACCGAGAACTCAATGCACTGCTCAACCAGACCCAGGTTCCTGCTCTGAATGTGCGGCAGGTTGTTTGCACAGGTGGAACAGCCTCGCTAGGGGCGATCACGCGCTGGCTTCAGCAAAAGCTGCCTAATGCCCTGATTCTGCAAGATGCCTATCCGTGGGTTCGATCGCTGGACTACATTCCGACCTGTAGCCGCATTGCCTACGGTCTTGCTGCGCTGCCGCTTTATCCATTTGCTTTAGACCAGGCAAAACACCAGTACAGCGATTTCTTCCTGCTGCTGGAACTGATGCGTGGTTTTCCCGACCAAGCGATGACCCTGGACGAAGTGCTGGAAATGCTTCAGCAAAGAGGCATCGATGCAGTATCTTGCCGATCGCGAATTCTCGCCATTTTGGAAGGACAGCTTCCCCCCGGTCTGATTCCTGCCGAGGCGGAAAGGAATTTACTCACGCCCCAATCGCAGCAAAACCCTGAGTATCAGGCGATCGATCACGCCCCGTTTCATCAGGAAACTTACCCGGACGGTAAAGCGTATCGAATCGATCGCAATCAGCTTGCCGAGCTACACCGCTATTGGGAACTGCTGCGTTCAAACACCTACCAGCAATTGACTCAGCCTTACTCGATCGTGCTCACTGCACATTACTCCGCCTGATTTCGGTCAGCCAGGATCGCTAAAGGTTCTACGGCAGCTTCGGCTTCCTGCCACGCTTCTCCTTTCCTAAAGAGGGACAAGAGCTGGTCGCGCTGATTAATTAAATAAATACTGACCAGCGTTAAACCAACGCCAACCCACTGCAGCGGATTGAGCACCTCGCCCAAAAACAGATTGCCAAACAGCAGCGCAAAAACAGGGGTGAGAAAGGTGAGCGAACTCAGGCTCGTCAGGCTGCCGCTTGAAGCGAAGTAAAAGAATAGCCCGTAGGCGATCGCGCTGCCAAACACCGTAGAGTAGGAGAGCGAGAGCCAGTCAGAGAACTGCAACTGCGACCACTGCCCGACTTCCAGCCAGCCTGAGCCGAAGAACAAAGGCAAGCCGCCCAGCACCATGTGCCACCCCGTCGCGCTTACCGGATCAGCATAGCGACAAACATATCGCACCATCACCGTTCCGACTGCCATCGACAGAGCTGCCAGCAGCATCAGCCATTGCCCATTTTGCAGAAGCTGCTCGATAACCCCAAAGAGGGAACCGCTTTGCATCGCGTCCGCTGCCGAACTAACGGAACCCCCTTGTTGAAACAGGCTGAGCAACCATTCCTGGGGTAATCCCAACAGGCTAATGCCCAGCACACCAAACCCTAACCCGATCCAGCCCCACAGCCCTACCTGCTCCCCAAAGAGCCAGCGTGCCATGAGTGCAACGGCAAGCGGCTGAGAGTCGATCATCACGGAACCTAATCCGGCTCCGGTGCGTGTCAGCCCTTCTGCCAGAAAGCCTTGAAACAGTGTGCCATCTACCAGTCCAAACAGCGCGATCCAGAGCCAGGCTAGCCAGCCTTTGGGTTGGGGTCGTCCCATCACGATCGCTGCCAGCAAAATCATTCCCCCCGCTGGAGCAAGCCGTACACCTGCCATAAAGAGTGGTGTCGTATGGGGAATCGTTCCCTTCATTGCCACCATTGCCGTGCCCCATAGGAAAAAGGGCGCAATCAGCAACATCGAAGCGAAGGGAAGACGAGACTCGGTGAGCTTGATTTGCATGAGCAAGTAGGCAGAACGATAGAGTTTCAATTATTCTAATCAATTATTGAGTTCTGTTAAGAAATCGGCTTGACCGTCTAATCACATTTTGCATCTGATTGCATCTGATCCCATTTCGCAGCAGATAAAAAAATGCCCTACTCGAACGCGATCGCTGTAGGGATAGGTCGTAAACTTGCTTGTCGGGGATGTTTGAGCAGTATTTGCTCTCCTACATTGCCCCCAATCCCCCAATCTTTGAGGGACTTTGAGCCGCTAAGGATTCTCTCATGACAAAACTACATAGCCACTTGCGGCGTTGCCGTCTTTTGCTCTCTTGTGCTGCCCTGTGTGCCGAGCTGGATTAGCTCTACTTTGTAACCGTCCGGGTCTTCCACAAACGCAATCACCGTTGAGCCATGCTTCATCGGTCCCGCTTCACGAACCACTTTGCCGCCGCGCTGCCGAATCATGTCGCAGGTTCCGTAAATATCATCCACGCCGATCGCAATATGCCCATAAGCATCGCCCAGGTTGTACTGCGACGTGCCCCAGTTATGGGTTAGCTCCAGCACCGTGTGGTCTGCCTCATCGCCATAGCCTACAAACGCCAGCGTAAACTCTCCGCCCGGATAATCTTTCCGACGCAGCAGCTTCATTCCCAGCATATCGCAGTAAAACTTCAGAGATTCATCAAGATTGCCAACACGCAGCATCGTGTGAAGGAGTCGCATAAGGTCTTTATCTCACTTGCTTCTCTCCTATCCTGCCACGATCGTCTCCCCAACTCATCCCCCTTCCTACCCATCCACTGATCCACCCATCCATTCACCCCTCTCCTCCCCACCTTTTATTAAAATGAAGAAAGAAATTGAGAAATATAACGATCGAGCAGGAATAAGAAGCGCATGGCTCCAGCAGTGCTGATTGAAAAACTTCAGAAGCGATATGGCTCTGTCGAAGCCGTTAAAGATGTGTCGCTACAAGTTGAACCGGGCGAAATTTTTGGCTTACTGGGACCCAATGGAGCCGGAAAGACGACAACGCTACGCTGCCTCTGTACTCTGGCAACCCCCGATGCCGGAACGATCGAAGTTTCAGGAATTTCAGTTTTGGAAAACCCACGATTAGCGCGGCAAAAATTGGGCTATGTGGCTCAGGAAGTTGCGCTCGATAAGGTTCTTACCGGGCAGGAACTGCTTCAGCTTCAGGCAGCGATCTACCATATTCCGGCAAGTCAGGCTGCCGCTCGAATCGACCAGGCACTCTCGCTGTTAGGACTGCAAGACTGGGCAGACAAGCGAACCGGAACTTATTCGGGCGGTCTGAAAAAACGAATCGACCTAGCAGCCGGACTGCTGCACCAGCCAGATGTTCTCGTATTAGATGAACCAACAGTCGGATTGGACATCGAAAGCCGCGTGATTGTCTGGGACTTTCTGCGACAGTTGCGATCGAATGGAACTACCATTTTGATTACCAGCCACTATTTAGAAGAAATTGATGCACTTGCCGATCGCGTCGCCATTATCGATCGGGGTGTCGTCATCGCGGCGGGAACTCCTTCGGAACTCAAAGATCGGGTAGGGGGCGATCGAGTCACATTACGAATTCGCGAATTTACCCCCGTCGAAGAGGCAGAGAATGCGAAAACCATGCTGCGATCGTTGCCCTTTGTGCAGGATGTGATTGTGAATGAAGCCCAGGGCAATTCCCTCAATCTGGTGGTTGATCCCCATAGCGAAGCGTTGATCACAATTCAGCAGGCACTCAAAGCCGCTGGACTGCCCACGTTTGGCATCTCGCAGTCGCGCCCCAGTCTGGACGACGTTTATCTGGCTGCTACCGGACGCACCCTTCTGGATGCAGAACTTGCCGCTGCCGGAACCCGCGACCCGAAGCAGGAGCGTAAGCAAAATATGCGCTAAACCTCTGCGTCGCCGTCATCTATCAGCGTTTCTACGTCCTGGACAATGCCGCGCAAAAGCTGCTTCTCGGTTCGGCGTGAGGGGCGGCGATATTTTTTTGTTTGAAGCTTTGGTTCGACTTCGATTTGTCCTTCTCCGCCAATTTTGACTTTAGTGGTTGATTCTGGGTCGCCTGTTCGATCGATCGCCTCCTGTCGGGCAATCACTTCTTCAAGGAACATCAGATACAGGTCATACCGCTCCCAGTCGCCCCGAACGGCGCAGTTTGGCTCATCTCGGTGCAGGCAATCGCTAAACTGACACCTTGCTTCGCTCAGACGTTGACGGCATTCTGGGAAAAATTGGGCTAATTCGCCCGGAAGACAGTCCAAATCGGGTTGATTAAATCCGGGCGTATCGGCAAGCAATCCCCCGCCAGGAAGCTGAAATAGTTCGACGTGGCGAGTAGTATGGCGACCGCGCCCCAGTTTACCGGAGACTCTGCCCACCCGCAGATCGATCGCCGGAATCAAGGCATTAATTAAACTCGACTTCCCTACGCCGGATGGTCCCGAAACAACGCTCATCCGATCGATTAACCTTGCTTCCAGATCTAGCAAGCCCAAGTTACCCCGGACACTGATCATCACCGGATCGTAGCCCCAGTCGTGCAGCCGATCGCCCCATTCTGCTCGTTCTGCTTCGCTCACCAGATCTTTTTTGTTGAGACACAGGCAAACGCCCAAGCCCGTTGATTCTGCCTTCACCAAAAAGCGGCTGAGCTGCACCGGATCGAGCGTGGGTTCGGCAATAGCAAACACCAGCAGAATTTGGTCGGCATTGGCGATCGGCGGACGATCTAGCTCAGTCTGCCGGGAAAATACTTCGGCAATTGCGCCCCGTTTTCCTTCCCAGTCGGGTTCCTCGATTCGGACTTGATCGCCCACCATCACCTGCTGACCAATTTTTTTCAGGCGAGTTCGGCGGGTACACAAAAGCTGCTCGATCGGCGGGTCAGAATCACCCTGGGGTTGGTCGAGCTGCACAAAATAGAAATTTGCCTGCACTGCTAGAACAGTTCCGGTCAGGGCAGATTCATCAGAAACGGGTGCTGATGGGGGCTCTGATGCGGACAATGGCTGATTCAGATCAGCACTCATAAGAGATCACTCAGTCGATGTGGCTGGACGACGCACCCTCAAGGCAAAAAACTCGCTGCGGTCTTCGATTTGCTCAATGCCGTACCCTTCCATTCGGAGGCTATCAGGAACCTGCTCGATCGGCTCGCCCGGATCAAGCCAGACTTCGAGCAGCGCACCAGGAGTCATGCGCTCTAGTCTGAGCTTGGTGCGAACGAAATTGAGCGGACAGGGTGTTCCCCGCAGATCCATCTGAGCGTCAGGCTGAAGGTTCGTCGTCATCCGCGAAATAGCCCTCCAAGAAACCCTTCAATGCCGCCGCCTTTGCTGAGCCGATCGCCCCGGATTTTCACTAGCTTATCGAGCAGTTCCCGTTCCTCGTGGGTGACACGGGTGGGAATATCAATCTTCACCGTCAGCAAATGGTCGCCTCGGCTATCGGGATTACCTAGCCTGGGAACACCGTGCTTTTCCAGGGTAACAACGGTATTAGGCTGAGTTCCAGGGGCGATCGTTACTTCGGTTTTGCCGTCTACCGTATCGACTTCGATTTTGTCGCCCAGGATTGCCTGCAAATAGCTAATCTTTACTTCTGAGAGGATATTGATGCCGTCGCGCTGGAAGTGGGGATCTTCATTCACAAACAAATAGACATACAAATCTCCCGCCGGACCGCCGCGCTGTCCCGAATCGCCTTCACTCGACACTCGTAGCCGTGTTCCGTTATCGACCCCAGGCGGAATCGAAATCTTCAGCTTCTTGGCTTCCTGCTTCTGCCCGTTGCCGCCGCAGACTTCGCACTTCTCCTCAATGACCTGCCCGTTGCCATTACAGGTTGGACAGACTGACACTTGAGTAAAGCTGCCAAAAGGGGTACGGGTTGCTCGACGCACTTGCCCTGCCCCATTACAAGTCGAACACATCCGGGCTTGAGTGCCGGGTTTTGCCCCCGTTCCACTGCACGTCTCGCAGCTCTCCAAATGGTTAATGCGAATTTCCTTATCGCCGCCAAACACCGCTTCGCGGAAGTCCAACCGCAAATCGAGCCGCAGGTCTTCGCCGCGTACGGGTCCAGTGCGCCTGCGCGTTTGCTGTCCGGTTGCGCTGCCCGAAAAGCCGCTAAAAAAGCTTTCAAAGATATCGGCAAAGCCACCAAAATCGCCAAAGTCCTGGAAACCTGCTCCTGCTCCAGAGCCTACGCCTGCTTCACCAAAGCGATCGTACATTGCCCGCTTTTCCGGCTCCGACAGAACTTCGTATGCGTGGTTAATTTCCTTAAATTTCTCTTCGGCTCCAGGGTCTTTGTTGACATCCGGGTGATACTTTCGCGCCAGCCGACGAAAAGCACGTTTAATTTCCTCCTTGTCCGCGCTTCGAGAAACACCAAGGATTTCATAGTAGTCCGCCATAGGGCACTGCTCTAGAGAGTAGAAAAGGAATTGGAAATTGACAGAGATGGATTCAGGCTAATGATACCTGAGATTTGAGCCATTTCAGCGACTCCCTTTACCATCCTAAATCACGCACCTAGTCAACTGCCTCATAATCTGCGGCGATCGTGTCATCATTTCCAAAATCGCTGCTGTAGCTGTCCATCATTTCGGTTGCTGCTTCCTGACCGTTTGCCCAGGGAGACGCGCTACTGTAGGCAAAATCTTCGGATATGCCTGGGTCTTCAGTAATATCTGCCCGCTGGTAGACAGACTGACCGATCGACAAAAGTGCTTCCTGGAGTGCATTCAGACAGTTCCGCATGGTTTCTACCGTGACTGATCGATCGGCGATCGCAGCCCGAAGCTCTGCCACCCTTTGAGCTGCCATCTGCTTTTGGGCATCGTTAATCAGCTCACCGTTGTCCCGCAACGTTGTTTCGTAGTTGTAGAGCAGCACATCGGCCTGGTTTCGCAGTCCTACAAGCTGCTGGCGGCGGGCATCGTCTTCGGCAAACACTTCGGCTTCCTGACGCATCCGCTCAACCTCGGCTTCGCTCAAACCGCCCGTATTGCTAATTCGCACACTCTGGGCGCGTCCTGTTCCTTTGTCGCGGGCAGCCACCTGCAAAATGCCGTTAGCGTCGATCTCAAAGGAAACCTCGATCTGGGGCACGCCTCTGGGCGCAGGCGGAATTCCCGCAAGCTGGAACTTACCCAGACTCTTGTTGTCCTTTGCCATTGCCCGCTCGCCCTGGAGGACATGGATTTCCACCGAAGTTTGTCCGTCGGTTGCGGTTGAGAAGGTCTGGGTTTTGCTCGTCGGAATCGTCGTATTGCGTTCGATAATGCGGGTGAACACTTCTCCTAACGTTTCGATGCCCAGGGAAAGGGGCGTCACATCGAGCAGCAGTAGATCCTTAACTTCGCCGCCTAAAACGCCTGCCTGAATCGCGGCTCCCAGCGCGACCGCCTCATCCGGATTAACCGATCGATCGGGCGTTTTACCGTTAAAGCAGTTCCGAATTGCTTCTTGCACCGCAGGCACTCGCGTCGAGCCGCCCACCAGAATAATGCGATCGATATCATCGGGAGTGAGGTCGCAGTCTTTGAGGGCTTGCGTCACGGGGTCGATCGTCATCTGAATCAGGTGTCCGACCAGTTCTTCAAACTTGGCGCGGCTCAGTTCAGCTTCCAGGTGCTTGGGTCCGGTTGCGTCGGCGGTGATAAACGGCAGGTTGATTGTCGTGTTCAGCATACTGGAAAGCTCAATTTTGGCTTTCTCTGCCGCTTCGCGAAGTCGCTGAAGTGCCATTTTGTCCTGAGACAGATCCACGCCTTCCTGTTCACGGAAATTGTCGATCAGCCAGCGCACCAGCACATTGTCAAGATCATCGCCGCCCAGGTGGTTATTGCCCGAAGTCGCTTTTACTTCAAACACCCCATCACCAAGCTGAAGAATGGAGACATCAAACGTGCCCCCACCCAGGTCGTAAACGAGAATGCTTTGATCTTTATCCTGTTTGTCTAAACCATAGGACAGGGCTGCTGCGGTTGGCTCGTTAATAATGCGAAGCACTTCCAGCCCGGCGATCGTGCCTGCGTCCTTCGTTGCCTGTCGCTGTGCGTCTGTAAAATAAGCGGGAACGGTAATCACCGCCTGGGTTACAGGTTCCCCTAAATAATTCTCGGCATCCTGCTTCAGCTTTTGCAGGATCATGGCTGAGATTTCTTGAGCGGTAAAGTTGCGTCCCCGAATCTGAACGTCCACGGTGTCGTCTTTGCCGCGTACACAGGTATAGGGAACGCGCTGCCGCTCTTCCTCGGTGTCATGCCAGCGGCGACCGATAAACCGCTTGATACTGAACACCGTATTTTCTGCATTGGTGACTGCCTGTCGCTTTGCCAATTGCCCCACAAGGCGCTCACCCGATTTGCCAAAGCCAAGGATACTAGGAGTCGTCCTTCCGCCTTCAGAGTTTGCGATGACGACGGGTTTTCCGCCTTCCAGGACTGCAACGCAGCTATTGGTTGTGCCCAGGTCGATGCCGATAACTTTTCCCATAATCCGTGGTTACTTACTGAGAGTGCGAGTAAATGAACGCATCAAATAGAGATGAGGAAACCCGTGGGGATGCATTTGAGTTTCTTTTCACTCCTTGCTCAGTATTCCGCAATTTTCGGGAAATACGATCAGCTCTTTACCAAATTGTTGAAGAGCAGCGATCGGTTGAGCACTGGCTTTGCTTAAACTCAGCCTCTTTTCAAAGGGACTCCAGACGGTGCGGACGGATCAGCAGTTCATCGGAAGATCATGAAGCCAGCATTTAGCCCGCCGTAGATTCTTCGCCGAGTCCCTCTGGCGCAGCCGCAACTTTCACCATCGCGTGACGCAAGACCTGATCGCCAATGGTGTAGCCCCGCCGCAGTTCTTCAACGATCGTGCCTTCGGGAACGTCTGCGGTGGTTTCTCGCATGACCGCTTCGTGCAGGTTGGGGTCAAACGGCTCATTTTCAACGCGCATCACCGCAACGCCCACTTTTTTGAGGCGATCGACCAGATCTTTGTAAACGCCCTGATAGCTTTTGTGGATTGTCATCTCAGCATCAGTTTGGGGCTTGATCTGCGATCGGGCACGCTCAAAATTATCTACAACAGGCAGCAGTTCCTTGATCGTGGCGCATTTGAGCGTTTGTTCCAGGTCTTCTTTTTCTTTCTGGGTCCGTTTGCGGAAGTTGTCAAAATCGGCAGCCAGCCGCGCATATTGGTTGTTGCGATCGTCGAGCTGAGTTTTGAGCGCGTCGAGCCGCTGCGTTAACTCCTGAATCGTTGTTTGAAGCTCAGACTGAAGTTCGGCGGCAGCAGCCTCGCTTGGGTTAAATGAAGGATCTGGATCAAGGGTAAAGGTTTCAACGCTCGGTTCAACCGTCACTTCTTCTGGCTGAGTTTGAGTATTCAGAGGATCAAAGGGTTGGTTCACTTCAGCAGACATTGGCTTATTTTCCACTTGCTCTAAGGTTTTCAGAGTTCAGCCAATTCGTTCTCCGGCTGCTTCTCCTCTTCCGTCGCCTACGATTGTGCTTTAGCAACAGAGTCATATCGTATTCTAGCGGTGGGAGGTATCGGAAGCTATGCGGGGATTACGACAAGCGATCAGTTCGGCAAAAATTCAAAAATTCGGGCTAACTTTTCAAGTGTTCTTTTGAAACGATCGATGCAGGCAACGACGAGCTCAGGAAATTTTCTTTTAGAGAATACAAAAGCAGGGGGAACCGCTTGAGGATTTTATTGGTTTCAACGCCAGTCGGGGCATTAGGGTCAGGCTTGGGCGGCGGGGTCGAGCTAACCCTAAGAAATATTGGGCTGGCACTTCAAGAGCGCGGACATTCGATCGTAGTTATGGCTCCACAGCATTCGGTTTCGCTTGGCTTAGAGATCTTGCAAATCCCCGGTGAAATGCAAACCACCGCTCAGACTCAGGGACGCAATGCCCTCGTTACCCTTCCGGCGAACTCAGTGCTAGCTAACCTTTGGGGAGCAGCGTATCAGCAGCAGCGCGATTATGACATTGTGATCAACTTTGCCTACGATTGGCTGCCCTTTTACCTCACGCCGTTTTTCGATCGCCCAATCGCCCATTTGGTGAGTATGGGATCGCTGACGGACGCAATGGATCACGTCATTGGGCAAACCCTCGATCGATTTCCGGGCAGCATTGGCGTTCACAGTCGCGCGCAGGCAGAGACGTTTCCGTTTGGCAGTCAGTGTCGAGTGTTGGGCAATGGCTTGGATCTGTCGCTGTATCAGTTTTGTGCCAAAGCAGAGGATGAGTTGGGCTGGGTCGGACGCATTGCTCCGGAAAAGGGAATCGAAGATGCGATCGAAGCCGCTCAGCAAGCCGGACTCCCCCTCAAAATTTGGGGCGCGATGCCTGACCCAGACTACTGGCGATCGATCTACCAGCGTTATCCGAATGCCAGCTTCAGCTATGAAGGGTTTCTGACCACAGGGGAACTTCAGCAGGAATTAGGGCAGTGTTGTGGACTGATCATGACCCCAAAATGGGTGGAAGCGTTTGGCAATGTGGCGATCGAAGCTTTAGCCTGCGGTGTACCCGTGATTGCTTACCGTCGGGGAGGTCCAGCGGAGATTGTGCGGGACGGGGAGACGGGCTGGCTAGTGGAGCCGGATAGCGTTTCAGGCTTAGTTGCCGCAATCCAAAAGCTTGATAAAATCGATCGCCAAACCTGCCGTCAGACCGCGGAACGAGTGTATTCGATGCAGGCAATGGGCGATCGGGTGGAGGGGTGGTTGCAGGATGTCTTGGAGAAGTGAAGCTTATGCAATGTCAAATGCAATGTCAAAAACCTGCTCCTTTACAGCCCGGAGATTTGCTGCGGGTGATTGCTCCTAGTGGGGCACTGCGGGAGTTTGAGAGCTTTCGGCGCGGGGTGGAAATCTGGCAGTCACGCGGTTATCGCGTTGAGCTGAGTTCAGGCTATGACGATCGCTGGGGCTACTTGGCAGGCAAAGATGAAGGGAGACGATCGCAGCTTTTAGAGGCACTGAAAGACCCGGACTGTCGCGGTATTCTCTGTGCTAGAGGCGGCTATGGTGGGGCGAGGCTGCTGGAGAACTGGGGCGGCTGGCTCGATGACCCCAGATGGCTGATTGGATTCTCGGATATTACCAGCTTGCTCTGGAGCCTTTGCCGTTATGGAATTTCAGGCGTTCATGCGCCTTTACTCACGACGATCGCGGCTGAGCCAGCCTGGTCAATTCAGCGATTGTTTGATTGGGTCGAAGGGCACTCGATCGAACCGCTTCAGGGTACAAGCTGGGTTGAGGGAACCGCGAGCGGAATTCTGCTGCCTGCGAACCTCACCGTTGCCACCCATTTGCTGAACACGCCCGAACAGCCTGTCCTCACCAATGTCATTCTCGCGTTTGAGGATGTGACCGAGGCTCCTTACCGAATCGATCGAATGCTGACCCAGTGGCGGATGAGTGGGGCATTCAGTCAGGTGAAAGGGATTGCGGTGGGACGGTTTAGCCAGTGTGATCCGCCGCCGAATGTGCCTAGTTTTAGCGTGGAGGAAGTGTTACGCGATCGCCTGGGCGACCTGAAAATTCCAATTCTGGCAGAGCTTCCTTTTGGGCATGACGGGGTGAATGCAGCCCTGCCTGTGGGGGTAATGGGCAGGATAGAAGGCGATCGATTGTGGGTGGAGGAATCGAGTGGGAATGATGGGAATTAACAGTGAGAATTAACAGTGAATTGCTATAGCTCTATTCCAGATACAGCAAAAGGGGCAGTCTGCAAACTACCCCCAAAGAAAGCTGTGATTTTATTTTAGGAAATGGAATGCTCCCCCAAACATAATTTTCAGAAGATTGAGGATTTCAAGAACATCCTTATCCAATGAAGTTTTGTTCTGCTAATCGCTGAAGCGCGATCGTGGCAGCCGCAGAGACGTTGGGATGGCTGTCTTTTTCAAGGTACTTCAAGGCAGAAATGCTCTTGGGAGTGGGCAGGTGTCCCAGTGCCTCTGCCAGTCTTTGGCGCAGAAGCCAATCGTCGGACTGAGCAAAGCGCAGCATTGAATCGACTGCATCAACAGCTCCGATTTCGCCGAGTGCCGCGATCGCTGCCTGGTGTACAACGCCTTCAGGACTTTCCAGCGCATCCAGCAGCACATCACGGGCGCGGGGGTTTTTGAGATTGCCCAGGGCAACGGCAGCACTGAAACGCACCAGCCAGTCGGTGTCTTCATAAAAGGCCCGAACCAGCGGTTCAAACGCACGGGGGTCTTCGAGGTAGCCCAATGCTCCGGCTGCGTCTGCGCGAATGCCGTAATCGGGATCGGATTGCATCAGGCGAATCAGGATGGGGTAGCACTCTTCGGTTTGCTTCACACCCAGCGAGAACACTGCCATCGATCGAATCTGAAGACTTTCGTCGTCCAGCACTTTTTTAATCAGGGGAACCGCGTCTTCTGGCGGGACATTTCGCAGCGATGCCAGAGCAATCATGCGGTCCTTGGAATCTGCGCTTTCAAGTTGGGTGGCAAGCTGGGTCAGGCTGGGATGAGTCATGAAGACTTCCTTTTACAAAACTTTACGTCTCTCTCATTCATTATATGGGTGGCTCCCTGGTTCAGCATTGGGGGACAACCGTACAGCCGCTGAAAGCCCCCGATTCCAGCAGGCTTTGAACCCTGGAAGAGTTCAGCTTCTTCTTAAAATTGGGGTGGCTGAGAGCAACAGATCAACGAATTTGAGCGACCGTAACCCCGGTGCCGCCATCGGTGTGATCGGCCAACTCAAAGCTTTCAACCTGCGGGTGGCGTTTGAGAAAGTCCTGAATGCCCTGCCGCAGCTTGCCTGTGCCGTGTCCGTGGATAATCCAAAGCGACCCTGAATCTGCCCGACCGATCGCCTGATCGAGATCTTGTTCGGCATCGGCGACCCGTTTGCCGCGGAGGTCGATCGTATTGCGAGAGGTGCGGACGGCAGGAGCGGGGGGAGAGGGAGAGGTAGGAGGTTGGGGAGAGGGGGTGGGAGTTGGCTTGGACTTTTCAGGAATTTCTGGTTTTTCGCCTTGGAGCGATTCGATGTCTGCCAGGGTGACGGTCATTTTCATCAGCCCAAAGCGGACTTGCAGCTCGTTTGCGTCGTTGGGAGCAGTCAGGACTTCGGCAGTTTGCCCCAGTCGCGGAATGCGGACCCGATCGCCTACCTGGGGACGGAAACCTGGTTTCGGCTTGGGTGGAGCCTGACGAGAAGGCAAGCGCTGAGCCGCGATTTGATTCAGGTTATCCGTAGCGCGCTGGGCATCTTGTCCGGTAGGTGTGCCTTTTTGCAGACGGCGAATCACCTGGGCAATTTCACCTTTTGCCTGCTGAATTGCCTGCTGAATTGCCTGTTCTTGCTGTGCCTGAAGCTCGCGCTCCCGGTTTTGCAGCATTTCGGCTTTGCGAGACACTTCCCGATAAAGCCGCTCGGTTTCGGTGACTAACTGCTGAGCGGTTCGCGCTTTTTCTTCCTGCTGCCGTCGTTGTGCTTCCAGTCCGGCGATGACTTCGTTGACTTCCGCCGTTGCGCCCATGCCAACCTGACTTTGTGCGGCTTCTACGACTTCAGGATTGAGACCGAGCCGTTTGGCGATCGTCAGTGCGTTCGATCGTCCCGGAATGCCCCAGAGCAGGCGATAGGTGGGTGACAAAGAAACATCGTCGAATTCCACCGAGGCATTTTCAAAGCGATCGTCTTGATATTTGAGAGCCTTGAGTTCGCCAAAGTGAGTGGTGGCGATCGTGAGGGCAGCGTGATCGGCAAGATGGTTCAGGAGCGCGATCGCGAGGGCACTGCCTTCAGAGGGGTCAGTTCCGGCTCCAACTTCGTCGAGGAGAATGAGGGCGTTGGCGAGGGAAAATCGGTGAGTATCAGTCGCCCGATCGCCCCCTAAATCGCTCAAGTCTGAGGAACTTTGAGCTTCAGTTTGACTGTTCTCTAAATCCCCTGATTCTGGAGGACTTTGAGCTTCGCTTTCGTTGGCTGGCTCGGGGGCTGAGTGGTGGGTCGAAGAGGGTGTTTCGATCGCATCGCTACCCAGTGCCGCCAAAATGCGGCTGATGCGGCGGATGTGTCCTGAGAAGGTGGAGAGGCTTTGCTGAAGGGATTGTTCGTCGCCAATGTCTGCGAGGATTTGCTCAAACCAGGGAATTTCCACAGGTTCGCGGGCAGGAATGAACAGGCCCACTTTTGCCATCAGTGCCGCCAATCCCATTGTTTTGAGCGTGACAGTTTTGCCGCCTGTGTTAGGTCCTGTGATCGCAATGACGCGCAAACGCGGCTGAATCACCAGATCGATCGGCACAACAGATGTTCCCTGTTCATGCTGCTGCTGCCAGACTAGGAGAGGGTGACGAAGCTGGCGCAGCGTGATTTGTGCTGGAGAATCTGAAGATGAATCCTGTTCGGTGAAGGGGATAAACCGGGGCGGGTTTGCTTTCAGCCAGTAGGAGTAGCGAGCGCGAGCGGTTGCCAGATCCAGGGTGGTGACGATCGCCAGCAATCGTTCCAGATCCTCCTGAACTTCAGCAATTTGCTCAGTAAGTACTCGCCGCACTTCTTCTTCTTCGCGCTGTTCTTGGCGCACTAACTGACGGAGCTGGTTGCCCTGATTCACGATCGAATGCGGCTCCACGTAGAGGGTTAATCCGCTGGTTGAAGTGTCGTGAACCACGCCGGGAATCGCATCTTTATGAGAAGCCTTCACTGGAATCACAAACCGATCGCCCCTCTGCGTAATCAGCGGCTCCTGAATCGCGTTCGACTGGCGTTGCAGGGTGCGGTGCAGCACTTCATAAATTCGATCGCGGGTACTGCGAATTTGCTCCCGGATGCCTGCCAGCTTGGGATTGGCACGATCGGTAACTTTGCCGCGATCGTCGATGCAGCGATGAATTTCCTGCTCAATTTCAGGGTAGGTTCGCAGCTCGGCAACCAGATTATTGAGTACAGTCATGTCTGGCTGGTTATCGATGACGCGGCGGATTTGCCTGGCTCCGTTGAGGGTTGTGGCGATGTCGAGCAATTCCTGCCCTGCCAGAATGCCCCGCAGCCCTGCTCGCTCTAGCGAGTCGCCGATGTCCTGCACGCCATCAAACGACAAACCGCCCGACACCAGCGTTTCGAGCTGATAAACCTCTTTGGTTTGGTCAAGGAGGGTCTGGCTCTGGGCGATCGTCTCTGGAATGGGAAGTTGAATTGAGGCTGTTTTTCCGAGTTTCGTGGCGGCAAAGGTGGCGAGGTGCTGGCACAGTCTTGACCATTCCAGCAGTTCCAGGGTTTCGGCTTGGATCAAGGGCTTTAACGACGTTAATTGTTTTGAATCTTGCTGTCTCTATTTTAACTGAAGCCTCATTCTCAAGGGGCAGAATCCTTCTGGGGAAGGACTTAACTAGAGGTTAAACAGCCTTAATCCGGCAATCAATTTCGCTTAATTTTGCTGTGGGATCGTCAGGAAGGCAATTTCCCTATTATTCACGCCCAATCCTTCCTTAAGCTTATGCCGACGAGACTGCAAATCCTCCATGCCTCTGATTTTGAAGCTGGAATTCCGGCGATCGATGATTCGATTCGGTTTTCGGCAATCCTTAACTACTTAAGAACTTCCACGACAGGACCGTTTGCGGCTCCGGCAGATGCTTTAGCCAATACGCTCACCCTGTCTTCGGGCGATAACTATCTTCCGGGTCCGTTTTTCAATGCTTCCAGCGATCCGCGCCTTAATGGAGTGGGAGGATTGGGAACCAGCAGCGCCCCCACGATCGGACGGGCAGATATCGCGATCCTGAACAACCTGGGCATTCAGGCATCTGCCTTTGGCAACCACGAGTTTGATCTGGGAACGCGGCAGGTTGCAGATTTAATTCGATCGGGCAGCGGCAATCCAGGCACGAATTTTCCTTACCTCAGCTCAAACCTGGATTTCTCGACCGATGAGAATCTGCGCGGTTTAGTGGCTGCCAATCCCATCACCGCCGAAGCCAGCACGATCCGACGGCAGATTGCCGAGAGCACGGTAATCACGCTGCCAAACGGCGAAAAAGTTGGGATTGTGGGCGCAACAACTCCTACGCTTCGCACCATCTCTTCACCCGGAGGTGTGACCGTTCTCCCGTCTAGCCCTACTGACTACGCTGCCTTGGCCGCCGAGATTCAGCAAACTGTGGACGTTCTGAAGGGACAGGGCATCAACAAAATCGTTTTGCTGTCGCACATGCAGCAGCTCAACATTGAGCGAGATGAACTGGCTCCCCGCCTGCGAGACGTAGACATTATTATTGCGGGTGGTTCTCATACGCCCCTGCTCGAAGCCAACGATGCGCCGCGATCGGACGGAGGCAACCCTCCGGTACAGGGCTATCCAATTCAGCGAACTTCCGCTTCGGGTCAGCCGGTGCTGGTGCTCAATACTGACGCAAACTATCGCTATGTCGGTCGATTAATTGTCGAATTTGACGATCAGGGTGTCCTGAATCTCAATAGCCTCAATCCGGTGTTAAACGGTGCTTTTGCCACAGACGAAGCGGGAGTCGATCGCCTGTATGGCAGCAATGTTGACCCGCGTGCGGTAGCAAATCCCAATATTGTGGCGATCTCGGATGGACTGAGAACGATCATCAGCAGCAAAGACAGCACTATCACCGGAAAAACCAAATTCTTCCTGAACGGAACCCGCAACGACGTGCGAACTCAGGAAACGAATCTGGGCAGTTTAACCGCTGATGCTAATATCGCCTATGCTCGGCAGATTGATCCCACCGTTACGCTGTCTCTGAGGAACGGCGGTGGCATTCGAGATAATATTGGCTCGGTGTCTGCGGCTCCCGGCGCAACAGATGCAGACGATGTGCAAAAGCTGCCGCCCCAGCCCAACTCGCTCGCGCCCAACAAACAGGCAGGCGATGTGTCCCAGCTGGATATTGAGAACTCGCTGCGGTTTAACAACGGGCTATCGCTGATTACCGTTACCACTGCCCAGCTTAAGCAGTTGCTTGAACATGGCGTGGCGGATACTGCACCGGGCGCAACTCCGGGACGCTTTCCCCAGGTGGGCGGCATGGTGTTTAGCTTTGACCCGAATCTCGCAGCAGCCGAAGATGGGAACGGCAACGGCACGCTGGATTCCGGCGAAGACAGAAACGGCAACGGTACGCTCGATGGCGGACGGCGAATTCGCAATGTTGCCTTGGTAGATGAGCAGGGCAGAGTCACTAGCACGCTCGTGCAGAATGGGGCGATCGTCGGCGATGCAAACCGCACCTTCCGCATGGTGACCCTGAACTTCCTGGCAGGCACGACAGCCGGATCGGCATCGGGCGGCGATGGCTATCCCTTTCCACAGTTTGTGCGCGCCAATCCGACCCTGGCGAACCGGGTGGATCTGACCGGAGAAACCACGGCGGATCTCAATGGCAATGGTGTGATTGATGCGGCTCCCACTCTGCCTGCGGGACGCTTTGCCTTTGCGCCCAGCGGAAGCGAACAGGATGCCTTGGCAGAATATTTGGCACAAGTTGGCTCTTTCAATCAGCAGGATACCGATCCGACGCAAGACACCCGGATTCAAAACCTCAGCGTGCGGAGCGACACAGTCCTGACTCGCGGTCGTCGCTTCACTGGAACAGGTCGAGCAAATACACTGCGCGGAATTGCAGGCGACGATCTTTTGCTGGGCTTGGGTGGAGCCGATCGCTTGTTGGGCGGTAGAGGCAACGATGAGCTAGAGGGCGGCAGAGGCAACGACCAACTGGCAGGGGGCCGAGGCAGAGATATCCTGAAAGGCGGCTTGGGCAGCGATCAGCTCACGGGCGACCAGGGCAGAGATTTCTTTGTGCTGGAAACGGGCAGAGGCCAGGATACCATTCGCGACTATCAACGAGCCGATCGGCTTCAACTCAGCGAGGGACTCCGATTTGGCAGCCTGACGATCGAAGACACAGAGGCTGGAACGCTGATTCGCTTACGGAATGATGTTCTGGCACTGGTACGCGGTGTTTCTGCAAATCAGATTACGCGAGCGGATTTTAGCAGTCCGGCGTAGGAAGCGAGGTTGACGAGAGGGTAGTTTGAGATGTCTGCTCAATCTGCCCTTATTTTGCCTCTGTCCTTAATCTTGCCCTTATTAAGAATGCACCTAAGAATCCATCAAACTGGATTTGCAAAGCTTGCCAGCGTGAGCTTGGTCAGCGTGAACTACAATTCTCCCAGCGTTGCCGGATGGGGTCGGTCGATCGGGCGATCGTCAAGCTGGCAATAAGGGCGAGTGTAGCAAAGCGGCGTTTCCAGGGCGTGCTGTTCCAGAAATTCGCGATCGTTCATCACCAATTCGGTTGCGCCATCGTACACGATTTGTCCATTGCTGAGAACCACCGTGCGGCTACACAGCTCTACCGCTAAATCCAGATCGTGGGTGGCGATAAGCTGGGTCAGGGGAAGCACCCGCAAAAGCTGAATCAACTGGCGGCGAGAGCGGGGATCAAGCTGAGCGGTAGGTTCATCCAGCACTAAAACCTGCGGCTGCATTGCCAGAACGCCTGCGATCGCGACCCGCTTTTTTTCGCCGCCCGACAAATTCATCGCGTTGCGGTTGGCAAATCGATCGGGTTCCAGTCCGATCGCGTGCATAGCGTGCTGCGATCGATGGGTAAGTTCCTTGCCGCGCAAGCCCTGGTTCATCGGACCAAAGGTGATATCTTCCCAGACGGTCGGCATGAAAATCTGGTCGTCAGGATTTTGAAACACAACGCCGACAAAGTTTCGGATTGCAGTCAGATTTCTCTCAGTGACAGGTAATTCGCCAATGACAACCTGCCCGGTTTGGGGCAGCAGCAGCCCGTTTAGATGCAGCAAAAAAGTGGACTTGCCAGAGCCGTTTGCGCCGACGATCGCCACTTTTTCGCTAGCACGAATAGATAAGTTAATGTCTTGGAGAGCTTGTGTGCCGTCAGGATAGGTGTAGCAAAGCTGCTCAATGCTAATTGGGTTATGGTGCATTCTTACGGTAAATGACGTTGGGGGTGAACGCAGCAGATGAATTTAGAATCCGAGCAAAACTGCCTGACCGAGCAGCAGCAGCAGAATCATCATGGTAATGGCGATCGTATCGATCCGACCAGGGCGGGGGTGTTCCTGCAGGGGCGGTATGTTTTGATAGCCGCGAGACAGCATTGCCTGATGAATGCGATCGCCCCGCTCATAAGTGCGAACAAACAGCGATCCGATCATGTTGCCGAATACAAGTCGCTGCCTGCCCCGATGATTTAATAGATTACGGGATTGTGCCGCTCGTCGCATCGTGTTAAATTCATCGACCAGCACATTGATGTAACGATACATCGACGCAATGATCGCAATCAGCAACGGGGGCATTTTCAGGTCAGCCAGGGCATTCAGCAGTGCGGGGATCGAAGTCGTCAGCACCAGCAAATTCAGCATCAGCAAAGACAGCAATGCCTTCAGTGCAACGCTTCCCAACACCGTGAGTCCGACCGTGGTCACCTTCAGCCAGCCCCACTGCCACAGCACCGTTCCCCCCTCGCGAAACAGCGTTCCCACAATCACTACACCCACAAAGGTAAACTCGATCGCCACCCGTCTGAGCAGAACAGGCAGGGTCAATCGTGCCGTCAAAATTAAGGTCAATAACCCTAGACCATACACCAGCCAGGTGAGCCAGCGTCCGTTGGGGGTGAGGGCTGTGGCAAACACAAACAGCAAAGCGCAAATCACCCGTGTTCTGGGAATGAGCCGATGCCAGGGGGTCGTTTGCTGGCTATCGATATCCAGATGAAATGCGCCAATGTGGAGCAGCATTCAGCGAAATCCTGATGAATCGAGGGGTGGAGCAAGGGGGGATTGGGGACTGCAAACAAACTATTTATTCCCAGGCGGAATTCGATCGATCGGAGCAGGCGCATCGCCTTTGACCAGCAGTTTGCCCATGCTCCAGGCAATGCCAAAGGTTGCCAGGGTTCCCAGCAAGCCTGCCAGCGGTGTAGCAACAGCATCCGGCACTCCGCGAAGCGCGTATTCTTCAAAAATGGAATAAAAGGGTAACCTATGAGCCGGGGGATTTTCAGCCGCTTTTTGATCAAAGCCGTAGTCCTGTGAAACGCGATCGAGCCCGTCAGGATTGCTACTGGCAAACGGCGAGAGAAACACGGCAATCAAAAGAGCCACGCTGAGTCCCAGTACGGTGAAAGCGCGATTGCGAGAAGACTGACGCATAGCAATATTTCCTTCAAACACTCAGATTGAAATTGATAAAGATCGAGTTAGGCGGTGAAGCGCAGAGAATGGGTTGCGATCGTTAGCGAGAAGAAATCGCACGAGGCATCGTATCCATTGCACGACGACGGGGCGGGTCAAACAGCAAGTCTGGGCGGCTGCGCCAGATATAGCTCACCACGACCAGCGTAATCAAGGCTTCGCCAATGCCGATTAAAACGTGCCAGCCTGTCATTGCCGTAAACGAAACGCCCAGCGGCATTGTGCCTGACAAAGCAAGCTGAAACGCACAGACGATCGCCGCCACAACGACGCTGATCCAGGCAGCCCCAGCAGAAGCAACTGACATCCCTCGCCAGCGGTTCATGCCGATGCTGGAGCGAATTACTTTGTACAGGTAGTAGCCTGCAAAAGTCCCAATCAAGCCCATATTGAAAATGTTTGCGCCCAGCGCGGTTAAGCCTCCATCTTGAAACAGCATCGCTTGCACAATGAAGACAACTGACATCACTAGCGATCCTGCCCAGGGACCCAGCAGAATGCCGGCCAGCGTCCCGCCCATTAAGTGACCCGAAGTGCCGCCCGGAATCGGAAAGTTAATCATTTGAGCCGCAAAGATAAACGCAGCGCAAACGCCCATCAACGGCACGGTTCGCTCTTTGTATTCTGCCTGTACTTTATTTAACGACAGCGCGATTAACGCGATCGAAACAACCCAGGTAATTAGGGTAACAGGCAAATTCAGAAAACCATCGGGAACGTGCAGGGCTAACTGCGGGTAATGAGAGAAGCCAATGAAAAAAGGTACAGCTTGAACCATAAATCTGCTGAGGCAATTGAAAATGTTACGGGTAAATTCGCAAATTTAGCAATTTAATTCAATCCCCTCCTGGGGGACTTTTAAGCAATCTTAAGGAGAACTAAAGGAACGGAATGCGCCAGAAGTTTAGTTTTAAGTAGATACAGCAAGAAATATTTTGGAGTGAGATTGGTGAATTGCTTTTTATATATCCATCTATTGCGTAATTCTAAAAAACATCCATCTTTTAGAAGATTTTGTATATCCATTCTGTTGTTCAGATTGAACGGCTGCTTAAATTGTTAAAAACCTTGTTGATTTGTTGTGAAAGAATGACATTTGCTAGTGACCGATCGTGCTGTTGCAAATGGTGCGATTCTCAATTTTTTGGGAAGGATGTTTATAGAAAGCTTCCATCCTGATGGATCACCATACAGCAGGAAGGGAATTCATAGCAGGAATTTTATCGTCAAGCAATCAAGAATACAGATGCCATGATTCCTGCTACGTTCTCTAGATTATTTTGAGTTGGTTATGAAAATTTGCCCTGTTGAGTCTACTGCTAGTTCTATCACGATCAGTAAACATCATCGCAGTCCATCAAGCCCTGTTTACTCCTGTCGTTCCTGCCGTGCCAGAGCAAGGATTCTGCAGCGGAACGTTGCAGCACTGTTCCCCCTTGCGAGCAATCGATGTCTAAACGCCTGCTGGCACTCTGATCAAGAGCGAGGGAGCGGCTCTCGCTGTCTGGTCGCCTGCTGGCAAGCCGACACGATGTGAATCTCGGGCAGGTTTTATTCCTGTTCCTGAAACCTGAGCAGCAGCGCACCTAGCGATCGATCCGAATTTGAACCCTCTGAATTTGAACCCTTCGCAGTAAACGCCACTGTCTGCAAGCTTTCAAACAGAGGCTTCACCGTTTGCTCTAGACGCTGCACGATCGGCTGATTGCCATAGCGAGCGCGAAGCTCAGTCCAATCCAGATAAATCTGCGAACGACCCTGACTCGGCGCACCCGCATCTTCAAGTTGGGCGATCATCTGCTGTAAGGAAGCAGGAGTCTCGGCAGTGCTGGCTTCGATGACCTGCCGCATCACTTCAACTGAAGTGGCAAAAACCTGATAATTGCCAAGCTGGGTGTGCAGTCCTTGAACCGTTGCTTCTAGGGAAAGGTTATTTCTCCCCCGGAGCGGCGTGAGCTTTGTCCAGGCAAACACCTCCTGTTCGCCAAGCTGAAATGTGCCACTGCTAAGTCCTTGCTGAGCGGCGATCGCATTGAGCTGTTCCAGTCCTGCTTTTATGTTGGGTGACTGCTCAGTGATAAACGCTGCATCGAACTGCTGAAGCAAAGCCGTTTTGTCAGCCGCATTCGCACCTTGATTTCCGCTGCGAGGAACCAGTGCCAAAGCAAATTCTCCCGGCATCCAGGGAAAGAGATTGGCGGCAAACTCTACGCCCCACTGCTGCTGTAATCGATCGATCGCCTCCCACACCGGAGTTGTCCAGGACGCACCCGACTTCTGGAACTGTTCCCAGGTCTGTCCAATATTGACCCCGCTTAACGCAAAAGCACTGGTTGCAGGCAGGTTTTTCAAAATCGCTTTTGCATCAGCCGAAGAAGGGGCGGGCAACGATTCTGCTGAGTTAGAGAAATCAAGCAAACTTTCGGCGAACCCTTGTTCCGCTGAACGGTGGGATGAACCGGGGGCGGACAGCAAGCTCAGCTTCGCTAAAATGCCCTGGGATGTGGGCTGCAATGCCGCAATCAAACGGATTTCGCTCGGCTCGGGACGCTGTGCCGTCAGCCAAGTGGCAAACTGGGGCACATTCACAAAAGCTACTCCGATTCGGCGATCGCTCAACTGGTCAATTGCCTGCTCATAGGTGCGATCGGCATTCAAACTCAGCTCTGTCGCCTGCACATTGTTCAACGCCTGCCGCAGCACCTTGGGATAATTAGCAAACAGCACAAATCGATCGCTGACGAGCGCAGTGGTTAAAGACGGCAGTTCCGGGGCTTTGTCTGAATCCGATCGGCGGCGCGGCTCTGGCTTTGCATAAGTCAACTCCACCCCCGCAAACGTCTCTTTTACCTGATTTTGGGCAGACGCTTGACTGCGCCAAAACCGTTGCAGTGAGACTTTTGCCTGAGTAGGGTCAGCGACTTCGACTGCCAGCAAATAGCCCGGCTGCTGCCCGTTCTCAAAATCGCGATCGACATCAGGATTCATCAAGGCCAGGGTCATTTCATCGGCTGCCCAGGGCGCAATGTCATCGCCATAGCTCAGCTTCGGTTCCCCCAGCAAGCGACGCTGCCAGCGATCAAACTGTGCCTGTACCTGTGCCCGTTGCCCGATGCGAGTATTGGTTAAGCGATATGCCTTGAGCCGATCGGGATTTACCTGAAGCGACAGCATCAGCGGAGCCTGCCGGGAAACAAACAGCGCGGCTTCCGGTCTGCTCGAAATGCGCGTATCGTCGAGCCGCAGCGGGCTCTGGCTCTTGAGCCACACTGCCCCAACCACGCTGGCAGAAATCAGAACAAACACGATCGCCAAGAGAACGGTGAGAAAAGGACGCAGCTTCATAGGGAATTTAACGGCAGGGGGCTAATCAAAAGACGCTAAAGACGCTTTCGCATCCTGGAACCGATGCCAAAACTTAGTTTACTCTCGCTGCAAGGCTTTTTTCCCGAATTGACCGCAATTCCTCCTTCCGGGTTCGACCTACTCCGTTGGAAAGAAGATATCTCACGGTTCCCTTCTTACGATCGGAGCAATCGAAGCGGTTCAGCCATTGACTCAACCGATACTCAACCGAAAACTGCTTCGCATCGCAGAGCGGCAAGCAATCGTCACGGCTCTATCTCACAGCTCTATTTCATCGTTCAATCGTCATAGTTCTGCGGCGTCAACGTTCGATCAGCAACCTGGAGGGTTCATGCGAATTCATCATCTCAATTGTGGCTGTATGTGTCCTTTGGGTGGGGCACTGTTTGATGGCTTCAGTCGGGGTCTGACGGCTCATCTGGTTTGCCACTGTCTTTTGATCGAAACAAATCAAGGATTAGTGCTGGTAGACACCGGGTTTGGACTGCGCGACGTGCAAGCTCCCCACTCCCGTCTCAGCCCATTTTTTATCTATTTTAATAACATCCAGTTTAAGCAGAAATATACGGCGATCGATCAAATTGAGCGGCTCGGCTTCTCAGCGCGAGATGTGCGCCATATTGTGCTGACTCATCTAGATTTTGATCATGCTGGCGGTCTGGAAGATTTTCCCGAAGCCACCGTGCATCTGATGCAAAGCGAAGCAGCCGCCGCTCGAACTCGGCACGGCTTTATTGGCAAGCGGCGATACCGTCCCGGACAGTGGGACGAAGTGAAAAACTGGAAATACTACGCAGCAGGCGGCGATTCCTGGTTTGAATTCGAGGCAGTCCGCGATCTGGAAGGCTTGCCCCCCGAAATTCTCTTAATTCCCCTGGCTGGACATACCCCTGGTCATGCCGGAGTTGCAATTCAAACCTCAGACGGCTGGCTGCTTCATGCAGGCGATGCTTATTTCTACCGTCACGAAATGGACGGCGCAAATCGCCAATGCACTCCCGGTCTCCGTGCCTACCAAACCATGATGGAAGTCGATCGCCAAGCTCGCCTCCATAATCAAGACCGTCTGCGACAGCTTTCACGCAATCACAAAAACGAGGTTCGTCTTTTTTGCAGCCATGATGCGATCGAATACCAATCCCTGGCAGAAAAGTCTCAAACGAATCGCTTGATCGAACGTTGACGCAATCAGTAAAACGTTGACAAGATTCTATCATTCTGTTTTTCGATTGTAGAAGCACATTTCTGATCGTGTTCAATCAATCTCAATTTGATGTGCGATGTGAATGGGGCGAACAGGGAATTTTCCATCTAGCCTCTATTAGCGATGTCATCGTCATCGTTGACGTGCTATCGTTTTCAACTTGCGTTGAGATTGCAAATTCTCGAGGGGCAATTGTTTATCCCTATCAATACAAAGATGATTCGGTAACAGCATTCGCTGAGTCAATTAACGCGAAACTGGCAAACCAGCGTGGTGGCAATGGCTATTCCCTCTCTCCTGCTTCTTTGCTGTCGGTTCCCCAAGGTTTGCGCCTCGTACTTCCTTCGCCCAACGGTTCAGCGTTGAGTTTATCCACTGGAAAGACTCCAACCTTAGCCGGATGTCTGAGAAACGGTCGCGCCGTTGCCTTAGCCGCGATGGCTTACGGGCGAAAAATTGCGATCGTTCCAGCAGGCGAAAAATGGAGTGATGGCAGCCTCCGTCCCGCTTTTGAAGACTGGATCGGAGCAGGGGCAATCATTCGTTATCTAAGCGGCAATTTGTCCCCTGAAGCAGAAGCCGCTGCGATCGCCTTCCAGGGACTTCAGCACCGTCTAACGCAGCTCATGCCGCAGTGCAGCTCTGGCAAAGAACTGATTGAACGAGGCTTCCCGCAAGATGTTGAACTTGCCGCAGCATTCAATGCTAGCAATTGTGTTCCAACCCTGATTGATGGAGCCTATCTTCATCCTGATCGATCGCAGTAAACACGACTCATCAGTCTGCCCCCTCGCAAAACCCTGCTGCCAGCAGTCCAGCAGTGATCAACAGAGCTAGGAGAAGCGGTACAGGGCGTTGCTGAATTGGAGTATGATTCGCCCCCCTAGCCCCCCAAAATTGGGTGGAACTGATCCTCAAAGTCCCCCAGCATTGGGGAATTTAGGGGGCGATGCGGGGTCTTAAGTTGTGTCTTCATACTTCGATTCAGCAACGCCGCGGTACAGTCTCCTCTGCGATCGAGCCATAGAAAATTTACACGCTTACATTGAAGGCTCTTACTTCTCAATAAATACCAGATCCTCAGGTTTTTCAGTTAACCTCAAGGTTTGACCGTTGACTTCAATCAAATTATCAAACCCCGTAATCTTGCCTTCAGGCAGGACAAGAACGCGATCGTCGTTACTATTGAGGTAGTCGATAAATCCAGATAAATCAACACTGTCATCGTTAATTGCCAGGTAGCTAAGCAAGCGGCGAAATAGCTTCGGCAGAATAACAGCCTCCTCAATGATGGTTTTCAGACTTTCGAGTTCAAATCCGCGATTGGTTACATCTTTTGTCCACAAGCCCAACCCAGCAGAGCGGGCTGATTCAGTTGCAGCTGCCAGAGCCTTTCTCAGGTCAATGTAGAGCTTTGAATAGAACGTGGGATATAGCAAACCCTCGGCAACAAGCTGGTAATTTGCACTCTGCTTCAGGAGATCTTTAGTGACGAAAACAGAGGCTCCATCGCTTTCATCGAGATCTCCGGCAAAAGCAAAGGCGATCGCTCGTCCGTAGATATCAGCAAAGCGAGTCAGAATGTATCCATTCACTGTGTTGGGAGCGGCATCCTGCACAATTTCCTTCGGTCCTCGCCGAATCGTTTTGCTGTCAAAGCCCAGCAGATCGAGCAGATGAGCAGCAGCTTTGTTACCGAATTCTTCGGGTTGACGCTGGGTTCCAAATGCACCGACTCGCGCTTGAAAATGGGTTTCCAGTGCGTCGATCGCATCAAGGCGCAGCTGTACCCCTCCTAGGCGATTGGCACGTACTCGGTTTTCTAGCTTTCGCCATAGAGCGGGATTCTTGGGAATAAATCGAACAGAGTCACCGTCAGGGGCAGTTCCTTTAATGGAAAAAGTTCCTTTGATGAGAATAAGGGGCATGGCAACCTCCTAGTAATTGTTGGAGTTGTTAGGAGAATCAGGTAAAGCTTATTGCATTCCAGAAGGAAACCTAAATATGACAGTATCACCTAATAAAAATTTAACTTCTGGTGAATTGATAATAGATTGACAAACTCAATTTAATCTAATGATAATTTGACGACTCACTGATAAAGAAACTATGTTTTTCCAATAATCTCTTCTACTATAAAGTTGAATTATAATTTATAGTTCTGGCTTGTTTGGTTAATCAGTTTTTGTTTGCCAGATAATACTGGTTCGAGAGCTTACCTGAACGGCGACACGGCAGATTTTTTGATATCGGCGTGGATGAAACTCATCGTCACAGCCGTCAGTCGATCGATTATTGAGCATTGAGCGATCGAAATTCGATCAGTACAGTTAGACGGAGGACAGGTCTTCTGCCTCTGTTGCGTTCGCTTGAGATGCTGAACGCTTGAGATACTGAATCGAAAACAAATGCTTAACCTGGAGGACTATCGAGCTGAGGAATATGTCAGCTAAGGGTGGTCGAATGCGGTTGTCGAGTTCTGGTGCGTTCAAGCAATGACTATCGCTTGTTTGGATTGCGCTCGTCGAGAACATCTGATAATTCTTCCAGTAAGTGACGAAGCTGAGACATTTTACGCTGTCCTAATTGTGCTGCCCACTCTGCTTCGACTTGTCGGCTGATTTGAATCGCCATTTGCTGTACTGCTTGTCCTTGATCGGTGAGGCGAATTAACTTTGCTCGTCCGTCCGTTGGATCTGGAATCATCTCGACATACCCATGATTGTGCAAGTATTCAACCAGATAATTCATACTTTGTTTTGTCATTTGGGCATTGTCTGCCAGCTCTGTCAGGCGAGAGCCATGGGGTGAGATGTAGCGAAATACATTCCCATGCGCCGGACGAATATCCTCAAATCCGCTCGTCACGACTTTGGAGTAAACTCGATCGAGCAAAACCTCAAAGGGGAGTCGCAGTAATGCACCGATTGTTTTAACCTGCTCTGTCACGTTTTCACGCTGCTCCATTTTCATCATCAACAGTATTGAGTTGAATTAGCGTGGCTCACCCAGTGGTTCACCCAGTGCTTACCCAGTAAGGTGAATCGATCGGGCGAATCAGTAGTCAGTTTGCCTGACTAATATGGTCAGAGAACCTGATGATATTCATCAATGCTACTGCAAGGAGAAACCGTTATGATGATTCACCACATTTCAATTCCGGCAAGTAACCCGCTACACGTTGCTCAGGTGCTAGCAGAAGTTTTTGATGGAAAAGTTGGAATTTTTCCACCGAACCCTGACAGTTACATGGTGGTGGCAGGTGATGAATACGGCACGCTCATTGAAATTTATCCGTCCGATAGCGTCATTGTTCCAGGGCAGGGCGATGGCCAAGCCTGGTTTCAAAAAGATGCTCATGCGGCAAGCTACAGTGCTGTTCATGCGGCAATTTCTGTGCCGACTAACCTGGAGCAGATTGAACGTATCGCTGCACGAGAGGGATGGCGGGTGTTGCCCTGTAGCCGAGATGGCTTATTTGATGTGATTGAGTTTTGGGTTGAAAACCAATTGATGTTGGAGTTGCTAACCCCCGCGCTCGCTCACAAATATCTCAATGCAATGCATCCCAACAACTTAGAACAACTCATGCTGGATATCGCTCAGGTTGAAGCAAGGGCTTAGCGAAGTATGAAGACACAGCTTGAGACCCTGCATCGTCCCCCAAATCCCCTAATGCTGGGGGACTTTGAGGATCAGTTCCCCCCAATTTTGGGTGGCTAGGGGAGCGAATCATACTCCAATTCAGCAACGCCGAAAATAGCTCTAATTGTCACTGAAATTGAACATGAATTTAAAGCTATAAGGAGGAACCACGATGCAAACACAAGCACAAAGTGATTTTTAACTGCACACTTAAACAAATTACTGAACCCATTTTCGACTTTAACAGCAATCGATTCAAAAACTGGCTTGCTCAGGGTAGACACTTCATTGTCCAATACTTAACGACTCAAGATGAACCCAAAATTGGCAATCCAATGGTTGGTTTGGGTATTCCTGGTCGAATGTTTACCTTCCCAAAACAGGGCAAACGGTTCGGTTGACCTTTGAAGCAGAAGTTTGAATTTGGTTAGAAGAGAACCTGCAATTTTGAGGAGGACAATAGCGATGACCGTAGAACGTAAGATTGCCAACACGTTTCACATGGATGAGGAAACCTGGGCACGTCATGCCAATCCCTGGAGCGTTTGGACTCGTTTCACTGTCCTGCCGATTCTGATTTTGGTAATCTGGAGCCGTGTCTGGCTGGGTTGGTGGTCATTAGTTCCCATCGCGATCGCCCTGTTCTGGATGTGGATCAATCCCCGCATCTTTGCGAAACCTCAATCCACTAATCATTGGGCTTCTAAAAGCGTATTGGGTGAACGGGTCTGGTTGAATCGAGATACCGTTCCTGTTCCAGAACACCATCAACGGGTTCCCAATGTACTGAGCTTGGTTTCAGTGATTGGTATGGCGGTTGTGATCTGGGGATTAGTCACACTTGATGGTTGTCTCACGCTTCTGGGATGTGCCCTCGTTTATCTGAGCAAACTGTGGTTTCTTGACCGTATGGTGTGGCTCTATGAGGATATGAGACAGGCTCATCCCCAGTATCAAAGCTGGCTTTACTAGACATTAATGCTTTCTTCCACGTGCGGGTCTGGCGACGCATCTCCTATACCGGCAGAAGACTCAAGGCTGGAGGAAACCGTGGGGTGGATGGAAAGACATAGAAGCTAACTAAATTCAAAGTACGGTATCGATTCCCGATAGGGAGGAGGATCTCATGACCTCAAACGAACTGCACGTCGTCATTGGAGCGAGTGGTGGAACGGGGAGTGCGATCGTGCGAGAACTGGTTGCACGAGGAAAACAGGTTCGTGGCGTGAACCGCAGTGGTCATGCCAATTTTCCCTTCGATATCGAAATCCTCAAAGCCGACGCAACAGATCCCACTCACATGCGCGAAGTCTGCCAAGGGGCAACGGTGGTCTATAACTGCGTCAATCCGCCGTTTACTCAATGGACTGAGCTATTTCCAGCCGTGATGGAAGCGACGATCGCAGATGCCGCTGCTGCCAATGCCAAGTATGTGTTTGCAGATGATACCTGGATGTACGGCAAAGTAAACGGACCAATGACTGAGGACTTACCTTGCAGACCCGTCAGCAACAAAGGGGTATTACGTGCCTGGTTAGCAGAAATGCTGCTTGCAGCTCATAGCAAAGGTCAAGTGCAGGCAGTGATTGGTCGTGGTGGCGAGTTATACGGCCCACTGGTTGAGTCAGTGCTGGGGCAAAATTTGTTCGGAGCCGCAGTGTTAAGCAAGCGGGCCACGTGGTTTGGCAATCTAGATCTGCCATTGACACCGCTCTTTATTGATGATTTTGCGAGAGGACTGATAACCCTGGCTGAGCAGGACGAGGCGATCGGGAAGGTCTGGCATATTCCTACCCCTGAGCCGATTACAGGGCGAGAGTTTGTCCGCCTGATTTTTGAGGAAGTGGGAAGAGTTCCGAGAGTCATCGCTTATGGCTCTAGAGTCGTGAAAGCACTGGGGCTGTTTTGGTCTTTAGCGCGGGAAGGGGCAGAAATGATCTATCAATTTGAACAACCCTTTGTTATTGACAGCAGCAAGTATCCCTGTTTCATCACTCTAGGCAGAGGAAAAGCGCTGAGGAGCCAAGTGAGGCAACCAGCCTGGAAACTGGTTGATCTGGTCAATTAGGCTCATAAACCCATGTCCTAAATCAGGAATGTCAAACACTGCTAACCAAGACTTGATGGAGCAAAAGTAGAGGAATGGTTGAATCAGCAATTGCACGTTATTGAGCCGCCGTTTCCAGCCTTGTGGCTCATTCCAGTAACGATGCTGACGAAACCGAGTAAGTAAATCTAATTGACCTTCATCAAGTACAGCGGGTCGCTCATTTCCTAAACCCCAAAATTGTAAGCTCACCATCAAGTATGCGCTCGAAACAATCTCCCA
>NZ_JAMPLI010000089.1:0-10394 GCF_039962475.1 Leptolyngbya sp. GB1-A1 | reverse complement strand
TAATTTCAGGCAAGAAATGCCGCCACTTGAACAGAGCAGCAGTAGCCATCGGAGGGCGAGAAGGCATAACGGGGCTTGTCTACCTTACCAGCGGCTGTTTTTGCGACACAACCGATGGGCGCGATCGCTTCATCGAAGTCAAGACAACTGCCTATGGTAAGCAAGTCCCCTTCTTCGTTTCCCAGAACGAGGTAATGGTCTCCCAGAATTACAGCGATCATTACCATCTATACCGTGTATTTCGATTCCGGGATGATCCACGGCTATTTACACTTACAGGCGCATTGAATCAAATTTGCAACCTGAGTCCAGTACAGTTTGTTGCTCGGATTGCGTAGGCGATCGTATTCCTGATTCCATTTATTCAGTTTTTCATCATCTTAAGGGTGCCTAACGGGACTCAAACCCGTTAATGCCCAGCTTCACAGGCTGGTGTCTCGACCATTTCGACTTTAGGCACCATCAGTGGAGTCGATCGGACTTGAACCGATAACCTCGTTCTTGCAAAGAACTTGCTCCGCCATTGAGCTACGACCCCAAGGCAGGAATGGCAGGATTTGAACCTGCATGGAACCGTTTAGAAGACGGTTGCCTTATCCATTAGGCGACACTCCCATGATTGGTAGTCCTGATAGGAATCGAACCTACAACCTCTCGCTTGTAAGGCGCTTGCTCTCCCGTTGAGCTACAGGACTATAAGAGCGATCGATGGGACTCGAACCCATGCGCTGAGTGTGGCGCACTCAGATGCTCGCCGCTACATCACGATCGCGAATTGGAGCGATCGACGAGACTCGAACTCGTTTCTCCTGGTTAGAAGCCAGGGGTGCTTGCCACTGCACCACGATCTCATTCTGGGGCTGGCGACAGGAGTTGAACCTGAAGGCTGTACGAGAGCCTCATGTTTCCTGTTACATCGCACCTGCATTTGGACGCGGGGGTGAGAGTTGCACTCACCGATCGCAGCTTATGAGACTGCCGAGCTGCTCTTGCTCTATCCCCGCTATACCCCCGGCGAGAGTCGAACTCGCAACAATCCGGGTTAAGCCAGACACGTCTGCCAATTGCGTCACAGGGGCATCTTTGGTGGGCGCTGTAGGAGTTGAACCTACGTCAGTCTCCTTAAGAGGGAGGTGCATCACCGTTCTGCCAAACGCCCAATTTTTTATTGCTCAACCAAAGGTTGAAGTTCGTGGGTCGCCCAGGGGTTGAACCTGGATGATTCCGCTTAAAAGGCGGCTGCATAACCGCTCTGCCAACGACCCGAATGGTCTGAGTGGTAGGGATTGAACCTACGACCTCCGGTTCCCCGAACCGACGTGCTCCCACTGCACCACACCCAAATATTTGGTACACCGAGCAGGAGTCGAACCTGCTAATAACACGCTTATCGGGCGTGCGCGTCCACCACTTCCGCCTTCGGTGCTTGGTACTCCCGGTGGGAATCGAACCCACAAAATCTAGATCCTCGGTCTAGAGCGTCTTCCCTTCCGCCACAGGAGCATCAGTACCCTTGGTGGGAGTCGAACCCACAAAATCTGGTCTCTGAAGCCAGCACGTCTGCCAGTTCCGTCACAAGGGCAAATGGTCGGGATGGTAGGATTTGAACCTACGACCTTCCGCTTCCAAAGCGGTAACTCTCAACCAAGCTGAGCTACATCCCGATAGTTGGTACTGCTGGTGGGAGTTGAACCCACAACCTCTGGTTTCTAAGACCAGCACCTCTTCCAGTTGGGCTACAGCAGCATAATTGGTACTCCTGGCGGGAGTCGAACCCGCACATTGACTGGTTTTGAGACAGTCGCCTCTTCCGTTGGGCTACAGGAGTATGAAACAGGAGGATAGAGAAATTGACCCAGTAACCTCTCATGTCCCCCGACTGGGAAGGAAGGAATCGAACCCTCAAACACTTGATTCAAAGTCAAGTCGCTTTACCTGTTTGCGTACTTCCCAATAAGATTGGATGCCGAGGCTGGGGTCGAACCAGCGTCTCCGTGATTCAGAGTCACAGCGACTTTCCATGTCGTCCACTCGGCAATGAATGGCTGCCCCAGCAAAAGTCGAACTTGCAACCGTGCGGTTAACAGCCGTCCGCTCCGCCATTGAGCTATGGGGCAATGAGTGGGAAGTGACAGGATCGAACTGCCTTCTCGCCGTCTTCAGCGGCACGTGAGCACCAGCTTCACCAACTTCCCACAAGCGGAGAGCAGAGGAATCGAACCCCTAGCCCAAGGACTACCCTGGTTTTCAAGACCAGTTGCCGACCATTCAGCGGTACCCTCCATGATTGGCGAGGACGGAGGGACTTGAACCCCCACTCTTCAGGTTCGTAATCTGAGATGTTCATCCAGTTACACCACGTCCTCACGCAGCGGAGAGCAGTGGAGTCGAACCACAATTGTTCATCCATTTATTTAGCAAACAGCGCCGATCGCCTGATCGATTTACTCTCCATAATTGGTAGGTCGGGCAGGAGTCGCACCTGCAACGCAAGAAGCGGCTGTTTTACAGACAGTTGCCCACGCTGATAGGCGAGCCGACCCATGTTGAATTTGGCAGTGCCGACGGGAGTTGAACCCGCAAGCATCGACTTGAAAGATCGACGGCTTTACCAATTTGCCTACGGCACCAAACTTTGAGATTTCTACAGCGTGCAAGTTTGAGAAGCTGTTTTTTCAGCCTCCAAGTTAGCGGAGGCTGTAGGAGTCGAACCTACTTCGCCGTTTAGGCGAGTGACCAGTATGTAGGCTTCTCGGATGAGGGCACACCGTAGAACGCACAGACGAGGATTTGAACCTCGAACAACGGTTTTGGAGACCGCAATGTTGCCGTTACACCATCTGTGCATTGGTCGCAGCGGCGGGAATTGAACCCGCAATGACCAAGTTATGAACTTGGGGCTTTGCCATTAAGCTACGCTGCAATAATTGAACTCCAGGGAGAGAATCGAACTCTCGCTAGTTGGTTTTGCAGACCAACGCCTTCCCACTTGGCGACCTGGAGATTTGGTGGAAACGTGGGGAATTGAACCCCAATCTTGCAACCGTCCGTTTGTTGGTTTCGGAGCAAGTGATGCCAATCCGTTCCCACGAGCGAGGATGACAGGGATCGAACCTGTGACCACTTGTCTCGGAAACAAGCACTCTGTCCATCTGAGCTACATCCTCATTGGGAGCATCGACGGGGGTTGCACCCGCTTCTCCATGCTTGAGAGGCACGGCGACTTCTCTATTCGTCCACGATGCTACAAGGCGGGGGAGATGGGATTTGAACCCACGATCTTTCGCTCGACAGGCAACTGCTTTGAGCCAGACTAAGCTACACCCCCAAAGGTGGCATTTATGCGATTTTCAAGGTTCGGAGGGTTTACTACAGCGCCTTTGTGAGAGGTTGTAGTGTTGATACTACATTTATACTACAAAAGTGCTACAAGTTGTCAACCCTGTACTACAACTTTTTTTCTTAAGTAGGAGGGCGATCGGGAAAGAAATGCTTGTATCGCCCTCTCCTACTGGGTCCCCCCGTTACGCTAGGGAGGAAATATGGGCTTCACTCATCTGCCACAGTTTGTAGATCAGGAACTCGGTGCGATTGCTCATCACCGCCAAGAACATCCCTTCGTGAGCATCCTTGTCCTCGGCAATCCAACTTCCGCTCAGCCCAACTTCCACAAACTCCTCATCTACAGCAATGAGGGTGGCTGCTGAGCCATACTCCCGATCTAGTGCCATCCCCAGCACTTTCAGTTCAGAAATATCCGCAGGCAGCAGAAAGGAGGCACAACCGGGTTCAACATGGAGCGTTTGCCCTAACCGCATTGCCAGGAGGACTCGCTGGGCAATCAACAGTTCGGGGTTGGTCGTGGTCCGCTCCATGTACAGCCCAACATCGGTGTAGTTCAGCTTCAACATCGATCGTGCCTCCTTTTTAGGCTTGAGGTCAGGTGTCAACAGGTTGCTGTTCTTTCCAAAACTGCTCGGCAAAGGCGATCGCTGGATGCATTGGTGCTTTGGGTTTGGCTCTCAGTACCATTCCGGTTTCATGCAGGAGGCGATCACCTTTGCATGAATTGCACTTCTCGCAGGCGGTCACTACGTTGTCCCAGGTATGGGTTCCGTCTTTTGAGCGGGGAATCACGTGATCCAGCGTCAAATGCTTGGTGCTGCCGCAGTACTGACAGGTGTGGTTGTCGCGACGAAAGACTTCCCGTCGATTTACAGGAGGTACTTTCCAATGCCGCTCTGGATTGCCACTGATCAACCGGATGTGATCTGGGATTTGTAGTACGACGCTGGGAGAGCGGACTTCCCATTGCTGGGTGCTGCTGAACTCCAGGGTCTCCGCCTGCCCGGTAACCAGAAGCACGATCGCCCGTTTAAGGTTAATTCGTGCCAGGGGCAGGTAGTTCTTAGAAAACACCACGACCTGGTTCTGAAGTATTGGAATTTTCTGTCGCTGCTCGGTCTGCATGAGTTTTCTCCTCAAAAAATAACCCCCGCCTCTGAACACCAGGAGCGGGGGTTGGGGAAGTTAATATGGCTTTCCCTATGTCGGTGTCAGGGTCGCCCTGCACCTCCCGCTGCTAGTCAGTTGATCCGAATTGAGTCGTCCGGCGATGTTACTATCAATGCCTTCTCTGACGGATTTACCGCCGCTAAACCAATACGTCCCCTCAAACGCAAACAGCGCCGCTGCTCTGCCTAGACCGTGTTGAGGTCGGCACTGCAGGGCGCTGCTTAAGGTGGTGAGAAGGATGCGTATCATGGAAGGCTGTAGTATTTGTATTACAAATCCGAATGTCTACATACTACATTTGTAGTATTAAATTGTCCACCCTTGATTGAAATTTAGGATGTTCGGTTATGGATACACGCAAGCGGGGTAGCACTTCGGAAATGCAGGTGACGAGTATCCGACTGGAACCTGAACTGAAAGAGCGATTGCGGGAGATTTCTGGTGAACAGGGCTATCAAACCCTGATTCGAGATGTGTTTTGGCAGTTTGTGGAACAACGGATGGGGGTGGATGAGGTGCGACCGTATTCAGCCGAGGATAGGCGATCGCCCTCTTATCCCCCATTGTTATCCATGTCAGATATTCGAGCCACGTTTAGGGCGATCGCACAGCAACATGAGCAATGTGCGATTACAGGTAAGACTATTCACCCACAACAGATGATGTGTTTAGGGCTGACAATCAATGGAGCTATTGTTCCATTCCTCCTTGGGGATAGCTTGAGTCAATCAAGTGGCTAAAATTGCACTTATCTCTATCTGATTATTACCGAGGTTTCCCGGAAGGACAAGCATTTCAGGCGCAATAGGAGGGCTTTCTGGAGCAGAAGTATATGGGGCGATCGCTCAATGAAGAGTGCTGGGCGTGCAGTTTGTTGATGGCAGCCGAAGCTCGCAAACTTCATGATGAAGAGCTTGGAGGCGATGGCTGCTGGCAGGAGGTGTGCCACAGTCGGCGGTCTTATTACCGGAAAGGTCGGAGCAGAGGGGCAGGGCGATACTCTTCCAGGCAAAGTGACCGGTATTGAGGAAGGTGTCGAGGCTGATGGCTACCAAGTTTTGAACATCATTGGTGTATTGCCAACGAGTTCCTTCCAGGCTGAGGAGAAATCTTAGTTTGTCTGCATTCTCAGGGGAGCGATCGCGCCAGAATGCCCTGACGGGTTCCCAAAATTGGAGTAATTGCCAGTAGGTTCATCGGAATTGTCCTTCACGCTCAAGGGTTAAGCGTCCAATAAACCAGTCTGCGAAACTGTCCTACATTTCACCACTTAAGATCTGCCAGTTAAACGCCAATTTAGGAATGCAGTTGCGACTTAAACGTCAACTGCTGAAGTTCCTTTTGATTCCAGTTGCCTAACCTGGCGGCAGCTTCGTAGGTGCTTTGCAAGAACTCTAACAACATCTGATCCGGTGATTCTGCCTCGCGGACAGCGTCATAGGGCAAAATAAATTCGCCTAACTCTTTATTGTAAAAGGCAGCATCGGGACGAACCTCAGCCTGCTTAAACCCATCGGGTTCTGGGTACGCATAGGAATAAAACGCTGGGTATGATAATCCAGCTCCGGGCCAAAATCCTGCGCTACTGACTTCCTGGGAATAGGCTTCCTGCGCTACTGCATCCGGTAGGTTTGGCACCCCTCCTGGATGTGCAGGAGCCGATCGCCCCGAAAAGCGCGTCACTGCTAAATCAAAACTCCCCCAGAAAAAATGAACCGGACTAACCTTGCCGGAAAAATGGGAGCGAAATTCTCGAAAGACGCGATCGGACTGTAGCAGCACTCGCCAGCATCGATTGGCATAGCCCGCATCATAAGCAGCATGGGTTTCATCCTGCTCAAATCGAATTGGATTGGGGACTTCATTTGGTTTGGTGTTAATTGTGATGTGAAGATCTAATTCTCTCAGAGTTTCCATCACAGTCTGATAAAAATCAGCAACAGAGCGAGGGTAGAGTGCGATCGCTCGTCTTGCCCCTTCGCTGGTTTGAATCAGCAGCTCATGATCAATGAAATCAAAGTCGATTTGAAAGATGCGGCTGCCATAGGGAATCGTAGAAGTGGTCAGTCCCCGAACGGTTAAATAGAGGGGAATATGCCAGGAATGATTAATCCACGGAGTTTGGGCAAATCGGATTTTGCCAATGATTTGAGTCCACATGTGCAAGGTGGTATAGGTTTCTTGCCATGCGTCCAGGGGTAGACTCGGCCAAATATCCGTTGGGGCAGGCTGATTTGACATCGTGGTTTCCTCGCGAGTAGAAAAGGGGTGCGTGATCAATAGTTCTTCTGTTGTCCGTCGGCAAAGCACCACAGCCATTGTTCTCCCAATTCTGCTGAACTGATTACCGCGTGTCCGCTCTCTTCGTAATGGCGGCGAGCGTGTTGATTTTTAGACGAGTCGCAGCACAGCATTTTGCCGCAGGTCTGACAAATTCTTAAATGTACCCAGCGATCGCCAACTCGCAGGCATTCCTCACAGCGGAATACCGGGTAATTGGCTTTTGAAATCATAGTCTCTAGCGTCAGTTCGTTCAGGTGTTGACAAGACATGGAGGATTCCTGTGAATGTGCAAGATATGTACTTGATCAAGCGGGATACAGCCATTTGCGAAAGAGTTGAGTGAGGCACGGCATAATCACGTAGGTCAGCAGGGCAACCGTTAGACCTGTAACCAACAAGGTTCTGAGCAATACCGGAAGCTCCGCTAGGAGCGGTACTAGCAAACGATTGAGAATGGATATCGTGAAAAACACTCCCAGCCATGTCACGATCGCCATCTTGTAGCGCGGAGGTGGAGCCTTCATAGGCTTGTTGGGAAGTGTAAACCAGGTTTCTAGACCTGTCAGGGTTTGAATGGTTTCAGGCTTTTCAATCAATGGTTGTAACCGCTCCAACCATTCTTGCCGCACACTGGATTCCAGCCAAGTTTTGAGGTTGTTGTAATGATCAAATCTGACGATTGCCACATATTCAGGATGAGCGGGGTTACAGGGGCGAATTACATTGACCCCTAAATGTCCCTGAAATTGATGAGCAGCCGTCGCAATCCCGTGCAACCACTCCTCATATCCCTGCTCACGTCCAGTTCGGATGAGGTGAGAAATAATGGCGGTTACCTGATAGGTGTCTTCATCGGTACCCACAACCAGTGGATCTAGCATCACACATGACCTCAAAAACTTTATCTGCCCAAAAAGCGATGATAGTTAATGCGCGATCGCTGCTTGTAAGGCAGATTGGGCATTAGCGATCGCCAAATTACGGGCTTCATCCCCCAGATTAAGGCTATCGGCATAGATAAACTCAATATCCGTGATACCAATAAACCCAAAAATGAGTTGCAAGTAGGGTGTTTGTAGATCATAGGCATGAGTCGGGCTACCTTCGGGGTAGGCTCCTCCCTGCGCCATAATGATCGTCATCTTCTTGTTGTGAACCAGCCCCTTGTAACCTGCTTCATCAACGGAGAATGTACGTCCCGCTCGCACAATCTGGTCAAGATAAGCTTTGAAGTTGGCAGGAATGCTGAAGTTATACATGGGGATACTGAAAACGTAGCGATCGGCTGATAAAAACTCGTCGATCAATTCGTTGGACATTTGAATTGCAGCGGCTAACTCAGGTGTATGTTGATCGGATGGAGTAAATGCAGCCGCGATCCAGTCTTCGCTCACAAAAGGAACAGGGTAATGCCCAATATCACGGTAGGTGATGGTGTCGTTGGGATGAGTGGTTTTCCACTGGTTAATGAACTCTTTAGAGAGCGTGCGAGAGATGGAGCGATCGCCACGCGGACTCGCATCTAAATGGAGAATGTGGGTCATAGGATAAATCTCAGATTGTGAATGAAGAATGTAGCGGAGACGAATGAGCAACCGCTGGCGATCGCCCCTATTCTATGCACGAAATCATCCAGTGCTGCTGCAATGCCGCAAATGAACTGGATCACTGAGCAATGACAGCATTCACTTAGTTACACACGAGTCATGAGGCGTTCGCGATTGGCAGAGCCAGCATTTGATGTTGCTGCATAGCTCGTCATTAGGTTTTTGTAGTCAGGACTAAACCCTGCAAGGAGATTACCTAGCCCTTCAATATCGTTACGCCAATCACGGTGCAATTCACCCACAACGCTATACCAATTGACCAACTGAGCGCCAGCACGAGACATCCGATCCCAAGCTGCATCGCGACAGGTTTCATTGAAGGTGCCAGAGGCATCGGTGACAACAAAAACGTCATACCCTGCCTCCAATGCTGAAAGTGTGCAAAAAGTCACACAGACATCCGTGACAATTCCGGCAATAATCAATTGCTTCTTACCAGTTGCTTCTACGGCTTTAACAAATTCCTCATTGTCCCAAGCGTTGATCTGTCCGGGGCGCGGAATGAAGGGCGCATCAGGAAACTTCTCCTTCAGTTCGGGCAGGATGACTCCATTGGGACCGTCCTCAAAGCTAGTGCTCAAAACAGTAGGCAGGTTGAAAAACTCGGCTACACTTGCTAGCGCTAGCACATTATTTTTGAAGTCGGCGGCACCAATATCACACACAAGCGAGAACAGTCCAGTTTGGTGATCCACCAGTAGAACCGCAGCATTATTCTTATCTAGACGATTGTACTTGAATGTAGACATTAGGTAATTCTCCTATTTGAGTGATTGGTGAATGAGGAATTGCAGAATGAAATCAAAAGCTAAACATCTCTGCTTGTGCTTTTAAGTGAAACGTCTGTTTACCCTCAAGGGTTGATGACGTAAGCGATCGCGCCATGAACTAAGTCTGCAAGACAACGCCAAATTTCATCACTTAAGCTCCGCAAGTTAAGCACAGAGTTAAGATTTTCGTGTCACGTGCCCAAAGAGCATTCGCCCAGTTGCACCTTGAATATTCATGCCTTCAAGCATGAAACCGTGCAATTTACTTGCTCAATCCATTTGCATGACTGTTTGCACAAATTCAATATAGGTGGTCGCCTTCAAGCTGTCGCCTACAGCAAGTTAAATTCTTTACAGTGCAAATTGATAGAGTAACCATGCCATCGCAGAGTAGAAGGCTGGCTCTAACTTAAGTTAGAGTCCGAATTTGATCGAAAGTACATTCATACAACCGATCGACCATCAATGTCTGAATGCAAAATCCGGTAGCGATGTCCCAGACCTTTGATGCGGGCGAGACCTGTTTGCCCCCGGATGAAGCGGCTGTCACTACGAGCTATTGCCGTGAACCGACGACAGACCCTGGCTGCCTCAACGCTTCAGCAATACAGCTCTCGATTCCGAGGCAGCCTGCGGGAGATCTTGAATCTGAAGCCCTAGTCCCCTAAGGGACAGCAATTTTTCAGGCACTACTCGGCTATTGAGAAGCGCCTGCTGCTGTTCCTCAACAATGAGACGGTGCCGCCGACCAATCATTCCAGTGAACAGGCAATGCGCTGGAGCGTGGTTTTTCGCAAGGTCACCCATGGCTTTTGCTCCGATTGGGGTGCGGAGTTGTTCGCCTAGGTGTGGTCGTTGGTGAATACGGCTCGCCGTCAGAGTATCTCTGCCTTCCAGGCTATTCCCCATGCCCTTGCCTCACACCAGTCTGACTGGCTACTGAGTTGAGCAATTACAAGTCAGGATATAAAGACCTATACAAGGAGCTTTATATCCTGGAGTTTGGCAAGCGATATACTTTGGAAAACGGATGACAGTCCTTCATCGGGGAGCATTCAATGATTACCCTGCCTGGAATTACTATCCACAGCAAAATCTATGAGAGCTTAGCTTCTTTGGTGTATCGGGGCATCAGAGAGCAAGATAACTGTGCAGTGATTGCCAAAGTTCTCAAGCAGGATTATCCCTCTCCTCAGGAATTAACTCGCTATCGGCAGGA